>CAXGZN010000011.1:0-15645 GCA_964014565.1 uncultured Gammaproteobacteria bacterium
AAGATTTTGATATGTGGCCTGCAATCGGGAATCCCATAGTCCCAAGACCTATAAACCCAACTTTTAGCATCTAGTTATCTTTCTTTAAGTCCGTTTTCTTTTAGTGTTTCCATTATTTTATCAAATTGATCCTGACCAAAAAAATGCTTGTCTCCAATAACTGTTAGTGGGACGCCGTGATGGCCAGCATTCAATTGATCAACCTGGTTTTGTTTTATTTGTCCGATAATTTCTTCTTCATGTACGCTAACGCTCTCCCTTAGTTGATTAAGATCTAACCCAACCTTCTTGGCAGCTCCTGATAAATTTTCGTCCGTATTCCAGTTCTCAACTCCTCCAAAGATTAAGCTTGAAACCTCAAAAGCAAATTCCATACCTACACCCTTCATTTGTGCCATTTGTCCTAAATGACAAATATCAAATATATAAGGTTGATGGCTTGATATCTTCCCGGTCATAATATTTTGCCTAATAGGATCTGGTTTAAGCTTTGATGCAAAAGGAATCCCAAGCTTTTTAGCTTGTAGTCTCATATCTATCATTTTAAAGAAGAAGAATGTAAAAATATTCTTACCTTCAAACCACTCAGGCATTCTGATTGCTATTGGATAAACAACCTTGAAGTTTATTTCTATATCATACTTCTCTTTGAGCTTAAGCATTCTAGGAAGAATCAAATATGAGTAAGGGCTCCTATATGAAAAATATAGATCTATTTTCACGAAATTTTCGCTTTATCATTAAACTCTGAAGTAGCCTCACTAAATTCAGATCTTATTCTTTCAACCAAAGATTCAACGGTTGGGGCGTCTTCTATAAGACCAATTCCTTGGCCTGATCCCCATATATCTTTCCATGCCTTTGAATCTGTATTACCACCAGAGCCGAAGTTCATAGCAGATTTATCTGCAGTTGGAAGATTATCTGGATCAAGACCAGCATTTTGAATAGAAGGCTTTAGGTAATTACCTAGGACACCAGTAAATAAGTTTGAATACACTATATCGTTAGCGGAGCTTTCAATTAACATCTGTTTATACTCTGGCTCAGCATTTGCTTCATGTGTTGCAATAAATCTTGTTCCTAAATAAGCGAAATCAGCACCGAGTGCGAGCGCAGATGCAACAGAATAACCGTCTCCTATGGATCCTGATAAAATAATAGTTCCATCGAACCAAGATTTTACTTCTCTTAGAAGAGCAAAAGGAGATAATGCCCCTGCATGACCTCCTGCTCCAGCGCAAACTAAAATTAAGCCATCGACACCCATATCAGCAGCTTTTTTTGCATGCCTGACATTAATGACGTCGTGGAAAACTAAACCTCCATAGCTATGGGCAGCCTCAACAACTTCTGCAGGTGGTCTCAATGAAGTAATAATTATTGGCACCTCATGCTTTACGCAAATTTCCATATCGCCCTGCAATCTATCGTTTGATCCATGGCAAATTTGATTTACTGCAAAAGGTGCTACCTTTTTGTCCGGGTTTTGTTCTTGATACTCTTTTAATTCTGTTTTAATTCTTACAATCCACTCCTCTAGTACATGCTGTGGTCGCGCATTAAGCGCTGGAAAAGATCCAATTATCCCTGCTTTACATTGCGCTATTACCAAATCAGGAACAGAGATAAGAAATAAAGGTGCTCCGATGACGGGTATAGAAATATTATCTTTTATTGAATCTGGTATAGGCATATAAGCTCCTAAGTAATAGAATTAAAAAACTTAATATACCAGTAAATGAATAGCCGTTTTAATCTATTTTTAATTTTTTTTTCTATTCTCCTATCTACTTGCTCACAGGAAAAAGAAAATCCAACATGCTTAGTATATGAAAGCCAAGAGGAGGAATTTGCTAATGTTCAGATTGTTGGAGAAAAAGATATTAATTTAGATTTTTCTTCATTCATAGCTACCTACCAAACAAGAGGAGAGTTTAGTGGTCCTTTAGGAGATCTTGCTGAACATGAGGGCTTGGATTTATTCAATATTGATAGAGATTTATCTGATATACCCATACACACAATAGCTAAAGGAGTTGTTGTTTATGCAAGGACTGGATGTCCGTCAAGCACACAGTTTTCAGATAACACAGTGTTGCGGGAGTGTGGTGCAGGCTGGGGCAATCATTTAGTAATTGATCATGGGAATAATATTTACTCAAGATATGGTCACATGAGGTTTGATGGAGTTTATAAAAGAGTTGGGGATAAAGTTAAAAAAGATGAAATTGTTGGGCTTATGGGCAACTCTGGAAGAAGTGAAGGAAGACATCTCCATCTAGAAATAGGATATTATTCAGGTGATTTTGATAGCTGTGGGGCCTCTAAGTCTTTCGACTTTGTTGTTGATCCAGCTACTTATGGATTTTAGTTGTTGCTTGCGTAATCTAGAGCTAAATAAACCATTGCTTTAACTCCTTCATCTAAAGCTCGATCATCTATTTTAAAGAATGGTGTGTGGTTTCCAGGAGCTACATCAACACCTGGCTCGTTTACACCTAACCAAAAGTACATGCCTGGTATTTGCTGGGAAAAGAAAGAAAAATCTTCAGCGCCTGTTGTCGGTTTATCAAGAATAAAGAATTTACCGTCAGCAGCTTCTGATAGTGTTTGCGAGTATTTATTTGTTAAGTCTACATTATTAAAAGTAACTGGATAAAAACCGCCAACATCAAACTCGACATCAACCTTTGTTCCAGTTCCTTCTGCAACTCCTCGAGCTATCTGTCTGATCTCATCATAAATCTCAGCACGCAAGTCTGGATCAAATGTTCTGATAGTTCCTGTAATTTGTGATTTGTCAGGGATAATGTTGTTCCTTGTTCCAGCTTGAACCATTCCTACTGAAATTACTGCAGGGTTGTTAATAATATTTATTCTTCTACTTACAACAGTATTTAATGACTCTATTAATTGCGCAGTTGCCATGATTGGATCAACGCTATCCCATGGTCTTGATCCATGTGCTTGGACGCCATTGATGGTAATTCTGTAGGAGGATGCAGCAGCCATTGCTGGACCAGGCAAGACACCAAGATGACCATGTCGTGAATTAGTGACATGAAGCCCGAATATTACTTCAGGTTTATATCTTTCAAATATTCCTTCAGCAAGCATAAGTTCAGCTCCACCGCCCTCACCCTCAGGAGCACCCTCTTCAGCCGGCTGAAATATAAGCATTATGTCGCCCTCTAGATTCTTTTTATTTTTAGCAAGAAACTCTGCAGCTCCCATTAAGATAGCAACATGGGCATCATGACCACATGCATGCATAACTCCGACATCTTGACCTAAATACTTTGTTCTTTGCTTAGAAGCGAACGGTAATCCAGTTTGTTCAGTAACTGGTAATGCATCCATATCTGCTCTAAGGGCAATTGTTGGTCCAGGTTTCCCACCTCTTATTAATCCTACAACTCCGGTATAAGCGATTCCAGTTTCTACCTCTACTCCGAGCGATACTAAGTGCTCAGCAACTTTTTTTGAAGTTCTAAACTCTCTATTACCTAGCTCTGGAAACTCATGGATATCATGGCGCCATTCAATAACTTTTTCCATTAAAGGGTCTAGATCAGCCTGAAGTTTCTCTTTAAGGTCTTGAGCAGCTAAAAATCCTGAGATAAGAATTATTGGTATAAATAAATATTTCTTTATTGGCATACTTAAAAGTTTACAAAAAAGGTCTTGGATTGTCATTTTTATGGAGGCTTAGTATTGAATTTACTAATCTAGATTAATATTATCTGCCACCCAACTGATTGACCAAAGATGTCCTAATCTTTTTCCTCTATATTGGCGTGGAAGCATAATAACGCTGGACTCTTTGAAATCTATTAACTGAGGATCATAATCAAAGCTATTAAAAGCATAATCTAGTTTTTTAACCGTTCTCCATTGGAAGTAGGAAATATTGTTATTTTTTGATGTTGGATGTTCGTAGCCACAGTATTTTTGTAAGTCATTGCTTGCTAAAGGTGCAGCTATAACATGAATCTCTGTTTCTATAGCCTCTATCTCATTAAGTAATAATGAAGAAAGTATGCCTCCATAACTATGTCCCAAAATTGTAATTTTTTCGATGTCTTTCATTGCTAAAATTTCTTTCATAAAAATTGGAATGGTTTTTTGTGGACATTTTGTTGTATCCCACCGAAAAAAATAAGTCTTTGTGACTTCATTATCTATAGTCTGAAGTGGATAGATCCATTCAAATCCTCTGCTGTCACGGCCATGAATGCCAATCAGGATTTCTTTGCCTGCTTGGTTGGCTTCAAGATCATGAAGACCAAAATCGAGATCCATAAGCTTCTGACCAGATTTAAGATATTCCTTATTAGGGTCTAGCTCATAAAGATTTAAGGAAAGTAACTCTAATGGAATAATTAAAAGGACAAATAATAGATAAAACTTCACAATCTTTTATTCTTCAACAAAACCTTGCCATCTCTGCATGTATTTTATGAAAGTTTCACTTAGGCCTTCTTGGGTAAGATGCTCTTTAGAAACGGGTAGCTCTATTGGTTCAAAACTTTCATTTGCTATCACTCTCTTGGGGAAGTCATGATGAAGTATGCCGGCCCTTCCCACTGTTACGAAATCAACATCCTTTTCTAATATTTTCATAACACTTTCGCCTGATCTTATGTTGCCGGCTACTGTAAGCATTGTGTTGCCAAAATCCATGTCTGTGAAATGCTGTAATAAATTTTTTCCTTTATATTCTTCTTCATTTGGGTCTTTAAATGAATCCCAAAGTGACATATCCAAGAAATCAATATTATTTAAGGCTATAAGTTCCTCACAAACCTCTTTTATCTCCCCAAGCTTTAATCCAAATCCTTCTGGTGAAAGTCGAACCCCTAGAATAAAATCTTTGCCGCAGTTATTTCTTATGCCCTCAACTATCTCAAAAATAATCCTTGATCTGTTTTCATTAGAACCACCATATTCATCCTGGCGTCTATTAATTTCAGATGATAAAAATTGAGAAAGTATATAACCATGAGCTCCGTGTATTTCGACTCCTTGATAGCCAGATTTTTTAGCCCTAACCGCTGCAGCTATAAAATCTTCTCGGAGTTGTATAACTTCTTCAAAAGATAAACTTCTTGCGCCTGTATTACTGTCATCCGATGGGCATACAGGTTGAGTATTTATCAGTTCCTCCGGGGAACGCATTCCGGCATGATGGAGTTGAGCAATTGCCAGACTTTCATGCTTTTTAATTTCGGAAGTAAGTCTTGTTAAACCATCAATGTGTTTGTCATCAAAAATTCCTAATTGCCCAGGAAATCCTTTACCTATATCTTGAACATGAGATGCACAAGACATTGTTATACCAAAGCCACCTTGTGCCCTCTTTGTCAGCCAATGATATTCGTCATCTGAAAGCACTCCATCTTCATGGCTTTGAGTGTTAGTGAGAGGTGCGAGCATAAATCTATTTTTCATTTGATGACCAGAAGCGAAAGTTATCTTGTCATTAAGTGATTTCATGTCAGTCTTAGACTCCTAAAATAAAAGAAGAAAAATAATGTGGCTATTGAGGAAAGAATATGCCACAAAGCATGTGCCTGCACTATGGAGTCTGGATTACAGAAATCTGTATTAGGATAGCCCTGAAGCCAGATTGCAAATGCTGTCAAATAAGTAAACATTCCAAACCAAAACCACCTAAATCTAGTCTTTCTCATGAGTGATTTCTTATTAATAAAAATTGCTGGTATCCAAAATAAGATGGTCCACCAGTATTCACTAAAATTTGCAAAAATCTCATTAGGAAAGACTCCAAAGACTGATGCAACTAAAAAGCCTATAAAGCCTGATAGCAATCTAAGAAGTGGTGAATAAAAGTGTTGCAATGCTTCAGTGATTACCCATAAAGCTATTGATAAAAACCATAAATTTATACCAATGCCAAGGTCGCTCCCAAAGTTCCAGCTTATCAATGCATAAATTGTGATGTAAGAAACATAAGTCTTTGCAAAAACATTTTCTGAATAATCTTTAATAACAAAAATATTTACAAGCCAAGGAATTGAAATAAACATTATCATACTTAACCAATCAGCCCATTGGCCCCATGCAGTGTGAGTTCCATGCATAAGTAGTGATCCTGGCCCCAAAAATAATGCGGCAGATGCAAATATTATGGCCGTTGGTGAGGCGCCATGAAATCTTGATTTGCCCCTCGACTCTCTGGATAGAACCCAGAACATTATTAGTCCGGTAGTAATAAATCCTATATTAGAAAGAGCATTACTTGGCTCCCGAAAGTAACCTCCACTAATCCTCTCACACCAACGTGAAACATCATTAATGCTGTAGCCTGGCTCTACGGAAAGGAAGTTCCCTGTTTGAGCTAATAAAAGATAAATAACAAAAAAAAGGAAGGAAACAGCAAGGGGTATGAAAAAAACTTTTTTATTCATTAAAGAATTCAATCCCAAATGGAAATATAGTCATTAGTATTCATTTCAGGTAATGATTTCTTCTTGCCTGTTGGAGTACCAATATAGATATATCCAATGATTGTTTGGTTTTCGTTTAAGCCAAATTTATCTGAAATCTTATTGTTAAATGCAAAACTTCCAGTCCTCCAAATTGCTCCATACCCTAATGCGTTTAATGCAAGCATGATGTTTTGTCCTGCTGTTCCTGTTGATATTATTTGCTCCATTTCTGGTACTTTTGGATGATCTTTCTTTGAAGACACGAGCACCACAATTAATGGAGCCCTAAAAGGAGCATTTCTATATTTTTCTATTCTCTCTTCTGTTAGATCATCAAAATTTTCTTCAGCAAAATCAACAAAAATATCTGAAAGTTTTTGGAGGCCATCTCCGCTTATCTGAATGAAGCTTGAAGGTCTAAGCCATGCATGATCCGGTGCTCTCAAAGCAGCCTGAAAAACTTTCTCCATTTCATCTTTTGATGGAATAGGCTCTACCAAATTACGATGTGAGTTTCTTTCTAAAATATTTTTGAGTGCTTCATTCATAAATTACATAAATGATTTAAGGACTGTTTTAATATTTTCAAATAGATTTGGATTCTGGTTAAAGCTCTTAATATGGTCATCGGGCTTATTCCAGTCATCAGCTGATTCAGTAAAGTAGTTTGAATCAATAGTAACCCAGCTTGAATCGTCTAATGTGCCTGCTTTTATAAATATTACTCTATCAAGCTCTTTAGCAAAGCTTAGAATTCCTGACCCGCATTTTTCACAAAATCCTCTATTTATATGCATACCTTGATTGCCAACACTTTCAAAGTATTTTGGTTCGCCGCTTATTGAGAGATTTTTCTTTGAAATCACTAGAATAGTAGCTTTTCCAGACCCTGTGGCTCTTTGGCAATCTTTGCAGTGACAATGATGTCCAGAAATGATTTTATCTCTCTCAAACGAATACTCAATCTCTCCGCACTGACAGCGTCCGCTCTCTGTCATTAAGCGCTTGCCCAGTCTTGTAAAATCATATCAGAGGCTTTTTCACCAATCATTATGGTTGGTGCATTAGTGTTGCCTCCGATTAGTGTTGGCATAATTGATGCATCTACAACTCTTAAACCTTCAACTTTATGAACTTTCAGTCTTTGATTGACGACAGCCTCATCGTCGTTGCCCATCTTGCATGTTCCTACAGGGTGATAGACAGTATCTGCTCCTTCACGAATAGCCTTTTCAATGTCAGCATCATCATTTATATCAATCGGTCTTTGACAGTGCTGTTTTATATACTTATTTACTGGTTCCATATTTAAGATCCCCATCATCTTTTTGTATCCTTCGATCATATCTTTCATATCATCAGGATGAGATAAAAACTTTGGATCTATCAAAGGATCTTCCATTGGGTCTGCAGACTTTAGTGTAACTGTTCCCCTAGACTTTGGTCTCAACAAACAACTATGACAGCTAAATCCATGTCCCCATACTTGAGTTCTGCCATGATCGACAACCATAGCAGGCGCAAAGTGAAGCTGTATGTCTGGAATTTCTTTTGTCTCATTAGATTTTATAAAGCCGCCTGCTTCTGCAATGGTCGAGGTGAATAACCCAGTTTTCTTAAATATGTACTTTAATACCTCAATTGGATATTTTATTAAGAATGCTTTTATTGAGGTTCCAATAAACTGCATAGAGTTATATTTGTGCACAGTAAGATAGTCAATGTGATCTTGAAGATTTTTTCCTACCCCAGGAAGATCTACCTTGTGTTCTATACCATGTTTCTCAATTTCTTCTCTTGGTCCTACTCCCGATCTCAGCAATATTTGGGGAGAACCAAAAGCGCCTGAACAAAGAAGTACTTCTTTTGAGGCTGATATGATGTGAGATTCTCCTTCTGCATCTATATATTCAACTCCAGAAGCCTTGTTATTATCAATAAGGATCTTGTTTACATTTGCTTCAGTAATTACAGTCAAGTTCGGTCTATCTAAAGCAGGCACTAAATATGCTTTCGCGGCACTGCATCTTTTGCCGTCTTTTTGTGTGGTTTGGTAGAAGCCTATGCCCTCTTGCTCACCGCCGTTGAAGTCTTCATTTTCTTTGTAAAGTTTTGATCCAGCTTCAACAAAGTCTTTTGTTGGTTTATTTTCATGTCTTATCTTTGAAACATTAAGTGGGCCTCCTTGCCCATGAAACTCATCATCAAACGTTTCATTATGTTCTGCCTTCTTAAAATATTTTAGGATCTCATCATATGACCATCCCTCATTTCCTAGACTAGCCCAGTGATCATAGTCCCATCTGTGACCTCGAACATATAGCATTGCATTTATTGAGCTTGAGCCGCCAAGTGTTTTTCCTCTTGGTTGTGCGCCACGCCTATGTTCTTTAACTTCTTGCTTGATTGAGTGAACACCTCCAGTTGTATCAACAACCTCAGCTGCTGGTTCAGCTACTATCACCTCTTCAAATTCTTTTTGAGGAACCGTCTCATAATTCCAACTAACAGGATTATCTGGACCAAAGAATGCAAAACCTATTGGTATATGGATTCTTGGATCTGTATCTTTTTTCCCAGCTTCCATAATACAAACTTTAGTATTTGGATCAGCGCTAAGTCTATTAGCTAAAACGCAGCCTGCAGAACCTGCCCCTATAATTACAAAATCATATATTTTATCCATATGAACATATTAACATCTATCAGATTGCATGTTGATAGCTTGACCATTAGAATAACCACCTAGTTTACGAGGTAGAAAATGAAAAATATCAGTTATTTGTTAAGTTTATTATTAGCTTTTTCCTATGTTTCCTTTGCAGACGAAGAGGTTAAAGAAGCTCCTAAAGAATCAGAAGAGGTTGTAGAAGAAGTTACAGAAGAATCATCTGGTGAGGAAGCTGAAGAAGATAAAGAACCAACTATTAGTGAATTCATTGAGGAAGGAGAATTTGAAGTTATTGAGGGAATGCTCGATATTTATTATGAAACAGAAGAAGACACTTACTACACAATTATTGAAGAAGGAAATCTCTCAAAGGAGTTTATCTATTTTTACTACATTATAAGTGGCGCTCAAGCAGGTGGAGCAAGTGGTGGAGATATGGGAGACAGTTCTGTACTAGAGTTTAGAAAATTTAAGGATGACATAGCCCTTTATAAGAAAAATACAGTCTTTAACTATGATGATTCAAACAATATCTCAAAATCTACTTTAACAAACATACTGGAATCATTTGTCGGCAGGTTTGAGGTAAAGATAGAAGAGGAAGGAAGATACTTAATAAATATCGATAAGTTATTTCTCGGTGAAATGCTTGTTGGACTTACTCCACCAAAAGAGTATGCGGAGTATTACAGTCTTATTCTTGGAAGAATTGATGATAAAAAAACTTATATCAGCAGAGTAAAAAACTATCCAAAAAATACTTCAATAGAGGTTACTTATGGCTTCTTTAATCCTAGTCCAAAGGGTTCAGTTGACGCAGTGCCGGATGCAAGATATTCGAGCATCGTAGCTAGGCATATGTTTGTCGAAATGCCAGATGATAATTATGAGCCAAGAGTTGCTGATCAACGAGTAGGATATTTCTCAACAAAGATCACTGATTTAAGCACTTATGATTATTTTAAGGGCAAGGATCTAATTAATAGATGGCGTTTGATAAAGAAGGATCCTACAGCAGAGATTTCTGAACCAGTAAATCCTATTGTTTTCTGGGTAGAAAACTCAACACCTGAAGAAATCAAACCATTTGTTGTTGAAGCAATTGAGCTTTGGAATATTGCTTTTGAGAAAGCAGGATTTAAAAATGCTGTTGTAGCAAAAATACAGCCAGATGATGCTGAGTGGGATGCAGGTGATGTTCAGTACAATGTTATTCGTTGGGCTTCAACTCCCTCTCCAAGATATTCTGGATATGGTCCAAGCGTTGCAAATCCTCGAACTGGGGAAATGATAGCTGCTGATATTGTGCAAGAATTTAATTCCATCAGTTATGGGTACAGGCTCAGAAAGATTTGGGGCTACGATGAAGAAAATGATCCATTAAGACAGTGGATTGTGTCTTTAACGCTCCATGAAATTGGTCATACTCTTGGTCTGCGTCATAATTTTAAAGCGAGTTGGTTGTATGGGCCTACTGAAATTCATGACAAAAGCGTGACTGGCAAAAATCATATCGGATCTGTTATGGACTATGATCCAATCAATATTGCACCAGAGGGTATCGAACAAGGAAATTACTTCCCAACTGAGCCTGGTTTTTATGATATCTGGGCTGTTGTTTTTGGTTATACCCCGGATATGACCGAACAAGAAAGAAGTGATTTGTTAGCTCAGTCAACAAAACCTGAACTACTATTTGGTACCGATGACGATGCAATGGGCTCTCCTGGAAGAAATACTGATCCAAGAAATAAAAGGTATGACATGTCAAATGATCCAATAACTTATACAGTTCAAAGGATTCAAACGATTGATAAGAAAATTGCCGAATTACCAGAAATCTTTAATGAGCCAGGATCAACTTACTCTGAATTCAAAGGTACATTCGATAGCCTGGTTAGAGACAAAGGAAGGTTTCTTGAATCAGTTGCAATTCAAATTGGAGGAGTTTATTCCAATAGGCTTGTTATGGGGCAAGATGAAAATATGACGCCTTTTGAAGTGGTTCCATATAGTGAACAAAAAAGAGCAATGGAAGTTCTTAATGCTGAACTATTTGCAAATGATGCTTTTACCTTTGACCCAGAAATATTGAAGCTTCTTCAAGCAGAAAAAAGAGCTGCAAGTTATGGAAACTCTGATAATGATCCAAAGATCCATGATCTTGTTTTAAGGATGCAGATGAGTTCTCTTAGCTTTATTCTTCACCCAAGGGTAATGAAGAGACTTACAGACAGCTCTCAGTATGGTAATAAATATTTACCAAATGAAGTTCTAGAAGATATCTTTAATGGTATCTTTGTGCCAAGAGAGGTTCCTGGAACATTTAAAATGAATCTTCAATCAGCTTATGTTGATGGCTTAATCGCAGCTATGGATGATGGAAGTTATGATGAAATCTCAAGAGCGGCAATCTTCAGCTCGTTAAATAAGATAAAGAACTTCACAAATTCAGCATATGGCAATGATATGGTAAAGGGGCACTTTGATTATTTAAATTGGAAAATAAACGACGCCCTTGATTGATTAAAATGAGCCGCCTCTTAATTTAGTATTTGGCGGCCCAAATGTCAGCGATAAAGCTTCTTTAACTGTTTTCGCTTTTTTAATATCTTTAAAAATAGCGCTCCACCCCATAAAGGTGATCTTCACTGGATTAAATGTATTAACATTATTAACTAATCCATATTTGACCGGGGCTTTCTCGGGTTCAAATGTGCCGAACATTTTGTCCCAAACAATAAAAAGGTTCCCATAGTTTTTGTCAATATACTCTTTGTTTGCACCATGATGAACCCTGTGATGAGAAGGTGTGTTAAAAATAACTTCTAAAGGTCCGAGCTTATCAACTATTTGGGTGTGTCCCACTACGCCCCAAAGTGTGCTTATAACTCCTGCTATAACAAGAATGGTCGGATCCATTCCTAATAATGGAAGCACTGCAAAGAATGGAAGTTTTGACAATGGTGCAAACCATGCCTGTCTTAATGAAACCGCGAAGTTCATTTCCTCACTGGAGTGATGACTCATGTGAATAGCCCAAAGAAATCTTACCCTGTGTGAAAGCCTGTGATAAATATAAAAAACTAAGTCTATTAAAACAAAAGCTAATACCCACATTAGCCACAGGGGTATAAGACTGGCCAAATCTATGACTCTAAACTGATAAAGAAAAATATGAACTGCAAAAGAAAGACCTTTTGCTGCAGATCCTATTAATATATTTCCAATGAGTAAGCCAGCTGTACATAAAGTATCATCAAGCCTGTAAAAAGACTTATTGGTAAGAGATGAAAATATTGCTTCTAGAGCAATCATTCCATAGATAATAGGTAGCCCTATTGCGTAAACCTCTGCGACAGTGAGATTTGTCATTTAGTTTTTAAAGCTTCAATATGCTCAACTAAAGACTGCAGCTCTGGTTTATTGGCTTTAATCTCATCCATTGAAAGCCCTTGGAGTTCATGAGGAAATACAAGCCACTGATCTGTCTCATGGATATGATAGTCTGGGATTCTGTCTGTTTTATTTTTTCCTGGTTTGAAGTATGGCGTAGCAATTCTTATCTCGGGTGTGTTCTTTTTGCAAGCTGACTTAAGGTCAGTTATTACTTTATTAATGGACATACCTGTATCGTAGACATCATCAACAATCAAAAGAGAGTCTTCTGATTCTAGTTTTCTTATTACGTAGTTAAGTCCATATACTTGGACTTCATCCCTTCTTGAATCAATCCCTGAATAATATGAAGTTCTAATGGCAATATGATCGGAAGGGACACCAAGGAAATCTAAAAACTCTTGGACTGCTATTCCTATCGGAGCTCCACCCCTCCATACACCAATAATATAATTTGGCTTAAAGCCACTCTCAAAAATTTTCCAGGCTAGGTTATATGAGTCCTTGAGTAGTTGGTCTGCTTGGATAAAATGCTTTTCCATAAAGCGTATATTACTCCAAACAGACCCAATATATAAACTAGCAGCGCTTAAATAGTTTGCTAGAAGCTATATCTTAACCTCGTCATAACTTGTCTTGGTGGTATAAGCTCAAGTCCTGTTGCTGCAACACCAAATACGTCTGTCATACTTGAATTCACACCACTTTCGTCAGTTACATTAAGTACCATGAAATCAACAGCAAGACTGTCACTGAAACCAATACTCGTAGTTAGATTACCGATTGTATAAGGTTTTATGTCATCAACAATTGGGTTATTGGAGACCCGTTGCTGGAACTCTCCTCTTCTAACATATTGAGCAGTTGTTGTGAGAGTATTCCCAGAAGGTAAATTAGTTTCATGTTTAATTAAAATGTCTGCAGTGAGTTCAGGCGTTTTAGCTAACTGATTTCCTCTAACGTTCTCTCTTAGTCCATATCTTAAATCTTCTTGGCCAAAGAAATATTGATATGCATCTACGTTATCTAGAACCTCGTAGTCAGAAGTTACTTCCGACTCTAAGAATGCTAAGTTCATATCTATGCTTAGGGAGTCTGTTACAAACCCAGTAAACTCTACCTCTAAACCAGACATTTCAGATTCAGGTATATTTGCTACACCTCCTCTATATGGGTCTGGATCAGTGGCTTGAAACTGGAGATTCTCATAAGTGTATGAAAATGCTGCTAAATTTGCTCTAGCTTTTCCATCTGCAAAAGTAGATTTGAGCCCAAGCTCAACTGACTCTACAGTTTCGCTTTCAAAAGTTGGGAACACCATTGCTGGAGCAATAGGTCTACCAGCAATTGCATCTTCTTCTTCAGTAAATCCGAATGTTAAGTTACTTCCGCCAGGTTTGAAGCCCCTTGCCAAGGCGACATAAAGCATTGTGTCTTCTGATAAGTCAAATTCTCCTACAACTCTTGATGTGACCTCATCGGTTGTACCTTCTTCTTGAAAACTTTCAACGTTTAAAAAGTTTGTTACATCGGTTGTAAAGGTGTCTTCTGAATATCGAAGCCCTGAAACGATTCTAAATGTATCGCTTACGTAAAGTGTAGTTTGTCCATATATAGAAAATGATTCTCTTCCTGGGTTTGCATCTGTAAAGAAGTCAACTTCTGCAGCTGGTCCAAAAATATCAAATCTTCCTGGAATGCCATAGTCATGGTCATAACAGTAGCTTGGATCAGCAAAAGACTCATCACATAAATATTTAAGTCTTCCATCTAAGTCATCGTCTCGATAACCTCTGATAACATTCTCAATTTCATGATCCATATAGAACATCCCTACTGTCCAATCCAGTCTATCTTCAATAGGCTGGTTAGAGATTAGGTTTATCTCTAAAGTTGTTGTATCAACAAGTGAAGTTTCTGGTGTAAATTCAGCTCTTTGGTAAGTTGCGCCTGCACCTAGGCCAGGTATTGAAAGAACTGGATCTAAATAGTTGTGTCTATCATTATCTCTAACAACTAATACATCATCTTCTTGCACACTGGCAATTGCTTTTAAATTAGCAAAGCCTAAATCTGATTCATATATAGCTGCTAGGACCCATGATGATAGTTCATGCTGAGAAATCGTATCTTGGGATAGTTTTCTCATTCCTGAAGACTGGTCATCGATACCTCTTATTGCGGCACCATTTCTATCCACTTTAAAGTATTGTCCAAATACTCTGAGGCTTGATGTGTCATTTAAATTGAACATCCAGTCAGTTCTGAAACTTTTACTATTATCATCATCAAGATCTTGGCCTGTATAAATATTCTTTGTGAACCCATCACGAGTTGATGAAGATAGAGAGAATCTAGTTGCGATCTTATCATTTACGACAAAATTATTTGAGGTGCTAACCTTTCGGAGATTGTAGTCACCAAAAGTTACATTCATTCTTCCTGAGCCGCCATCCATAGAAGGTGCTTTGCTTATAACATTTACAGCACCACCAGTAGAGTTTTGCCCAAAAAGTGTCCCTTGAGGCCCTCTTAAAACCTCAATTCTTTCAACATCTAAAAAGTCTGTGCCAAGTGCAAAAGGTGAAGCAATAAAGACTCCATCCATGTGATAGGCTACTGAAGGTGCGGCGATAGCATTCTGATTGGTTTCGTTACCAACTCCTCTAATTGAGATGATAGTTTTATAACCTTCATTCTTTGCTACAGTTACACCTGGAACAATTGCACTCAAGTCTACAAAGCTTGTGATATTCTTTTCTTCAATGTCAGATTCTGTCAATGCAGTAACAGCTTGAGAAATATCTTGGAGGTTTTCAGAACGCTTTTCAGCTGTAACTACAACTTCCTCAATTTCTTGAGCAACCAAAGATAGGCCAAAGGAGCCAATAAATGAAGCAAGAATAATTTTTTTAAATAAAAGATTTACATAATTTTTCATAAAATTTCCCCGTAAAGTTTTTTCATTTTGCAATTTGTCTGCAGGACAATTGAAGCTAAACTCGACCAGTTTAACGGTGGCGTTCCTTCGGTTTTCACCTACTTCCGTCTCCTAAGAGATGAACGATTAGCGCGTTCCTTCAGCTTTCGCTTACTTCCGACTCCGAAGAGTTGAACGAT
>CAXGZN010000012.1:0-14969 GCA_964014565.1 uncultured Gammaproteobacteria bacterium
GAATTTGCTAATGCAGAAAAAATTGTAAAAATAATTAGAGCTTTAACAATATTTGAAGATATATCACCTGCAACACCCTCGAGAGGCAAAATCATCGTTACTATGTATATACCTATAGTTACAGGAACATAACTTAAGGGTTTCTTAACTGCTTTTAGGATTTCATCATCTAGTGAGGATTCTGTGCTCTTAGCAAGTTTTTCAATAGAGGAAACAACGACTGTAACTACAAATCCTCTAAGAAGGAAAGATAACAATAAGACGGCAATCGCAGCAATAATTTTGGTCATGCTTACGCCAAGAAGACCATTTATCCAAACTTCATTTAAAATTGCTAAAAAGTTATCCATTATTGATACCTAAAAGCTCATTGTATCTATTTGCATCTATATTTCCACCTGACAGAATAGTGAAAATTTTTTTATTTTGACAAATCTCTTTATTTTGAAGTATACAAGCCAGACCAATAGCTCCACTTGGTTCAACAATTAGATCAAATTCATCATAAAGAATTTTCATAGCCTCGATAATATATTTATCATTTGCTGAAAGACCCTTTGTATTTAGAGCAGAATTTATTCTAAAAGTAATTTCTCCAGGTTGTGGGTTTTCAAGCGCATCACACAGACCATGTTTTTGAGTCATAATTGAAACAATATTATTTTGCATGAATGATTTTTCGTGATCATTCCAGTCTTTTGGCTCAGCAGTGTAAAGCTGACAATCACTCAAGCTATTTTTTAGAACAATTCCTGTCCCTGCAGCTAAACCTCCACCGCTGCAACAAATAACTGACATATCAAACTTTATATCGACTTCATTCATTACTTCATAAGCAGCAGTTCCTTGACCATAAATTACATTTAAATCATCGAAGGGTTTAATAAGTTTTCTTCCTTCTTCCATGGCAATACTGAATCCAATCTCTTCTCTATTATCTTCATCTCTATCATAGAAAATTACCTCTGCACCATATTCCTGCGTCTTCCGTATTTTTATTTTTGGTGCATCAAAAGGCATAACTATTTTTGCGCTAGTTCCAAGCTCCCTTGATGCATATGCAATCCCTTGGGCATGATTACCTGATGAGAAAGCAACTACGCCTCTAGATTTTTCTTCTTCAGAGAGCGCTGATATTGCTGAAGAAGCTCCTCTTAACTTAAAAGAACCTGTTTCTTGAAGGCACTCAGCTTTGAAAGTTATCTCCGCTTTTAAAGCTTTGTTTATGCTTATGCTTGAAAGAACAGGAGTGTGGTAAACAATTTCGGAAATCCTTGAATAGGAATCTTTAATCTTCTCAAGCTCTTTTTTAAGCTCTAACAATTACTACTTTGCCCTATCTTTAATAAAATAAGGGAGATAAACCAAATAAAATGCTGCAAGTGCAATTGGAAGCGTATATATGATATGCATAGGTGGATCAGGCATAAAGTCCATAATACTTCCACCAGCTGGCTTATCAGCTAGATACCAAAAGTTAGCAGGCTCACCAAGAATAATATTGATGAAGTATATTGGGATAGCCAAAAGCAATGTAAATGCTATAACTCTATTCATTTCATTGAAATATGGTCTTTGATTAAGGGCAATAACTGCATAAAAAACACCAAAAAGAATTAATCCGTGACCATAGAAGAACATAAGGAAATTCATACTTGGAAATCCATAAGGAATATCTGGAGTAAGAAGCGCCATAGAGGCCCCAGCAATTCCCCAAAAGAATGCACAATTGAAAAAGAATTTGTTTCCTCCAAGTAGATAAATTGCAATAAAGATTAAGGAAAAGTCACACATATGGAATGGGAGTACTTCCTTCCAGCTGTAAGGCTCAACAACAAGATAAAGATCACTGTATGGCGAAAAGAAAGTATGAAAGATTGCTAGATAACCTATAATCCTCCCAATTAATTCTTTTTTGTCAGAAAAGTATTTATTCGTTATTTTTGGTAAAGCAATCATAACAGCAAAAATAACTGCAAGACCTGCCAAATGTGTTGATCCAAATAAAATAAATTCTGGTCCTTCCATATTCTCCTCCAAACTTTTGTAAAAAGTATTGAATTGGTTTTAAGGGACAATTATAGTATTTTTAAACTTAATTTACATAGGAAAAAATTTGTCACGAGATTGTCTTCTTCTTAACGGGAATGGAAAGCCGGTTAGCTTTTTTCCGCTTTCAGTGATTAATTGGAAAACTGCTATTAAACTCTTACTCGCAAGGAATGTTATTTTAATTAAGGCTCATGATGATCAGTATGTAAGATCTCCATCGATTTCTATTGAGCTTCCAAGCATTCTTATGCTTAAGAGATTTCACAAATTCCATAATTATGTAAAGTTTTCAAGATCAAATGTTTTCTTAAGGGATATGTATACATGCCAATATTGTCAAAATATCTTCTCTAGGAACGAATTGACTCTTGATCATGTTATCCCTAAATCTAAAAATGGACTTACTAACTGGGAAAATGTTGTTACTTCTTGCAAATCATGCAACTCTGCAAAGGGATCTAGTTTACAAAAGCCAATAAGAGAACCATTTAAGCCAAGTTTTTCACATCTACTGAATGGACATAAAATAGATGAGAACACTTTCCCAGATAGTGAATGGGCAAAGTATATATTTTAGAGATTATTTTTAATGATTTGCTCAGTTAGGATAGCAGGCAAAATTTTTGGGTTCTCAAAACCAGGCTCCCAATAAACATAGAAAGGCACACCAGACCTCCCATATTTTTTTAAAGATCTTGTAATGGCATCATTTCTATTCGTCCAGTCAGCTTTAATATATTCGATATTTTTTTCCTCTATAAGACTTTTAAAACCATCTTTGGAAAAAGCTGTTATTTCATTACTTTGACAAGTTATGCACCAAGCAGCTGTAAAGTTTATAAAGTAAGGTTGATTTTTATCTCTAAGATCATCCTCAATTCCTTCATACCATTCTGTAGCAGAACCAATGATTGTATTTTTTTCAGTTTCAATGTCCTCAGTTTCAGGAAGGAAATAAATCATACTAAAGATTGATATACCGAGAAATATAATTTTATTTATTGTTTTATAGTCTTTTTGAAAGATCCAAAAGTTTAATGCCAATAAAAGCCAACCAATTAATAAGAAGATTACAAGGACCTGATTAACTTGAAGAGAGAATACCCAAAGCAACCATAATGCAGTAGCTAGCATTGGAAATGCAAAGAACTCTTTTAAAGTTACCATCCAATCACCTGGCTTAGGCAAGAAATCTATTAATTTAGGATTTGCCGCTAAAAGCAAGTAGGGAAGAGAAAATCCTAGTGACAGTGATAAAAATATTGGAACAGTCTCCCCAGAGGGTTGAATTAGGGCATATCCAAGAGCAGCTCCCATGAAAGGTGCAGTGCATGGTGATGCAACGACCACAGCTAAAACACCTGTTAGAAATGAAGAGTAGTAACCATTTTCACTGCTTCCAATATTGCCGAGCTTTGTAAGAGATTCTCCAAAATTATTATCAGATATTAGAACCAATGAAATGAAAACCATCACGAGGCTTAGCAATCCAACTATAAGTGGTGATTGAAGCTGGAAACCCCACCCAACAAAATTCCCAGCCTGTTTCAATAAAACAATGGTTAAAGCTATCAACATAAAAGAAGCAATAACACCAACTGTAAAAACCAGGGCGTGATTTCGAATTTTCCCTGGTGAGCTACCTCCCATTGAAACAAAGCTCAGTACTTTTAGAGAAATTACTGGGAACACACAAGGCATTAAGTTGAGAATTAAGCCGCCAACTAATGCAAATATCAACGCAGTTATTAAGGAAAGGCCTTCCTCGCTAAAATCCTCAAACGCATCATTAGATACGTTATAGCCAGTTCCATCTATATCTAATACACCAGAAACATTTTGGAACTCATCATTGAAAAGTTTTATAGAAAGGAAGTAACCATCATCCTTTTTATAAAAATTTTGTTTTGAAGAATAATCTATAGAATTATTTTCATCAGGAAAGAAATAAATTTCCTTGATTTCTTTTTCAAAAGTAAACCTAATTTCCAAATTATTATCATTAAGAGAAGTTGTAATTGGAAGAGACTTTGATGGAATAGATTCTAGCCATTCATATATCAATGGGTCACTTTCAATATCCAACAGGTTTGATGATATTTTTCCAGACTCAGGAATACATACATCTGCGCAAATAAGAATGTCAGCAGTCATTTCAAAATAATCGTCTGAATAATCAGCAGGAACTGATAAGACCATTGGATAAATAACAAAATCTTCGTACCCATAGGTCATTAAAGGGGGGTACTCAATCTTTTCTGGAAGAGGCCATTTAATATCGCTTACACTGAAGCCTTTGGGCAAATCCCAGTCAATTTCTATCGGTCCTCCTGAATCTCCAGGATTCCTCCAATACGTATGCCACCCCTTATCCATTGAAACTTTTAAGCCAATATTTATAGAAGTACCTGGAACAAAGTCACTATGATCTTTAATTAAGCTTATTCTGGCATGGCCAGTATCAACTATCTCAGCGGAACCAAAAAAAGAAAAGAGTAGCAAGATTGAAAAGATAGTTTTATTCATATTGAATTAAAAAATGGGGCTTTACGCCCCATTTTCTCATACTTATTTTTTACCTAATATTCTTTTAGGTGACTTAATTTCAATTTTTTTAGGCTTTCTCTCATCTGGAATTATTTTCTCTAAATATAGAGTAAGAAGTCCATTGATAAGTTCAGCACCTTTTACAACCACATCATCAGATAATGTAAATTGTTGTTGAAATGCTCTTTGAGCAATCCCCTGATAAACAAGATCATTGCTGCCATTAACTACTTGAGTATTTGGCCCAGCATATGATATTGAAAGGATTCCATCAGCTAGCTCTATATCCAGATCTTCTTTAGAAAGACCTGCAACAGCAACTTCTACAAAAATATCATTACCATCACGCCTAATATTGTAGGGTGGATAAGATGATCTTGAAGAAGATTCCGATAGAGTTTGAAGTCTATCAAAAAGGGATTCAAATCCTAGAACTCTAGTTGAGAAAAATGGATCAGTAAAATTTAACATAATAGTCCTCCTTAGCGACTAATAAGCATCCTAAAAGGCATGCTTGGTTAATATTATGTAAGCCCTTATGGCGCCTACATTTCTTTTTTATGGTTTAAAATGAAAAATTCAATGAAAAATAAAGATTTTTATTACAAAACTTCAAGAAAAAACTACAATGAATGGAACTAAATTAATATTTTCTTATCTATATAAGTATGAACAATAAATACAAACTAATTAAGCTTTTACTAATGCTTCCATTATTTCTAAGCCTCAACTCATTCACAAATAGTGATTCAATTGAAGTGGGTCAAGTATGGAAGTTAAATGTTAGAAGTAGTGCATCTATGAATGGCTCTGGGGAGGTACTATACCAAATTGCTTCAGACGCCTATCACACTCACAGGGCTAGAATATTTGATGATTGGGATGTTTTTTCAGTAGTTGATTCTAGAGATCTCGTTAGACTGAGAAAAGGATATGAAATTGAGGTTACAGAAAAACTCTATTCTAATGAAGTCCTTAAAGTAAAGCTACTCGATGGAAGATATAAAGGCAGATTTTACTATGCGATAGCAGATGACTTAACTAAAAAGTATTTATTAGAAGAAAAGGAAGAAGAAAATGAAGATTCTTAAAAGCATTAACTTAATATTTATTCTTATTATTGGGACTGCTTGCTCCATGGCAGATTACAAACCTGAATCAATTTCAAAATACCAGGCTGGTGAAATTGAGACAGTTCTTTTAGGAACAATTCTTCAACTAGAGTCAGTGGTTATTGAAGGAAATAGAGATCTTGGTGCAGCTGCTGGGGCTGCTGTAGGAGGCGATTTAGGCTCGGATAATGACAAAGCACCTGTTGCCGCAGGCGTTATTGGTGCTCTCATTGGTTCAGCTGTAGGCGCAGAAATTGGGTCTAAGGTTAACGAGAAAAGAGCTGTTGAGTTAACAATACAACTAGATAATGAAAAGATTATATCTATTGTTCAGGAAGTATCAGACAAATATAGTTTTTTTGAAGGACAAAGAGTTAAAGTAGTTAAATCAAACTATAGAAGTAGAGTTCAGCCATTCAATAATTAATGGCGGCAGCCGAAATTTATAATAAAGCCCTGGATCTCTTATCAAGAAGAGAGCACTCTCGTAAAGAGCTTTATTTAAAATTAACTAAGCGTTTTGAATCAAAAGAAGATATCAATTTAACTCTGGATAAATTGGAGGAAAAAAATCTTTTAAGCGATTCTCGTTTTGCAGAGGAATACGTTCAGGCAAGAAGAAAAAAGGGCTTTGGTCCAATTAAGATCTCAGCAGAACTTGAGAAAAGGGGTGTAAATGAGTCGCTCATTTCTAATGAGATTGATAAGTTTGACGACTGGGAAGATTTAGCTGAATTATCTTTCAAAAAAAGATTTCCAGATGGGGTAAGCAAAGACTTTCAGAAGCTTCAAAAACAAAAAAACTTTTTATCAAACAAAGGGTTTACTTTTTATCAAATTGAATCAGTTTTAGACTAGTACATGTTATTATTTGGTACTTATGTCTTATCAAGTTCTTGCAAGAAAATATAGACCCAATTCTTTTGATGAAGTCATTGGTCAGGACCATGTTGTCCAAGTAATTAAGAACAGTATTGAGCAGGAAA
Organism: uncultured Gammaproteobacteria bacterium; assembly: GCA_964014565.1. GTDB lineage: Bacteria > Pseudomonadota > Gammaproteobacteria > Magnimaribacterales > D2472 > CACNXK01. The sequence goes on from CAXGZN010000012.1 coordinate 6,698, forward strand.
GAGTGCACCAAGCTTTCCTTTTTAGCGGAACTAGAGGGGTTGGCAAGACAACAATTGCAAGACTTCTAGCTAAGTGTCTAAACTGTATGTCATCTGATTCTCCAACTTCACAGCCGTGTAATAAATGTGAATCATCTATATCTATCCAAGAAGGAAAAAGTATTGATTTCCTCGAGATAGATGCAGCTTCAAGAACTGGAGTAGAGCATATGAGAGAACTTCTCTCATCTGTTCATACATCTCCGAGCGTTTCAAGATTTAAGATCTTTTTAATCGATGAGGTTCATATGTTGTCAAAGGGCAGTTTTAATGCTCTTTTAAAAACACTGGAGGAGCCTCCAAGTCATGTCATTTTTTTAATGGCTACGACGGATCCTGAGAAAGTTCCCAAAACAGTAATTTCTAGATGCCTTCAACTAAATCTTAAAACTGTTTCTAGAGACGAGCTTCAAGAACATTTCAAAAAGATTTGTGAAAAAGAAGGAATCAAATCAGACGATGAGTCTTTATCTTTAGTTGCAAAGTCCGCTGAAGGATCTGTTAGAGATGGCTTAACTCTCCTTGATCAGGCTATTGCTCATGGCAATGGGAAGCTAGTTGCTAATGATGTAAAAAAACTTTTAGGCACGATTGATGATAGTTTGATTCATGAGTTACTCGATTCTATAACTGATGGAAGAAAAGAAGATGCATTTAAAACATTAAATGATATTGAAAAACTCAACCCGGATTATGAAGCCCTTTTAAAAGATTTAATTTCAAATATTCATGAAGTTTCTTTGCACCAAGTTCTTGAAGACTCAAGTAAAGAACCCATTATCAACATAGCATCTAAAATGGATGAACAGTATTGCCAGCTTATATATGAAATTGGTCTGAATTCTTTCCAAAAGATTCATACCCATCCATCACCAAGAGAAGCAGTTGAAATGTGCCTATTGAGAATGCTAGCCTTTCAGCCTGTTCAAAACATGAATTCAGGCGAAACCAAAACTCAAAAAAAAAAGGCTAATAAAGCCCAAATAAAGACTGTAAAAAAAGAAAAACCTCCAATAAATAAAGAAGTTGCACAAGAGAGTCATGGAATAAACTCTTCATCCTGGCCTGCTTTATTTAACGATATGCAACTATCATCCTTTGCTAAGAATTATTTTGGAAATCTTTCATTTGCAAGACTAAATGACCAAAAGATATTCTTATGCGGATCAAAAGATCAGCTTGATATTCCTGAAAAAATTATTAGTGAGTTTGAGGAAAAAATTAAAGATAAATTTGGTAACATTGAAATTGGCCTTGAAGAGGGCATTTCCTCTTCTTCACCAAATAAAATTAATGAAGAAAATAAAATTAAAGATATTGAAAAAACAAAAAAAGAACTCTCAAGTGATTCTGATATTAAAGACTTTTTAGATGAGTTTGATGGCGAAATTGAGATTGTAACTAAAATAAAGAATTAGAGATGAGCTCGGATTTATTAGATAAATTAATTAAAGCATTAACAGTTCTCCCTGGAGTTGGAAAGAAATCTGCGCAAAGAATGGCTTTATATCTATTGGATAAAAATAAAAGTGGTGCCAGAGAGATTGCTAGTTCTCTTAATGACGCGCTCGATAATATTCAAAGATGTAAGTCGTGCAGAATGCTAACAACAAATGATTTATGTCATGTCTGTCAGGACGAAACAAGAGATTCACAATCTATTTGTGTGGTTGAAAGCCCATCAGATCTTTTGGCAATAGAATCTACTGGAGGGTATAAAGGAAAATACTTTGTCTTAATGGGAAGACTCTCACCCCTTGATAACTTAGGACCAGATGATCTAGGAATTCCTCAACTTTTAGAAAGGATTAACAAAGAAAATATGAAAGAAATAATTCTTGCACTCAGCTCTACTGTTGAGGGTGATGCAACTGCAATATTTATCAAAGATCATGTTGAGAACATAAAGGTTTCAAGAATTTCCTATGGTATTCCAATCGGAGGAGAGTTAGAGTATGTTGATAGCAATACAATAGCTAGATCAATAATTGGAAGGGTTGAAATAAATGACGATTAAATCAGATAAGTGGATAAGAAAGATGGCAGTTGAACATGGCATGATTGAGCCATTTCAAGAGGATCAAATAAGGTATTCTGATGACAATTCAAGACTTATATCATATGGCCTCTCTAGCTATGGGTATGACGTTAGGTGCGCAAATGAATTTAAAGTATTTACTAACATTCATTCAGCGATAGTTGACCCAAAATCTTTTGATGAAAAAAGCTTTGTAGATATTAACTCTGATGTATGTGTAATACCCCCTAACTCTTTTGCTTTGGCAAGAACAGTAGAGTATTTCAGGATACCGAGAGATGTTCTAACTATCTGTCTCGGTAAATCAACTTATGCAAGATGTGGAATTATAGTAAACGTTACTCCCCTTGAACCTGAATGGGAAGGCCATGTCACCCTCGAGTTTTCAAATACAAGTAATTTGCCAGCGAAAATATATGCAGGTGAGGGCGTAGCCCAAATGATATTCCATCAATCAGATGAGCAATGCGAGGTAAGCTATAAGGATAGAGATGGAAAATATCAGGGTCAAACCGGGGTTACGCTACCCAAAACTTAGAATTTTTTCAGCTTCGATTGAAAGCGTTCTCTCTTTTCTGTCATCCTCAACTTTAATTAAAATAAAATCTAAAGTTTTTGCAACGTAGTAAAGAGTTTTTCTATTATTGGTTGTTCTTTCGAGAACAATACAAGGATATTTTGTATCCTTAATCTCAAGAACCTCCTCTCCTACGACTGAGTAAGAACTTTTATAAATTAGCCCCTCATCAAGCCTTACTAAATTTATTTCAAAATTTGTAAGGCCTTTCTTAACATTCTCTCTAATTTGGAAGCCACTTGAAATAGGGTCAAGCGGCGTTGATTCACCTGAAAAATCTATTACCCAATTTACATCTCCACTTGATGCAATTTTTTGGTTTTTAAAGTCATATTCGATAGTCTGCTTCAATACTCCCCTTAGAGGGACTTTTATTTTTTGAGAGTAATATTTAGGAAATACCTTTGAATTGAGATATTTAAACTCTGCTTCTTGTTTGAGCTCTGCATTGAGTATTCTATTTTTGCCAGTGAAGATAATATGGTATGAATCATTACCTTTGCTTGTTAGCTCTTTAATTCCGTCAAGTGAAATTACGTTCTTTATTTTAAACCTAATCTTGTATTCGTAAATGTTTTCTTCTGCTGAAAGAAAAGTGATAAAGCTTATAAATATAATTGGTAGAAAATACTTATTTAAATTTTTCATAGATAACTTTCTCTGTATTAATTGTTCCGTCAGCAAACTTTGATACTACCATCGGAAGCATAACATGTTCTATTGCATGAATTCTTGTTTTAAGTTCTTCCGATGTTTCATCGACGTTCACAGATATTTCTCCTTGAGCAATAATTTGACCACCATCTAAAACTTCATTTACAAAATGGATTGTCACGCCATGTTTTAAATCTCCATTCTTTATAACTGCATTATGAGTATCCAGACCCGGATATTTTGGTAATAAAGACGGGTGTATATTGATAATCCTATTTTTAAAGGCTTCGATCACTACAGGAGTTAGTATCCTCATAAATCCTGCAAGAACAATCAAATCAGGATTAGAATCTTCTAATTCTTTGACAAGAGCTCTATCAAAATCTTCTCTGGTCTTAAATTTATTGTTATCGATGATCTTGTAATCTATAGAATGATTTTTTGCTCTTTGAATACCATATGCATCTGGATTGTTGCTAATGATAATATCAATTGATCCGCTAATAACATTCTTTTTGCAAGCATCAATGAGGGCTTCAAGATTTGATCCATTTCCTGAGATTAAAACTGCTATCTTAAACATTAAAGAAAAGTTATCTCAGAAGGAGATTTATTTACAACTTTTCCAATCATGAAGCCTTTAAATTTATGCTTGGAAAGTACTTTCATGGTTGTATCTAAATCCTTAGGCTCAATAACTAAAGTCATTCCAATTCCACAATTAAATATTCTCAACATATCTATCATTTGAATTTTTCCCAATTTTTGGAGAGTTGAAAAGAGTGCTGGCATTTTCCAGTTATTCAGATATATTTCAGAGGACAGGGTATTAGGAATTGATCTAGGAATATTTTCTGTTAGACCACCCCCAGTAATGTTAGCAATTGACTTAACTTTAACTTTTTTTACTAAATCCAAGATTACATTTGTATATAAATGAGTAGGCTTCAGAGCAAGCTTAATTAATTTCATTTTTTCACTCTTGCTTAATTTTGATTCCTTAATTAATTTATTGATCAATGAGTAACCATTAGAATGAGCTCCGCTAGATTCAATCCCTACTATGATGTTATTTTTTCTGACCTTTGAAGAGTCAATGATTAGTTTTTTTTCAACAATACCGACTGAAAATCCAGCTAAATCAAAATTTTTGCCGATATAATGATTTGGCATTTCAGCGGTCTCGCCACCAATAAGTGAACAATTAGTTTTTTTGCAGGCTTTAGCAATGCCCTTTATAACTGTTGCTGTTTCAGCAACATTGAGTTTTGAGGAAGCAAAATAATCAAGGAAAAATAGTGGATGTGCTCCAGAAGTAACCATATCATTTACACACATTGCAACTAAGTCTTGCCCAATAGTTGCTAATGAGGAATTCTTTTGGGCTAGGGCGACTTTAGTGCCCACTCCATCAGTGCAAGCAACAAGAACCGGATTTTTAAAACCTTTAGGAAGAGAATAAAAACCTGAAAAGCTACCAATTCCGCCCAATACGTTTTTATCGAAAGTGCTGGCCACATCTTTTTTAATTTTGTCTACTAAATCATTACCTGCTTGTATATCAACGCCAGCTTTCTTGTAGGGATCGTTTTTCATTATTGCTCTAGTACCTTAAAATAAATATATGAAGATGGCTAATCTAAAAAGTATTTTCCTAATCATTATCTTTTCTAATCATATTTTTGCAAAGGATTTTGATAATCTTTTTAATATGACTATAGAAATTAAGAATGAGAACATAGAAAATTCCATTGATCGTGCATTTAATGACCTTGTTTTTAGACTCATAGGTTATGAAGACCTTCAAAAAGCAAAAATTATTAAAGGCAACTTTGACTCAAAAGATTTTCTAAGTAGATATGCTGTTGTAAGAGATGATGACAGAAACTTTCTTCAGGCCTCATTTGAAGAGGATATTGTAATGAGTCAATTCATTGATAATGGTGTTAATTTTATTGGAAGAAATAGACCAATTATTTTTTTAGATATCCAAATTGATAATGGCTTCGATAAACCTTTCAAAATAGAGTCAATACCCTATGAAACAAGACTAGAATCATCAATCAAAAGAATTTTTGATGATATTTCAGAAAAACGTGGACTATTTTTTGAATTTCCTCAAAACACAATAAACTTAGATAATAAAAATTACTTCTTTGAGGACGAGAATGATAATGACTTCAACCAATATAAGTATGATTATCTTGAATCGTTAATTATTTCAAGATCAGGAATTAATAATTGGTCAATTAGTTATAAAGACCAAATAGCTTTTTTTGAAAATATTGATGACGTTACTGGGAGGATAAGATTTTTATTTGAGAATTTATCTATTGATTACCTAAGCGACTTTGTTTTGGATAACTCAGAAAGGAAGTTAACAATGAAGGTTACTGAAGTTTCTTCAGCTGAACATTTAGATAATCTTTTAGATGCTCTGGATAAAATGATTTCTATTAAAGAATACTCAATTAAATCATTTCAGCAGAACGAAATATCCTTTTCTTTAACAATCTTTGGTACTGAAGATCAATTCAAGAAATCTGTTCAAACACATAAAGATTTTTCAATTGAAAGCACTAAGACAGAATTAATTCAGGCATCGCTAAATTCTATATGAAGCATTATTTAAGATTTATACCTAACCTTATTTCTTTAGTAAGAATTTCTTTAGTTATTCCAACAGTTCTTAATCTTCTTGCTGGGAAATATATTTTTGCATTGATTTTATTCGCCATTGCATCAATTTCAGATGCCATCGATGGTTTTCTAGCTAGATTTTTTAAATGGCAAACAGATTTAGGAAAAATCTTGGATCCAGTTGCTGACAAGCTTCTTATGATTGGATCAATAACTGCACTTTGGTTGAATCAAATTGTTCCTCTATCAGTTTTTGTAATTTTTGTTCTTAGAGACCTGCTTATTCTTCTTGGCGCTGCATTCGAGATGTCAATTACGGAAAAAACTCCTTCTCCAAATTTAATTGGAAAAATAACCACAACCTCTCAAATAATTTATATTTTAGGTTTGATAATCTTTGAAATTTTTAATGTGGATATAAATATCTTGATTTTCCATATTTTAATAGGCTCTATTACATTATTCAGTCTTATAAGTTATTTCAGATGGTGGCTTAATAATAATTTCATAAAACAAAATGCATAATCCTCGCCAACTCGCTCTGCAAATTCAAATTAATGAGAGAGCGTCTTTGAATAATTTCTTTGTTTCTAAAAATAATAGTAAAACTATTCAAATCCTTAAAAATATTCTACTCGACTCGAATAATGGGGTTCAGATGTTTATAGACGACCTAGGCAGTAATGGAAAAAGTTACTTGCTTCAGGCTATTTGCAATGATTTTTCTAATTCAAGTAATTCATCAATTTATATCCCTATGCAAGAAGCAATAAATCTTGATCCTTCTATACTTGAAGGGGTAAGTGAGCTTAATTTAATTTGTATTGATGATGTAGATCTCATAAATAAACGAAGAGAATGGGAGCTTGCGCTTTTTAATCTCATTAATGAATGCTATGAAAAAGATTGTTTTCTCTTATTATCAGGCAGCGTTAACAAGCTTGAAGCAATTCCTGATCTTGTTACCAGAATAAAAAAAATGGAAACATTAAGATTGGAGGCCATAAATGATGATGAGCTATTAGAAGCCACCCAAGCAATCTCTAAAAATCTTAATATAGAAATTTCTGATAAAAATATGAACTATCTTATAAATAATTCTAAAAGAGATATTAAGACGATATTCAGGACTCTATCTCAGCTCGAGAAAGAGTCCCTAGAAAGAAAAAAATCTATTGGCCTAAATCTTATAAAAGAAGTTATTCGAAGTTTTTAAAGCCACAATCAAAACAATAGGCAACCACATATCTGTCTTCTCCAGATAAAAGCATTCTATTTAGACCACTAATTTCATTCAATAAATCTTGTATCTGAGAGGGGAGTTTATTCTTTATAAGTAAGTTTAAATCAAACTCAAATTCAACATTTGTATTATAAGAAAAAACTTTATAGTCCTCTAACTCAAGTTTTGTAACCATAGAGTCAATCGCATCATCTAGAGAACCTAATTTGTCTACCAAGCCTAATTCGAGTGCTTTATCGCCTCTCCATATTCTCCCTCCAGCAAACTGGAGAACTTCTGAATACTCCATATCTCTATTCTCAGCAACTTTGGTAACAAATTCTTTATAAAAATTCTCAGTATTCTCTCTAAATTGTTTATTAAGCTCTTCATTCATTCCTCTGCTTAAATCATAAATATCTCCAGCATTTGTCATGCTCACGCCATCGGAATTATTACCGGTCCACTTTAAAAGAGGGGTAGGGTCAGCAACAATGCTATAGACACCAATTGATCCAGTTAAAGTTGTGTCCTCAGCCCATATCTCCTCTGAAGTTGTCGTCACCCAAACACCGCCTGAGGCAGCAATATCACCCATAGAAGTTATTACAGGTCTTCCAGTTGCCTGAAATTCCTCCAATGCATTTGTTATCATTGAAGATGCATATACATCTCCACCAGGACTATTAACTCTTAAAATAATCCCCTTTACGTTTTCATCATCTCTGGCTTTATTTATATTTTTTACAATACCCCCAGATCCCGCAGTATTAAAATCTATACTACCTGTAACAATTGCCCCCTCAACGTGAATAACAGCAATCTTATTTTTCTCTTGAGCTCTTTTTTGCTTACTACTTATGTCATCATCTTTTAGGGTAGAAAGATATTCTCTTCCTGAAATTCCCTCAGGCCACTCATAATCATCTTCACTTCCAAATTTTTCAATCATGTAGTTTCTAATTTCTTGCTTTGTCATTAACTGATCTACAAGACCTATTGCAAGCGCAGTTTCATTATCATCGCCTCCATTTTCAGAAGCAAGCAAGTGATAATTATCACCAATGTATTGAATCTTCCCAGATTCAAAGCCTCTTCCTGT
>CAXGZN010000013.1:0-14488 GCA_964014565.1 uncultured Gammaproteobacteria bacterium
TACGTAACTACATTAATTGAGGGAATAGTGGCCTTTTTAGCCATCTCAACATAATTAGGTAGTTGATCAAAATTTAAGTACTTATAAATATCTTCTGATAGTGGGTTAATTTCTTTCATGAAATTTAAATACTCTTCATGAGTTGGTATTTTCCCCAATACAGCTGATACTGCTGCAAGTTCAGCTGAGGCAAGAAATACGTCTGCTCCATCGCCTAATCTATTTGGGAAGTTCCTTGTTGAAGTTGAAACAACAGTTGAATTAGCTAGCACCCTGGCTTGGTTTCCCATACATAGAGAACAGCCTGGCATTTCAGTTCTAGAGCCTGAGTTTTCAAAGATTTCATAAAAGCCCTCATCTTTTAGCTGCTGTTCATCCATTTTTGTTGGCGGAACAACCCAAAATCTTGCATTTGTTTTTTTATATTTTTTAAGAAGATGACCAGCAGCTCTAAAGTGACCAATATTAGTCATACATGAACCTAAAAAGACCTCATCTATTTTTGTATTACAAACCTCAGAAAGGGGTTTAATATCATCGGGATCATTCGGACATGCTAATAATGGTTCCTTTATCTCATTGAGATCAATTTCTATAATTTCAGCATATTCTGCATCTTTATCTGCTTCTAATAGCTGAGGATTCTTTATCCACTCTTCCATAGATTTTGCTCTTCTTTCAAGAGTTTTTGGATCACCATATCCATTAGAAATCATCCATCTAAGCATAATGATATTTGAATTAAGATACTCAATAATTGGTTCTTTATTAAGCTTAATTGTGCAACCTGATGCCGATCTTTCAGCAGATGCATCTGAGATTTCAAAGGCTTGTTCAACTTTTAAATTAGGCAAGCCTTCTACTTCAAGACATTTTCCTGAAAAGATATTTTTCTTACCTTTTTTTGCTACTGTTAAATGACCTTGCTGAATAGCAGCATAGGGAATAGCATTCACTAAATCTCTGAGTGTGATTCCAGGCTGCATTTCACCTTTAAATCTAACTAAAACAGATTCGGGCATATCTAATGGCATTACTCCAAGTGTTGCTGCAAATGCAACCAGTCCAGAACCAGCAGGAAAACTTATACCAATTGGAAATCTGGTATGACTATCTCCACCTGTCCCTACTGTGTCAGGAATTAACATTCTATTTAGCCAAGAATGAATAATTCCATCTCCGGGTTTCAATGAAACACCCCCTCTAGTTTTTATAAAATCTGGCAGGGTGTGTTGTGTTTCTACATCAACAGGTTTTGGATATGCAGCTGTATGACAAAAAGATTGCATAACTAAATCAGCTGAAAAACCTAGACATGCCAGTTCCTTCAGTTCATCTCTAGTCATTGGCCCAGTTGTATCCTGAGAGCCAACAGAAGTCATTCTTGGTTCACAATAGCTACCAGCACGAACACCTTCAACACCACATGCTTTTCCCACCATTTTTTGGGCAAGCGTAAAACCTTTCGTTGATTTATCTTCTTGATCTGGACGTCTAAAAATGTCAGTTGGCTCAAGACCTAGCGCTTCTCGCGTTTTATCAGTTAACTGTCTGCCTATAATGAGAGGAATTCTTCCATTCGCTCTCACTTCATCTAAAAGAACATCTGTTTTGAGATTAAATTCAGAAATAACTTCATTTGTACTTGCATCAAAGATTTTTCCATTAAATGGCTCAAATATTATTTCTTGCCCCATTTCCATTTTTGATACGTCGCACTCAACAGGGAAGGCACCAGAGTCCTCAAGAGTGTTATAAAAGATTGGTGCAATTTTCCCACCAAAACAGAATCCACCTTCTTTTTTGTTAGGAATTGCTGGTATTTCGTCACCCATATGCCATAAAACTGAATTTGTAGCTGACTTCCTTGAAGATCCAGTACCAACAACATCACCAACGAATACTAGAGGATTACCTTTTTTCTTTAATTCTTCAATTGTCTCTAGAGGTTTTTCAATTCCCTCTCTTGGCATCTTTAACATTGCAAGTGCATGAAGGGGTATATCTGGTCTAGACCATGCATCAGGAGCTGGCGAGAGATCATCTGTATTTATTTCACCAGGGACTTTAAAAACGGTAAGCTTAATACTTTCCGGTACTTCACTCTTGTTTGTGAACCATTCTCCATTGGCCCATGAGTCTATGACTCTTTTTGCATGCACATTATCTTTTGATAGCTCAAAAATATCATTGAAGGCATCAAAAATTAATAATGTATTACTCAGAGCATCAGCAGCATCATCAGCTAACCCATCAATCTCTAAACAGTCTATTAAGGGTTGAATGTTATAACCGCCAAGCATTGTTCCTAAAATTGCTACAGCGTCCTCTCTTGAAATATAAGGAGAGTCGGTCTTTCCCTTTGTTAAATCTGATAAGAATCCAGCTTTTACATAAGCAGCATCATCTACCCCTGCTGGAACTCTCTCTTTTAATAGATTAAGAAGAAAATCGCTTTCTTTGTGATCTTTTTTTAAAAGTTCTATTAGATTTGCTGTTTGCTCAGCATCTAATGGAAGAGGTGGTATGCCCATCTCCTCTCTTTCTTTACAATGCTTTTTATAGTCCTCTAACACGCGCCTATTTTACTTCTCTTGGATTAAACTTTCCAACCAAATTACAAAATTTAAATATTATTGTATTATTTAATCCATGCGTAAAAATCGTTCATCAACCCCCTGTATTGGCATCTGCTCTACTACATTTGGAGATGATGTGTGCAAGGGATGTAAAAGGTTCTCATATGAAATTACTAATTGGGGTAAGTTCTCAACTGATGAGAGGGCAGTTGTAAATTCTAGGCTTGAGCAGTTTAAGATTACTATTCTTGAGGAAAAGTTCATTGTTTCCGATAGTAACCTCTTTGAAACTAAGATGAATGAATTTTCTCTTAATTTTAATAGCTCTCTTAATCCCATCACTTGGGTTTTTGACTTACTCCGTGCCTCAAGTCACGAAGACCTAGACTTAAGCGAATTCGGAATTGAGATATTGCCTAAATTTTCAAATCTCTCCCTGCTAGAGCTTCGAGATTTAATTAATCAAGAAATGCTCCAATTATCAGAAGCCCATTATTATAAATTCTTTAATCGGACTACTTAACTAACGGTAGGTCACTCCACCTAGTAGTATATTTTGGCGATATCATATTCCTCTGTATAGGCTTAAATCTGCCTATGTTTTGTGAAGCAATATAGATCTGCTTTTGATTTAAATTTAATTGATCAATTACTTTCATTAACTTTGAATCCATCTTGTAAGTATGACTTTCATTGAATAAAGAATTCTGTACATATCCAATATCTGAAAATGAACTTAGCATAATTCCAGCTTTTGAATATTTGTAATTGGGTTTGTAGATCTTAGGTAGGATTTTTCTCACGGCATATAAAAAGTCTCTTGAGTCATCTGTTGGGTAAGTGAATGAATAGCTTTTTATAGCTCTGTAATATTCATTAGCATCAAAAGGACTGGTTCGGATAAATACTGATATTCTTGAACTCTTTTGTTTTTCGGATCTTAATTTTTCAGCCGCTCTAACAACATAATCATTAACAACAGTATTTAGGACTTCTAAATTAGTAATTTTCTTTGCAAAACTTCGGCTGACTACAATTTGTTTTTTAGTAGGAGAAACATCTTCAATATCCAAACATTTTTCACCATTAAGCTCTCTAACTGTACGTTCTAAAACAATACTAAACCTTTTTCTTATATCTTGAGGCGGGGCATACGATAGTTGCAGAGCATTTCTAATACCTGCCATTGCTAGCTTTCTATTTAATCTTCTACCAACTCCCCATATTTCACCAGCTGGAGTGCTTTTAAGGGCTTCATTTATATCTTTCTGGCTATCTAGCACTAAGACTCTCGATTGAATATTTCTTTTCTTTATTTGGTAGCTAGCAATCTTGGCTAGCGTCTTAGTAGGCCCTATACCTATTCGTACAGGTATTCCTGTCCATCTTCCTACAGTATTTTTTAGGTGTAAACCAAAGTCGAAGCAGCCTATATTTTTTTCGGTACCAGAGAAATCTAAAAATGCTTCATCAATACTATAGACCTCTGTTTTTGGAGAAATGGAATTTAAAATATTCATAACTCTCCTAGACATATCTCCGTAGAAAGCAAAATTAGATGAGAAAACAATGCCGCCTTTCCTGATATATCTATCCTTGATCTTAAACCAAGGAACTCCCATCTTTACACCCATCGCTTTTGCCTCTGAACTCCTTGCAATTACACAGCCATCATTATTAGATAGAACAACGATAGGCCTATTCTTCAGATCAGGACGAAACACTCTTTCGCATGAAGCATAAAAGCTATCACAATCTACTAGCGCTATGCTCATGTAAACTGATTAATGACTGAAGTCACTAATCCAGTTACTTCAAAGTTTATTTGGCTATTTATATAGATTGGTTTATAACCTTTGTTTTCAGCGATCAGGCACAATTTAGGTTTAGTTTTAAGTCTTCTACAAACAAACTCACCATCAACTGCTGCCACTATGATGCTGTTATGAGAGGGCTTAATACTTCTGTCTATTATGAGAGTTGCACCATCATTAATACCTGCACCTATCATAGACTTTCCACTCACCCTCACAAGAAAAGTAGCAGCATTATTCTTTATTAAATATTTATTTAGATCTATAGGCGATTCTATGAAATCACTTGCAGGACTGGGGAATCCGGCATGCACCATATCTTGGAAATATGGCAGCATTAGTTCAGATAAATTATCTGCAATCACCGTACCGATGTAATTAATTTTCATAATATAGGAGTGCTAAAAATACTGTATAAATATACAGTACTTTTAAAGAGGTTTCAACGCTTTATTCAATCTTGAATTTAAATAAATCAGGACCATTGGCATCAAGTTTTAAGCACCATCCGAAAGTATCCCAATCTCCCAAAACAATTCGCTGGGTTGAATAATCTCCATACTCTAAGTCATGAAGATCAGGTCGATGAGTATGGCCATGAATGAGAAGATCCGGCCTTTCTTTTTGAAGAAACGAATCTACATCTTTTAAATTTACGTCAGTTATTTCAGAGGATTTATTTTTGCTAGCAGATTTACTGGCATCCCTCATATCGTCTGCAATTTGTTTTCTCTCCTCTAGGGGTTTGCTGAGAAAGTCATCCTTCCAAGCCTGAGATCGGACTTGTTTTCTAAAGTCCATATATTCTGAATCATGAGTGCACAAAAAATCACCATGACTGATAATAATTTTCATTTCATTAAAGGTTATTGTGCAGGGGTCTTCAAGGATTTCGATATCTGCCGAGGCTGCAAAGCTTTTATCAAGCAGAAAATCTCTATTACCAGCAATAAAAAAAAGCTTATTCCCTTTGCTTGCAAAATCAGTCAACTTAGACTGAATAACTGCTGCAAGCTCACTATCATCATCATCTCCAATCCAAATCTCAAATAAATCACCTAAAATATAAAGACTAGCAGGAGTAGATATTTTGTTATCTAAAAAATCAAAGAATGATCTAGTGGTAGGTGATTCAACTGAACTTAGATGTAGGTCTGAAATGAAATATATTGGATTCATTCCATAACAGATATCGATTGAATCATAATTGGCTCAACTGGAACATCTGCATATTGTTGAAAGTTACCGGTATCAACCACAGCAATAGCATCAACAACATCCATTCCATCTGTTACCTTCCCGAATACTGCATATCCCCAGCCACGCATAGTTTCTGATGAGTGATTTAAGAAACTATTATCTTTATGGTTAATAAAAAATTGACTTGTAGCTGAATGAGGATCACCAGTTCTTGCCATAGCAATAGTTCCTCTGTCATTTGGTAAGCCATTATTAGCTTCATTTTGGATTGGTTGAGTACCAGAAGGCTTAGTTCTCATGTCAGCTGTTAAGCCGCCTCCTTGAACCATAAAACCATCAATTACTCTATGAAAGATAGTCTCATCGTAGTATCCAGATTCAACAAGATTAATAAAATTTTCAACTGTACCTGGAGCCTTTTCTTTATCAAGCTCAAGACTAATATCACCAAGAGAAGTTGAAATAACCACTGCAATAACTGTTTTTGTCATACTCATACCTTTTATATTTAAATGTTTATTAATACTAGTTTATTTGCCATTTAGAGGCAATGCGATCTTCTATAATTTCCTCAGTCAAACCATAATCTTTGAGTTCATAGTGGTGCTTTCCATGTTTATGTTTCTTATGATTTTTTATATAAGATTCCATTTTAATTTTAATACTCTCCTCGAAGGGCTTATCAATAAAATCATAAATATTCTCCATTGTCGCAATAGGATCTTTAATGAAATCAGCATAATCGATATCAAGGTTTGTTGTTGAATCAAGCAAAGTCCTTCCTTCTTTATTTTTTAATATTGCATTTTCCCAAAACTCAATCGTTTGTTTCCCAATAAGCTCTCTATCAATTTGATTGCACAGCCCATTCCAAAGTTTTTCGGTTAGGCTGCAAGTTGAGGTAATTGATTTTATAGGGTCTCTAAATATGTGAACGAATCTTGCCTTTGGATAAATTTTTAAAATTTCAGGAATGTGTTCAATATGCGATGGGTCCTTGAATAGCCAGTTTTTAGGTCTACCTGATAGCTCTAAGATTTGGAAAAATTTTTTATGCCATTCAAATACATTTGTAAAATCAGTTTCCATTAGAAACTTTTTATAGTTTGGAAGATGAGACATATAAATATAGACAACACTCTTTGCAGTCACCGTATTAAATTGCTCACATTCCTCAGGAGATAGAGCTCGCAACTTGTGCATCGCATCTAACATTGGCACTACAAGCCTAGCAAAACGAAGCTCAGCATCAGTTGCAAAAATCCTTAGCGACTCACGCCAACTTCCTTTTTCTAGCCATGGAAGGGGTCTTGTTATTTCCCAGTAAAGCGGACTTCTATGATCTTCATCATTACAGAGAATATCAAAGAGAAAAGTGGTTCCTGATCGAGGAAGGCCTGTTACGATAATGGGCGCTGCTGGGTCAGGCATATCTTTATTTGCACTAAACTTATAAATCTTCTCTCTAACATTTATCCGATTATGTAATTGATGCATAAAAGCAATAATGCCAAACATATTTATTTCATCATTTGCATTAATGTCGTTAACTAAAAGTTCCAATGCCTCAACAAATTCAGGTTCATGAGAAGTGGTTTTGTGAAGCAGTCTGTCTTTTGATATTTTCATTAATCTTCTTTAATAGTATCAAAATATTTTTTCAATTTCTTTGAATCTGGTGGTATTGTATTTACTTAAAAATTTTTTGGAGAAAACTATGAAAAAGATTTTATTCTTATCACTTTTGGTGCCGTTCTTTACTGTAGCTGAACTTTGGGTTGACTATGAACCTGCTGAGCAAGTTACAGAAATGACTGTAGTTAAAGTAAAGCCAAATATGGTTGATGATTACCTTATGGGAATTAAAAGAACTTGGGTAGATTCATGTGAAATACAAAAGGAACTTGGACACATTGTTGGTTGTGCTGTCTATACTGC
The DNA here is from genome assembly GCA_964014565.1 of uncultured Gammaproteobacteria bacterium. GTDB lineage: Bacteria > Pseudomonadota > Gammaproteobacteria > Magnimaribacterales > D2472 > CACNXK01. Next base: position 7,532 of record CAXGZN010000013.1, read on the forward strand.
AGATACTGCTGGTACAGATCCAAATGTTTTCTTAACAATTACTTATGAAAATCTTGCTGCAATGGGTCCTGATAAAGAAAAATATGAGGAATTTATGAAAGCATGGAGAAAAAAGATTTCCGAAGATGATCAGAGTGAAATAGCTGGCGGCTATGGCGATATGAGAGAAATCGTAGACCTTGTTGTTTTAAGAAAAGTAAACTTTAAATAATCCTAATTGGGCAGGTTAATCCTGCCCAAATTTTTACTATGAATATCTTATTTCTCTGTGTTGGCAACTCAGCTCGAAGCCAAATTGCTGAAGGTCTCGCAAAGTCAATGATGGGTTCTGAATACAACATAAAAAGCGCAGGGTCTCAACCAAGTGGCTCAGTGCATAAAAATGCAATTAGTACCATGAAAGAAATAGGAATTGATATTTCAAATTATGAATCTAAGAGTTTAGAAGATCTTGATATGGAGTTTATGAATGATGTTGATTTCATAATTACCTTGTGTGCTGAGGAATTCTGCCCAACACCAAACAACAAAGCAAAAAAAATTCATTGGGCAAATGAGGATCCAGATAACGACAGTTATTCAGATCAACAATTAGAAAAAGAATTTCGAAGGACTAGAGAAAATATATTTAAGCTCTTAAAAAAATTTTTTGTTGAAAACTCTTAAGACTTTAATAAAAAGAAATCTCTTTAACTTTTAAATCGACATCGAAGTCTCTGCCATACCCAGCAAAACTAATATCTCTAATATTGCTAGGATTTAGCCTTGGAGACATACCAGATTTCTTTTCAAAATCTGAGAAATTGATTTCAAACATTTGCCATTCAGAAGTAACATCAAAAGTTGAGCTGTGATATGCCCATGGCGGCATTCTTAAGCCTTGCATAGTTACATGAACCTCATATGTTTCATTATTTCCTTTTGCCATAAAGCGGATACCCTTAACTTCTTTATTAACGCTATCTGGTCTGTGGGCTAACCTAACGAAACCACCATTATTAACAGTAGTTACATATCCTTTTAGACTGAAAACACCATCATCAAAACCGGCTTCCAATTCTGACTTTCCTCCCATAACCTGATCGGTAACGATATACCAACTGGAAGGATTATTTGAAATATCAGAAAAAGTGCTCATAGATATAATAAGTAGTAAAAGTGAGAAAATTTTTTTCATGGTAGCAGTATAAATCAACTATGGCTCCCCCGGTGTGGATCGAACACACGACCAATTGATTAACAGTCAACTGCTCTACCGCTGAGCTACAGGGGAGCGTGAAAAGCATTATAATTAATTTTTATTTAATAAGTAAGAAATAAATGACGAAAAAACTTGAAGTAGTTAGTAATTTTGATCCAGCCGGAACTCAACCTCAGGCAATTAAAAGCTTAGTATCTGGTATAGATAATGGCTTGCTTCATCAAGTTCTTTTAGGCGTAACAGGTTCTGGAAAGACATACACTATGGCAAAAGTTATTGAGGAGACACAGCGTCCAGCAATAATCATGGCTCATAACAAAACTCTTGCTGCTCAACTCTATGGTGAATTTAGAGATTTTTTTCCGAATAATTCTGTTGAGTATTTTGTTTCTTACTATGATTATTATCAGCCTGAGGCTTATGTACCAGCCTCAGATACTTACATAGCTAAAGATGCATCAATTAATGAGCATATTGAGCAGATGCGATTATCTGCGACAAAAGCACTGATAGAGAGAAAAGATGCAATTGTTGTTGCAACAGTTTCATCCATTTATGGATTAGGAGCACCTGAGTCTTATTTAGAGATGGTCATGCATTTAGACAGAGGTGATGAAGTTGATCAAAGACAACTCTTAAAAAAGCTATCTGTTATGCAATACACCAGAAATGACCTTGATTTTAGAAGATCAACTTTTAGAGTCAGAGGGGACACTATAGATGTATATCCAGCTGACTCAGAGAGAGAAGCATTGCGCATTCAGATGTTTGGAGATGAAATTGAACGTCTCCTATGGATCGACTCACTTACAGGCGAGATTATTTCAGAAACACCAAGAGCTACCATCTTTCCAAAGACTCACTATGTAACTCCTAGAGAAAAAATCAATGCATGCATTCCTGATATCGAAGAGGAACTTAAGGATAGGCTAGCTTTTTTAAAGGAAAATAATAAATTAGTTGAGGCTCAAAGACTCCAAGAGAGAACACAATATGATCTAGAAATGATGCGTGAGCTAGGCTATTGTCAAGGAATAGAGAATTACTCACGATATCTTTCAGGTAGAGAGTCAGGAGAACCGCCGCCTTGCTTGTTTGATTATGTTCCAAAAAATGCATTGGTCTTCATCGATGAGTCTCACGTCACAGTTCCGCAAATAGGTGCAATGTACAAGGGCGATAGATCAAGAAAAGAAACCTTAGTTGAGTATGGCTTCAGACTTCCATCTGCTGTAGATAATAGGCCTTTAAGATTTGAAGAGTGGGAGCTACTTGCATCACAAAGAATTTATGTCTCCGCTACACCAAATAAGTATGAATCAGAAAGGAATGATAACTTAGTTGAACTTCTTATTAGACCAACTGGTTTAACTGATCCAGAAGTTGAAATAAGACCAGCTACATCTCAGGTTGATGATGTGATTGGTGAATGTAATGAGAGAGCAATGCTTAAAGAAAGGGTGCTCATAACTACTTTGACCAAAAGAATGGCAGAGGATCTGACAGATTATCTTAATGAGAATGATATTAAAACAAGATATATGCATTCAGATATTGATACTGTTGAAAGGGTAGAAATTATTCGAGATCTCAGACTTGGTAAATTTGATGTCTTGGTAGGTATTAATTTGCTGAGAGAAGGACTCGATATTCCTGAGGTGAGCCTTGTGGCAATTCTTGATGCAGATAAAGAGGGCTTTTTAAGATCTGAAACAACCCTTATCCAAACTATAGGAAGAGCAGCCAGAAACTTAAGAGGAAAAGCAATTCTTTATGCAGATAAAAAAACTGGATCAATGGAGCGAGCTTTAGCTGAAACTTCAAGAAGGAGAGATATCCAGCTAGAGTTCAATGAAAAAAATAATATTAAACCTCAGTCAATTAAGAAAGAAGTAAAAGATATTATGGAGGGTGCTAGGGTTAATAAAAGAGCCTCCAAAAACAGGCCGCAAGACTATTCAAAAGACTTGAAATTTAGCATCAAAGAGTCAAATCCTGATGAAATCTCAAAATCAATCAATCAGCTTGAAGAGCAGATGTACAAGTATGCAAACCAAACCGAGTTTGAAAAAGCTGCTTATTGCAGAGATAAAATTAAAGAACTTAAAAGAAAGTTAATAGAAGTCTAGATTGCTGCTGTTTCAGCAAACTTTTTACCCTATAATTGTTTTAAGGTTTTTAAATCTTTAATAAGTGTCAAATTTAAAAATTAATATCTTCTCAGGGGGAAATGCCTTTTCTTCGGCAACTGCCGCCAAGCTTAACGACGAATTCAATTTTTCAAATAATTCTAAAGCAACCATTGAATGTATAGAGGTTTTCTTAGTTAGTGCAGAGGAATCTTGTAATGAGCTGGATAGATGTAAAAGTATTCTTGGCTGCGAGGACCTAGCTAAAGAATTTGATTTTTTTGTAGGACCCAGAAGATCAACTATTAGTCCTTGGTCTTCAAAAACTGAAGATATTTTTAAAAATGTTGGGATTGTTGGAATATCCAGAATTGAGAGGTTTTATGGCTTTAAGCTTTCTAACTTAGAACCTAATTCAAACCTTGACCTTTCCTCGGTCTTTGATCGCATGACTCAATCTATTTACTCAACAACTGAAGAGTTAGCAGAATTTTTCTTTGAGTTAGATAAAAGAAGTCTCGGTGAGATTGATATTATTTCTGGTGGGAAACAAGCTCTTGAGCATGCAAACACAAAATATGGTTTTGCAATTTCAAATGACGAAATAGATTATCTCTTAGATTTTTATAATTCGATTAATAGAAATCCTACTGATGCTGAACTCATGATGTTCTCACAAGCAAACTCAGAACATTGCAGGCATAAGATCTTTAACACCAATTGGCAAGTAGACGGTGAAGAAAAAGAAGATTCTTTATTTCAGCTTATTAAAAATACCAGTAAAGCATCGCCAAAAAATATTATTTCTGCCTATAAAGATAATGCAGCCATTGTTGAAGGAGTAAATACTAAAAGGCTTTCTGTAAATGATGATCAAACTTATGAGCTCATTCAAGAAAAGATTAATTCAACCATAAAGGTAGAAACTCATAATCACCCGACCGCAATCTCACCATTTCCAGGAGCATCTACAGGGTCAGGTGGAGAAATTAGAGATGAAGGTGCAACTGGAATGGGAGCAAAGCCAAAGGTTGGTCTAGTTGGGTTTAATGTTTCTAACTTGAGACTTCCTGACTTTATTCGCCCTTGGGAGCATGATGAAAATAAACCAGAAAGGATTGCTTCACCGCTTGAAATAATGATTGATGCTCCTCTTGGAGGCGCAGCATTTAATAATGAATTTGGTCGTCCATCAATATTAGGTTACTTCAGAAGTTTTGAAACTTCTTTCAAAGATTCAACAGCATACGGTTATCACAAACCAATTATGTTGGCAGGCGGAATTGGAGAGATCATTGATAGGAATAATTTTAAAAAACAAATTAGTGAGGACTATTTAGTAATTGTTTTAGGTGGTCCATCAATGTTAATTGGTCTTGGCGGCGGTGCTGCATCATCGATGTCATCAGGACAAAGTGATGAGGATTTAGATTTTGCTTCAGTACAAAGAGATAACGCAGAAATGGAAAGACGATGCCAAGAAGTAATTAATACTTGTAATAATAAAAATCCCAGCATCATAGAGTTTATTCATGATGTTGGTGCAGGTGGCCTTTCAAATGCAATACCAGAACTAGCTAAAGATAGTGAACTGGGAGTTCGTATAAATCTTAAAGACATTCCATGCGCAGATCTATCAATGTCGCCCATGGAAATCTGGTCAAATGAATCGCAGGAAAGATATGTTTTAAGTATTCATTCTAATAATGAAGAACTATTTACAGAAATTTGTGAGAGAGAGCGTTGTCCTTTTGCAGTTGTAGGAAAAACAACAACTGAAAAATATATAAAACTTTTTGACGAAAGTGCTAATAACTATCCAGTGGATGTTCCTCTATCTATGTTGTTTGGTGAACTGCCACTGGAAAAGAAGGTCGTTAAAGAAGAAAAAAATGTTTTTAATGTTGAACAAAAGATAGCAATTGATGCAGATAATGATTTAGATATTTCAGAGCTTGATCCAAAAGCAAAAGAGTCTGTTAAAAAACATATTGAGAAAAGTGCTGAAAATGTTCTTAGTCATCCTACGGTTGGCTCAAAATCATTTTTAATAACCATCGGTGACAGATCGGTAGGAGGAATGGTTGCAAGAGATCAATTTGTAGGAAAGTGGCAAGTGCCTACATCAAACTATGCTATGTCTTTAAGATCTTTTGATGATGTTTGCGGAGAAGTCATAAGTATCGGAGAGAGACCAACTTTATCCATTCATAATGCAGCTGCTTCAATGCGAATGGCAGTAGCCGAAGCTGTAACCAATATGATGTCAGTACCAATTGAATCTATTTCTTCTATAAGAGCATCAGCTAACTGGATGGCAGCATGTGGAGAAAATATTGAAGATTTAAATCTCAGAAAAGGAGTGGAAGCATTATCAAACTTTTGTATTGATCTTGGAATAGCAATTCCTGTTGGTAAAGATTCTTTGTCCATGAGAACAACTTGGGAAAAAGACCAATCAAACTTCACCGTCAAAAGTCCAATGACAGGAATCATTTCAGCTATGGCGCCTGTCAAAGATGTAAGAATATCAATAACCACAGAGTATAAAAACTTAGAAGATCCATGTTTGGTTTTAGTGAAACCAAATAATTTTTTTAGATTGAATGGATCAATTTATCAAGATATTTTTGAAACCTCATTTACTGATATGCCAGATATTTCGTCTGAAGAGCTATTAAATTTATTTAATTTTGTTCAAGAGGGAATAAATAAAAAAAATATTCATGCGCTTCATGATATTTCTGATGGAGGAATCCTTACTACCTTATCTGAACTTTGCTTTACAAATAAAATAGGATGCTCGATTTCACTGGATAATAATTTTCAGGTTTCACCAGAGCAATTCTTGTTTTCTGAAGAGGTCGGAGTAGTTATCCAAATAAATGAATCTAAATTAAAAGAATTAAAGCAATCAGCTAATTCTCAAAACCTTATATTCCAGTATTTAGGAAAAATAGGTGGAAGTAACTTTGATATTCTTGATAAAAATAAGGATAAATTATTTTCACGAGACATTTCAGAGCTTGAGCAGGCTTGGTCTCAGGTCTCATATCGCATTAAATCCATAAGAGACAATAAAGATGATGCAAAATCGGAGTTTGATCTTATTTCAAAGACTTCAAATACTGGATTATTTGCAAATGACTCCTTTAAGCAACCAAAAAAAGGTCTAAAAATACTAAATTTCCTCAAAAATAAGCCAAAAGTTGCAATTTTAAGAGAGCAGGGTGTAAATGGACAAAATGAAATGGCAGCTGCATTCATAAAAGCAGGTTTTGAAGCACATGATATTCATATGCAGGATTTGTTAGACCAGAAAAAAGATTTAAATCAATTTAATGGTCTCGCTGTTTGTGGTGGATTTTCATATGGAGATGTTTTAGGAGCAGGAAAGGGTTGGTCTAGCACAATCAATTTTAGTGATAGCATTCAAGAAAAGTTTTTAAAATTCTTTGAGGACGAGCAAAAATTTACACTTGGTGTTTGTAATGGATGCCAGATGCTTTCCTCCATAAAAGAAATAATTCCAGGAACAGACTCTTGGCCAAGTTTCCAAAAGAATCATTCCGATCAATTTGAAGCAAGACTGAGCCAGGTAAAAATTCTTAAATCAAAATCTGTGTT
>CAXGZN010000014.1:0-14429 GCA_964014565.1 uncultured Gammaproteobacteria bacterium
ATGGACCAAAAGCTATTAATGCCTTAGTTTTATCTGTTACTTGTTTTTGATCTGTAGTTTGTGAAAATAGTCTTACCTCACCTGAATCAAATAAAGCATTTCCAGATTCAAAGTTATAAGAAAGCGTAACTCTCTCTCTTGTTGAATTATCATCACCAATTGATTCAGTAACTTCCTCTGCTTGGGGGAAGTAAGATGTTCCAATCTCATTTAGTAATTCATATTTTGCATCAGTTTCTTGATTATCAATTGTTAAAGTTAAATCTGATCCATTAGCCATATTCAACTTAAGCTTTGCAAGCAATGATAAACCGTCACCTTCCATTGGATTTAATGGACTAGTTGAGTCATTATGAATTTCGAGTTCATTCACTTCTCTTGTTGTCACTTGGACAAGTGCTTCCATATTGCCTTTTACAACAGCTGTAAGAGCAGAAATCTTAGAAAGCTGATTTACTGTTGCTGATCCCATTGCAACTGAAACAAATGGGTTGCCAGAAGATGCTAAATCACTTGGATCTTTTGTTGTATAAGATACGGTTCCTGCTAGGCCATCTGAGCCATAAAGAGCTGAGCTGGGACCCTTAAGTACCTCAACTCGCTTTAAAAGAATTGGATCTACTACATCTTTACCAAAGCCGCCACTTTGATATGCATCACCTACTCTAATTCCATCGATAAGAATATTTACTCTTTTATCGCCTATTCCTCTAATTGTCACTCCGTCGTTTCTTGTTCTTCCGCTTCTAATGCTTCTTGGAACAGTAACTCCAATTGTATTTTCAAAAACCTCTTGAAGATCATTTACGACTCTGGTTTCAAGATCTGATTGAGTGATGAGGCTTACAGAGCCAACTACATCTTTTGCAGGTACTTCAATTTTAGAAGAGACTGTAACTACTTCTTCTATATCTGCATTATTTTCCTGTGAAATCACGGCAATACTGAGAATTGCCATAAATATAGATGCATTTATCTTTTTACTTAATAAAATATTTGTCATAATAACTCCACGCTAATTGCGAATACGAATGAGAATGATTATCATTTACATTTAAGAAAAAATCAAATATTTTTATAAATTTATGAAATATATACTCTTAATCTTTGTCTCTGTTTTCTTACAGCAAAATTCTTTTGCAAATGAGTGCTCCCCTGCGAATGATGTTTCTAGAGTAACTGTTGCAGGTGGCTCAATAACTGAAATCATGTATATGATTGATGCTGAAGATAGCATAATTGCTGTTGATCTAACCTCAAATTTCCCAGAGAGAGCAAAAAGCCACCCTCAAATAGGTTACGTGAGAGCATTATCTGCTGAAGGAATATTGTCTCTTGATCCAACAATAATTATTGGTGAAGACGATATGGGGCCCCCTGCTGTCTTGGAACAGATCAATAGAACTGGTGTAGAGGTAGCAATTATTTCTGAGAAACATAACATCGCAGGCATTAAGTCTAAAGTTGAGTGTGTAGCAGAGATCTTAAATAAAAAAGCAGAGGCAAGAGAATTGTTTGATACGAAGTTAACCCCTGCCATTGAGAAACTAAATATTGCATCAGAAAAAGTCTCGGAAAATCAAATAAAAGCTATTTTTATTTTAGGTCTACAAAGTGGCTCTCCTTTAATTGGAGGAATGGGAACATCTGCAAACGGTTTAATTGAAATGATTGGAGCAAAAAATGTTCTATCATCCTTTGAGGGCTGGAAACCAGTTAGCACAGAGTCAATCCTGATGGCAGAACCAGATCTAATTTTAATTTCTAATAGAGGACTTAGTGCATTTGGAGATATTGAATCTCTTAGACAGCATCCTGCATTAGCATTAACTCCTGCTGCCGAAAATAATAATATTATTGCTATGGATGGAATGGCAATGCTTGGATTTGGGCCTAGGACAATCTTTTCAGCATTAAATATTGCAAATGATATTTTAGAAATAAATGACAAGTAGGGCTCAATCAATAAAAAGCTCCATTACTGAATTTATTTCTTCGAAACAATTATTAATTTTATTTCTTTTATGTATTTTTACTTTTGTAAGTGTATTTATTGCAATTGGAACTGGCAGCTATGATCTTTCAATTATAAATTTCATTCTTGGTAAAAATACAGGCTTGCAAAATATAGTTCTTCTTGAAATTCGAGTGCCAAGAGTTATATTGTCTGCAATTGTTGGTGCTAGCCTTGGTATTGCCGGTGCTGCCCTTCAAGGGCTTTTCAGAAATCCTCTTGCAGATCCTGGTCTTATAGGTGTTTCTGCTGGAGCAGCTTTAGGAGCAACTACAATAATAGTTATAGGAGCAAACTTCTTCCCAAATCTATATTTGGGAAGCTTTCTCTTGCCAGTTGCGGCAATTTCAGGCGCATGTTTTGTAATATTTATGTTATATGTTTTAACAAAAGGGTTTGGATACCAAGGAGTAACTTACATGTTGCTTGTTGGAATTGCGGTTAATGCAATTGCTGGTGTTGGCATTGGAATTTTGACTTATATAAGCTCAGATGCTGAATTACGAAGTCTTACGTTTTGGACAATGGGAAGTTTTGGTGGAGTTACATGGCCATTATTAATTCCAGCAGTAATTATTATAACCATCTCTTTAATTTTCTTAATTCCAAACGCAAGGAAATTAGATTTGCTTCAGCTTGGTGAGCCAGAAGCATACAGACTTGGTATAGATGTTCAGAGAGTAAAGTTAAGTATAATCTTCACAAGTGCTTCTGCTGTTGGAGCAAGTGTTGCCCTGTCTGGGATGATTGGTTTTGTCGGACTCGTTGTTCCTCATCTTGTAAGATTAATTGGAGGAGTTAATCATAAGTATTTATTACCGGGTTCAGCACTTATGGGTGCCTGCCTAATGATTATTGCTGATCTCTTTTCAAGGATATTACTCCAACCGGCTGAAATACCTGTAGGCTTAATAACAAGTGCGATCGGATCACCTTTCTTCCTTTGGTTGATTTTTAGGATGAAAAGATTATGAGTCTAAATTTAAAATCAGTAAGTCTGAAGCTGGATAATAGACAAATCCTTAAAGATGTTTCGCTTGAAATTAATGAGGGTGAAATAGTTTCAGTTATCGGTCCAAATGGAGCTGGGAAATCAACTCTTCTAAATGTTCTAACTGGTGATATTACTCCTGACTCTGGCGACACTATCTATGATAATAGGCAGCTTAATAAAATCAGTATTCAAGAAAGAGCATTTACCAGAAGTGTAATGTCGCAAATGCAAACACTAGTTTTCAATTTTAATGTTAAAGATGTTATTGAAATGGGATGGCTGCAAAGGGGGAATTCAGATTTTTCCAGTAATTTTTCAACAGCATTCGAATCTGTGACTAAAGAATGTAATGTACATAATCTTGTTCACAGAAAATTCAATAGTCTATCTGGAGGTGAACAAAGAAGAGTACATTTTGCTAGAACACTTCTTCAGTTATGGAGACCGTCTCAATCGAATGATCCAAGATATCTTCTGCTTGATGAACCAACTGCAAACTTAGATTTGTCGTCTGAGATGCTTTTAATGAATATCCTTAAGGCCAGGGCCTCATCTAACGTTGGTATATTGGTAATTTTGCATGATTTAAATTTAGCATCTCATTTTGCAGATAAGATTGCTATTATGAAGGATGGCGAAATCAAAGCATTTGGCAAGCCAGAAGAAATTATGACGGATGATTTCTTGACTTCAATATATGAGGTGCCTATAAAAGTTAAATATGATCCTTTAAGGGTTCATTATTATTGATATGAATAAGAAGCTACAAAAATATGATCTTCAAGCTGCAGAACTCTTTAGATCCTCTAATGAAGCAATTTTGTCGACGGTATCTAAAAAGTTTGATGGATTCCCCTTTGGAAGCTACATAACCTATGTTAGCGGTCGCAATAGATCTATTTATTTATATGCGAGCGATATTGCGGAACATACTAAAAATTTAAAAAATAACCCTAAAGCATGCATTACAATTTCTAGAAGCAAGGATGATGAAGACAAACAGAATAGCGCTAGACTGACAATTATGGGAAATTTGGTTGAAGTACCAAAAAATGAACTAGAAGATTGTCAGCAAAGATTTCATAAATTCTTACCGGAAAGTAAAACATACTCCCAGATGCATGATTTTAAATTTTATGAACTAAAAACTGAAAACATTCGTTGGATTGGAGGTTTTGGAGAAATAGCCTGGTTAAAGAAAGATAACTGGATCTCTGAAGAACCAAGGTGGAAAGATAGAGAGAAAAGCATGATTGATCATATGAATGAGGACCATTCAAATGTAATATTTTCTTCATTAAAAGCTCAGCACGGCATTTCAGATAAGGATGCAAAAATGTTTGCAATATGTATCGATGGTTACTTTACCGCATGTAAAGATGATCTTTTCTTTATCGGATTTGATAATCCATGCTTCACTCCAAAAGATGTCAAAGATGAATTGGTAAGGCAAGCAAATGAGTACAGGAATCTAGAAGAGAACTAAAATCGTCTTTATCTTTTTTTATTTCTTTAATATATATACAATAAGCAATCTGGAATGGGGCTATAGCTCAGCTGGGAGAGCACCTGCTTTGCAAGCAGGGGGTCCGCGGTTCGATCCCGCGTAGCTCCACCATTTCAATTATCTAAGCTTCTTTATAAGGATTCCATAAAACTAGGTTTTTAGTCTTTAACCTATTTTTAATGATCATATATCTTGATTGCTCTTCACGCCATTCTTTCAACCATTTTTCACCATCTCTTTCTGCATCCACAAAAACTGCATTTGTAAAAGCTAATGGAATAAGTATGGAGAGATGAACAATAATACTTGTCATAATGTTATATCCAATAAAGCCTAACCAAAAGATTGCAATCAATCCAAAAGCAACACTCCAAATCGTAAACAATATAAGCATAAAATAAGTCTGTAAGCTTGGATCTGGAATATGCTTCAGTGGATTATATTTGACATCCATTACAACTCGCCAAGAGTCAACAATAAACATAATTGAACGTCTAAGGATATTCGGTTTTTTCATAACTTACCTATATCTTAATAAAATTTCTATCTAATTGTAAATATAGTCAAGTAGTTATAAGTATTTGTAAGAAGATTTTAGATATTGTTTAGCCGAACAAGATTGTTGGAAATCTTATAAGCTTTAAACCTATTAAAAACATTAAAAAGAAGATAAAACCAAAGACCATTTACCAATGGTTCAACAAAGGCATCGACTGCTGCAAGATTCAAAGGAGCTCCTGTTAGCAGCCTATTACATGTCATTGCAATGAGTATATGTCCTATCGTATAAAAAAATGCTAATAAAAATCCAACTTGATTAATATTTAGCAGTTTTGAGCTGCTTGATGTAATTTTATTTATTAATATTTTTTTTAAGAAAACTAAAAGAAAATAGAACCAAAATCCATTTATTATTGGCTCAACAAAGGCATCTACTGCGGCCATATCCATAGATGCACCAGTTATGATTCTGTTACATGTAATCGCAACAGCAATATGACCTATAGTGTAAATAATTGTTAAATAAATATTTTCATATTTAAAAACTTTTACATCATCATATTTTAGGTAATCTTTCATTGGACAAATGTAGCAATGGCTACGGATGATGTCAAGGGTATAATCTTAATATATATTTTTTAGGGAAAAGATGTGAAAAAAGAAGTTAAAGCTCGTTCAGTTCCCTTTTCACAAACTCGCTCACGACATGCCAGTGAAACGGCTGAGGATTATGTTGAGGCAGTTATGGAGCTGATAGAAGAAAAAGGAGAATGCAGAGTTCTTGATTTAGCGCGCTACTTTAATGTGAGCCATGTAACTGTTTCACGAATTGTAAAAAGATTGCATGATGAAAAACTTCTTTATACTTCTCCCTATAAGCCTGTAGAACTAACTGATGCAGGCACTAAACTAGCAAAAAAAGCTAAAGATCGTCATGCCATTGTCCTGGCCTTTCTAATTGCATTGGGAGTTGATAAAAAGAATGCCGAGATAGATAGTGAGGGTATAGAACACTATGTCAGCTCTAAGACCCTTAAAGCAATGAAAGACTTCTTAAAGTAATAATAAGTCCTTTTCTAATCGCTAGATTCTTCTCGCATCTTAAGCTTTGACAAGCTCATCTTTTCTTTAAGACTCATGACGTAAGCCGCAACAGACAGAAGTAATATGCCAGATGCTTCGTATATTATATTTATGGCATCAAGACCTTTACTTTGCAGGATTATCATTCGTGTAAGTGCAGTAATAGCAATAATAATTGGGAGAGTAACTGGTATTCTGTTATCTCTATAGAAAACCCCAACCATTCCCAAAACTTCTGCATAAATAAAAAGTAAAAAAAGATCACTCAGATTTACAGTCATTACATCAATGATCCTAACAAGCTCAATCATAGTTGCTCCAATTGTAGCTACAGCAATTATTAATAGAATGACTTGCTCAGCTATCCAAATAGATGATTGAATCGGATTTTTATTCATATGATCCTCTATAAGTATTATTAGATATATTTAAATTCTATATTTATTTTTTTAGATAATACAATTTTTTTAAAAAAATTGGGGTAGCGTTAAAGCTACCCCAGGAATGATTAGATAGAATAACCGTCAAAAAGGGGAAAGTATATTGCATTCTAATCATCTAATGAGAGTTTTAAGTTAAGGGCGACTAAAGTCGCCCTTTTTAAAATGAAGAGCTAAGGGGTGTGTGATTAAAGGAAGTATTACCCGATTAACTCTTTATCCTCAACTTAAAACTTATCAAACTCCCAAATTAAAAGCTTCTTGATAGAGAAAGTCTTACGTTTCTTTCTCTTCCAACTGAAACTTGGTGAGTACTGTGCGAATGAGGGAAATATAACTTATCCGTTAGATTTTCCATATTCAATTGAAGTCTGAAGTCATCTGAAAGCATGAAATACAATGCTGCATCTACTCTTGTGTAGTCTGGAAGCATTTGTGTCCCGCCATCTTTGATTAGTGACTCGCCTTGATGCATAACACCAACTGCCCATCCTAATCTTGGACTTACTTCAACATTTGCCCACATTGAAACTTGAGTTTCAGGAACTTCTCTTGCATCTTTAGTGCCGTTTTTAGCATCTATGATATTTGTATAACCAAGTGTTAGGTCAAGCTTGTCATTTACTCTTCCTTTAAGCTCAAGCTCCATTCCATCGACAGCTAATGCTCTCTCAACAATGTACTCAGCACTTGTTCCATCATATCCAGCTTTATCAGCTTTACTGTCAAAGTAAGCAGCAGTTAAGCTGAGGTCTGAGGTTAGATCTACTTTCACACCTACTTCAGTATTTTCGAAGTAGTCTGGATTTAGAGTTTCACCTGAACCTGGAGATCCACCTGTTAGCTTTTTGTATTGCTCGCCTGATCTTGGAGCAAAGCCTTCACTATAACTATAGTAGACTGATACTGCGTCTCTTGGTTTATAGATTAAACCCATTCTTGGAGAAAATTCACTGTCTTCTCTTGCTGCAGATGTTCCATTCTTAATGTCATCAACAGTTACATCAAAAGTATCATGTCTTCCACCTAGAACAACAATTAAGTTATCAGTTACATCAATTTGATCTTGAATGTAGAAAGAAGTAACACTAATGTCAGTTTCTGTGCTTGATTTGAGTGAACAAGGATTTGTATATTCTACTGATGTTGGTGCTCCGCCTGAAGTAACAGTAAAGTCCATTGGATCAGTAACATTGAATGACTCTTGATCGTATCCACTCGCTGAACAATCTTTTGAAGTCCAGTATGTGTTAAATCTGAAGTTTTTATTATCTGTTGCGATGCTCTCAAAGCCTGCTAAGACTGTATGAGTTGAACCACCAATAGTGAGCTCATTAACCAAACTACCAGAAACTATGAAGTTATCTCTTTCTGTTGGATCATGATATCCATCCATTGTCACCACACCGCTACCAGCAGTATGCGAAGCTATATAAGTGTTTTGATACATCTTTTCAAAACTATTTGATGTTAGAGATAGATTACCCTTTCTTGTATCAGAGAATACATGACTAACAGTGGCTCTAAATACAGATGCTTCAACTGTATGAACATTATTATCTTTGTCTCCGAAAACAATTCCCGCATACTCTTTAACAGGTACATTGTTTGCTGTTGGTATACCTCTATCAATAAATCTTTCATGGTCGATATGTTCATAAGAAAGATCTAAAGTTGTGGCTGAACTTAATTTCATTCTAAGTGTTGGATTAAAGCCCAATCTATCGCCATCATAATAGTCTCTATGATTTTCTAAAGAGTCACTGTGAACATTTATACGAAGCGCCATTGTATCGCCCATATCCATGTTTACATCTGCAGCAACATCGAAAGCTCCAAATGAATCCATTCCGACATTTACAGTTCTAACATCAGAACCAATCATCGCTTTTTTAGTTACTCTGTTGAGTGCGCCACCTGTTCCGCCTCTTCCAAATAGAAGTGCATTTGGCCCTCTCAAAATCTCTACCTGCTCCACGTTATATAGTGAACGATAGTACTGAACATCATCTCTTGCTCCGTCTTGGAAAAAGTCAGCTGTTGATCTCACACCTCTGAAGACAACCGCATCACGGTGCCCTTCACCTTGAGATGTATTTACTCCAGGTGTATATCTAATGATATCTCCAATAGATCTCATGCCTTTTCTTGCCATTTCTTCATCAGTAACAATTGTTAAAGATTGAGGAACATTGATAATTGGTGTTGGTGTCTTCAGAGCATTAACTTGATCTGATTGAAGCACCTTACCTTTTACTACAACTTCTTCTATCTCAGCGTCTTGAGCTAGAACTGTGTTAGAAATAAAAAAGCCGCATACAGCGACCATGCTTAAAAATAATACTTGTCTCATAAGAAACTCCCTTTATTAAATTAGTTATAAGGTTTTAAGTAATGAGAATGATAATGATTCTCATTTAGATTTACAAGTATTTTTTTATTTTTTTAGTTATTTCCTCTAATCGTGAAATATAAACCAATAATAAATAAGAAAATTTGTTCACTTGTGAAAAGCTTTCTTAGGTCGGCAAACCAATCCATATGAGCTAAATAAATAGCACCAATCATTATTACTACGACCGCCCCTCCGGAAAGTCTTGTAACTAAATTTCCAAAATTGCCAGGCAGCAGACCACCCAATATTATTCCAGCACCAGCCCCTACTTCGCCCAAGGCAACAAGACTTGTAACAATTTCAGGATACATAAATCCCATGCTTTCAAACCAAGTAACCATTCTTTCAGGCGGAAGTGGAAACTTACCGATTCCATGGTATATAAATGCTATTCCAAGACCAAGTCTAAGCAGCCAAGGAGTAATTGGCATAAAGGGTTTTGCCATTGCGTCTAGATATTTATTCATAAAATCTCCTTAATCAAAATAAGCTAAAAAAGTTTTTACTTAAAATTAATTTACTAGCATAGCAAAAAAGATATTTAATTATCTTTTTTAATGCTACCAAATACGTCGATGGCTTTTTGTCTTGAGGTTTTTAAATCAACAATTGGCTCTACATAACCAAGATCTTTTGGATTACTTGGCATATGTACCTCTTTATTTGGGCAATCTCGAAGTTCTTTTACATATTTCCTAATATATTCGCCGGTTTCATCAAATCTTAGTGATTGAGTTTCTGGGTTCATTATTCTGAAATACGGAGCAGCATCAGTTCCTGTAGAAGCACTCCACTGCCAGCCGCCATTATTTGAGGCAATATCACCATCTATAAGGTGCTTCATAAAGAACTCTTCGCCTATTTTCCAATCCACCAACAAATTCTTAGATAAGAACATTGCTACAATCATTCTTAATCTATTATGCATCCACCCTGTTTCAATCATTTGCCTGATTCCTGCATCTACTATAGGTATCCCGGTTCTCCCAGTTTTCCAAGCTTCGATAAACTCCGGATTATTTTCCCAAGGGATATTCTCATATCGCATTTGAAAAGGTTTACCTTTTGATACTCTTGGATAGTTAAATATTATATGTCGATAGAATTCTCTCCAGAGTATTTCAGATACCCAATGAACAATTCCTTTGTCTCCCTCATCTAAAGCATCATAATTAAGATTTCTTGACTGATTCAGACACCACTTTGATGAAACAACACCTGTGTTTAAATAAGGGGAAGCCATAGATGTTGCCTTCATCGAAGGAAAGTTCCTATCAGTTTTATACAAGGTTCCTTTTTTCTCTAAGAAATTTGAGATCATTGTCTGCACATTAGTCTCGCCGACAGGCCAAAGATCTTGATTTATTTCAGATTTATCATAGTTATAAATATCAAATTCGTTTTGATGAGAAATATCTATTGGACTTACTGATGAAGGAATAGGAATCTCTTCAAGCATTGCATAATCTAATTCAGCAAACCAACATCTTTTAAAAGGGCTGTAAACTGAAAAGTCTCCACCTGCTTTTGTTTTTAATGTTCCGGGTTTATGAATAACTTGATCATGAAATGAAAATACTCCTTTATTTTGATTTTCAAAAGTCTTAGTAACTTCTTCATCTCTTTTTCTCTCATTAACAGGATATTCAATATTAAAGAAGATATTGTCTAAGTTATTTTCAGTCGAAAACTCTAGAAGTTTTTTTGAATGATCTTTATAAAAATCTGATTTTAAAATTATTAGAGGAATATTTATTTTTTTAAGCTCTTTTTCAAGCTCGACCAAGCATCTAAACCAAAATGAAATCTTATTAACAGAGTCATTATGCTCATCCCACTGAGATTCACTGACAATGTAGACTGCTACAACTTCATTGTGTTCGTTGCATGCTGCATCCAAAGCAGGGTTGTCATAAACCCTTAGATCATTTCTAAACCAAACTAAATTTCTCATCTAACTCTCTATTTTACTCCCATCAAATGCAAAAACTGATCCCGAATCACCCTCTTTCAATCCATCTACAACATTAATCATGGCATCTGCAGAAAACTGTGGAGTGAAAAGTTTATTGTCTGGAACATTTTTTTGGAATGGTTTACTCAACTCAGTATCAACTGTGCCTGGATGAAGTCCAATGACTTTCGCTAGTTTATTAGTTCTAGCTAATTCAATTGCAAAATTCTTAATCAGCATGTTTAGTGAAGCTTTGCTGGCTCTATATGCATGCCATCCACCCAAATTATTATCTGAAATGCTGCCTACTCTTGCACTCAAAAAACCAAAAACACTAGGATTTTTATTATCTAGCAAGGGTAAAAAAGATTTGCCAACTAGAGCAGGTCCAACGGTATTTATATTAAGAACTTTCTTAAAGTTATCAGCTGATATTTGCTTCAAGCTTTTTTCTGGAGAAAAATCATCACCGTGAAGGACTCCAGTTGCAACAATTATTAATTGGTAAGGCCCATATGCCTCTGCCTGTCTTGCAGCACTCTCAATGGAGTTCTCATTTTCTAAATCCAAGAAATGATGGGCATAAAGGTTTTCAATATCTTTGTTTTCTGATCTTGAAAGACCAATTATCTTATTATTAGCATTTTGTTTTGCAAAAATATCAACGAAAGCTTTGCCAATTCCGCCTGAGGAACCAATTATTAATATATTTTTATTTGTCATAAAAAATTCAGTGGTGTAAATTCTAAATTGACTATTAATTTAAGAATTAAGTAATGAAATTTATATTGACGTCATTTTTATTTTTTTCAAGTCTTTTGGGGGCTGAAACTCATTTGGCTATCTTGGGATCAGGCACTCCAAACCCAGATCCTCAAAGAATGGGATCTGCTTACGCGGTAATAGTAAATGATAATGCATACCTGGTGGACTTTGGTCCTGGAGTAATTAGAAGAGCGGCTGAACTATCCTCGAATTGGGGTGGAGATATAGATGCATTAATTCCAGCCAAATTAAAGTATGCATTTTTAACTCATATTCACTCTGATCATACTATGGGGTTATCAGATTTCTTAATAACTCCTTGGATCATGGGTAGAAATGAGAGAGTCGAACTTTTTGGTCCTAAAGATCTCGAGAATATGGCAACAAATATCCTGAAAGCATACAAAACAGATATCGATTATCGTATTTATGGAACTCAGCCAGCAAATAAATTAGGTTATAAATTTAACTTTCATGAATTGAAAAATGGCGTAATTTTTCAAAATGAAGATGTAAAAGTTGAATCCTTTAGAGTTGATCATGGCGGACTTCATGAATCATATGGCTTTAGGTTTACATCCGCAGATAAAGTGATTGTTTTTTCAGGCGATACAGGGCCATCAGATATCTTAGAAAGTTATGCTAAAGATGCTGATATTTTAGTTCATGAGGTTTACTCATATGCTGGCTTCTTAAATAAAACTCCAGATTGGCAGAAATATCACAAAGGACATCACACTTCCACTATTGAATTAGGCGAAATAGCTAAAAGAATAAAGCCAAACAAGCTAGTTCTATCGCATATTTTATTTTGGGGATCAACTCCAGATGAGATATATAAAGAGATTTCATCTGTCTATGATGGGGAAGTTATTGTTGCTGAAGATTTAATGGTTATAAATTAGCAAAAAATCATTGATTTCTATTAAATTAAATTGAAAAAAAGTTTAGAATCGTTAAATATATTATATAAATTGATTAAAGGAGTTTTCGATGGAAAATGAGGGAAAGTGCCCTGTTATGCATGGCGCGATGACTAGTAATAGTTCAAGCGGCACATCCAACAAAGATTGGTGGCCTGAGCAACTAAATTTAAATATTCTGCATCAACATGATAGAAAATCTGATCCAATGGATGAGGGTTTTGACTATAGAAAAGAATTTGAAGATATCGACTATGATGCTCTGAAACAAGATCTAAATGATCTCATGACTGATTCACAGGAATGGTGGCCTGCAGACTATGGTCATTATGGTCCATTTTTCATAAGAATGACGTGGCATGCTGCTGGAACATATAGAAGTACAGACGGCCGAGGTGGAGGTGGAACTGGTGCACAAAGGTTCGCTCCCTTGAATAGTTGGCCTGATAATGGAAACCTTGATAAAGCAAGACGACTACTCTGGCCTATCAAACAAAAATATGGCAAAAAAATAAGTTGGGCTGATCTATTAATATTAGCCGGAAATGTAGCAATTGAATCCATGGGTGGAAAGACCTTTGGTTTCAGTGGTGGTAGGCCTGATATCTGGGGTCCAGAAGAAGATATTCATTGGGGTGTTGAAACTGGATGGCTAGAGAATAATAGATATAAAGGTGATAGAGAACTTGATAATCCCCTTGCTGCTGTCCAGATGGGATTGATTTATGTAAATCCTCAAGGTCCAGATGGAAATCCTGATCCACTTGCAAGTGCGAGAGATATTAGGGAGACCTTTGGCAGAATGGCTATGAACGATGAAGAAACAGTTGCACTTGTTGCTGGTGGGCATACTTTTGGTAAAGCTCATGGAGCAAGTACTGAAGATCATGTTCAAGCAGAGCCTGAAGGAGCTCCTCTTGAAGAGATGGGATTTGGATGGACAAGTAGTTATGGTTCAGGGGTTGGAAGTGACACTATTACTAGTGGTATCGAAGGCGCATGGACTGCAAATCCAACACAGTGGGATAATGGATACTTTGACTTGCTCTTTGGATATGAATGGGAGCTAACCAAGAGTCCTGCAGGTGCACACATTTGGCATGCTGTTGGGCAAAAAGAAGAAGATATGGCTCCGGATGCGGAAGATGCTTCAGTGAAAGTTCCAACAATGATGACAACTGCTGACATGGCAATGAGAGAAGATCCAAGCTACAAAGAAATATCAAAACGTTTTCATGAGAATCCGGATGAGTTTGCAGATGCTTTTGCAAGAGCTTGGTTCAAGTTATTGCATAGAGATATGGGACCCAAAACAAGATATATGGGGCCAGAAGTTCCCGAAGAGGAATTGATTTGGCAAGATCCTGTGCCTGCTGGGAATTCAACTTATGATGTAAATGCTGTAAAAGAGAAAATTCTCAATTGTGGTCTATCAATCCAAGAAATGATTGAAACAGCTTGGTCAAGTGCATCTACCTATAGGGGCTCTGACATGCGAGGCGGAGCAAATGGAGCAAGAATCAGATTAGAGCCTCAAAAGAATTGGGAAGCTAATAATCCTGACCAATTAAGTAAAGTGTTAGAGATTTATGAAGCAATAGCAGAAGAAACTGGCGCCTCAGTTGCCGATGTTATTGTTTTAGCAGGTAATGTTGCTATAGAGAAAGCTTCTGGTATTGAAGTTCCTTTTACCCCAGGACGAGGTGATGCAACACAAGAAAATACTGATATAGAATCTTTTGAAGTTCTTGAACCACAATCTGATGGCTTTAAAAACTTTCATAAAGCCGGGCTAAACGTTAATCCTGAGGAAATAATGCTTGATAAAGCACAATTACTTGGACTTACAGCTC
>CAXGZN010000015.1:0-13552 GCA_964014565.1 uncultured Gammaproteobacteria bacterium
TTAGAAGAAATGGTGACTGCTCAAGATTTACCTTTGAAATATGATCATTAATAATCTCAACACCAAATTTTTCAGCATGCTTTTTCATTCTTTCCATTAAATCAGGTCCTTGAAGATCATCACTGTCACCAGGCCAATTTTCTACTTCAGTGGTTGTTGTTAATTGTCCACCAGGCTCAGCTCCAGCAATAATGACAGGATTTAACCCTGCTCTTGCTGCATAAATTGATGCTGCATAGCCTGCAGGTCCTGACCCAAGAATTATTAATTTATTGTTCGTCATACTTTAAGAAATAAAATTATAGTTCAATTATGCAGAAATTATATTAAAGAACTAATATAATTGGTATTTCGGAGAATAATAATAGCTATTAAAAAAGTAAATACTGATAATCAACCAGTAAAAATACTTTCCAATTTCTTAGGCTTTGGTCTCATAGGCTTTTCAATTTATATATTAATTTCATTGATTTCTTATAATGCTGCAGATTCAGCATATTTTTATCAAACCAATGATCCAAATGTTATGAATTTAGGGGGCCCTCTAGGAGCTGTGATTTCAGATATTTTGCTATCAACTATAGGACTTGGTTCATATCTTTTACTTGCATTTATTTCTTTGTGGTCGCTTGAGTCTCTTGCACCAAAAATATTTAATTTATCGAGCCCCAAGTTTTTATTTAGGATTATAGGGGGACTGCTATCATTAATATGTTTTACCGCTTTGTGTGAGTTTTATATTGCGGGTCAGTCTTTTCCACAAGGATCGTCAGGTGGCTTCATTGGTAAGTTTATTTTTTCAAATTTAGTTTTAATTTTTGGTTTAATAGGGAGCTTATTATTTTTATTAATATTCTTAATACCCTCAGCTACTCTTGGTTTAAATATTTCTTGGCCGTTACTTTTCACATACGCTGGTAAATTAATCCTAAAGATATCTTTATTAGTTAGATTGCTGCTTGAAAATATCTTTAAATTTTTAGAAAAACTTATTTCAGCCATCTTTCAGGGTTTAAAAACTCTAATAGAAAATATAAAAGATATTCAAAAAAATAAACAGATTGAGTCCTCGAAAACAAAACCTCTTAAAGCAGCGACTAAAAAACCTCCTGAGATAAAAGCTGTTCCTAAAACTCAAAGTGTAATAAATCTTAAAAATGATAAACCTGAAGATAAAGTTGATTTATCTAAGTCGGACATGGGTGAAGACAAGGAACCTGTTACAAAAATGCCAAGCACAGAGCTTTTAGATAGAGCATTAGATGATGGAGAGTCACTAAGTAAAGAAGATCTTGAATCTTTATCAGAGCTTCTGGAGATAAAGTTAGACGAATTTGGAATTGAAGCAGAGGTTGTATCAGTTTTGCCAGGCCCAGTTGTTACCAGATTTGAGATTCAACCAGCACCAGGTACTAAAGCAAACAAAATTACAAATATTGCTCAAGATATTGCTAGATCCCTTGCAGTGAGCAGTGTCAGGGTTGTTGAAGTTATTGAGGGAAAATCTGTTGTGGGTATTGAGATACCAAATACAAATAGAAAGATGGTTAGACTCAAAGAGATTCTTGCATCTTCAGCTTTTGAGGATTCAAAGTCACATTTATCTCTTGCCCTAGGGAAGGATATTGCTGGTAAAGCTGTTGTTGTTAATTTAGAAAAGATGCCTCATCTTCTTGTTGCAGGAACAACTGGTTCAGGAAAATCAGTTGGGATTAACGCAATGCTTCTAAGTTTATTATTTAAATCTGATCCTGAGGATGTGAGGTTAATATTAATTGATCCAAAAATGTTAGAGCTTTCTGTTTATGATGGTATTCCGCATCTCCTAACACCAGTTATTACAGATATGTCTGATGCAGCAAATGGATTACGATGGTGTGTCGCTGAGATGGACAGAAGATATAAATTAATGTCTGCAATGGGAGTAAGAAATTTGGCAAGCTTTAACTCAGCAATAAAAGAGGCTTCTGAAAAAGGAGAATCAATTCAAAATCCATTAAAAGAAGATGAAGAAGATTTCTTAAAGGAACTTCCATCAATAGTTGTAGTTGTAGATGAGTTTGCAGATATGATGATGTTGGTTGGAAAAAAAGTCGAACACCTCATTGCAAGAATTGCTCAAAAAGCTAGAGCAGCTGGAATTCATTTAATCCTTGCTACACAAAGACCCTCAGTGGATGTCATTACAGGATTAATTAAAGCAAATATTCCCACAAGAATTTCTTTTCAAGTTTCAACCAAAATAGACTCTAGAACAGTCTTAGATCAAGGTGGAGCTGAACAGCTTTTGGGATATGGAGACATGCTATACCTTCCGGCAGGTCAAGGAGTTCCAGCAAGAGTTCATGGTGCTTTCGTTGGAGATGATGAAGTGCATAGAGTTGTTGATGATTGGAAAAAAAGAGGCACTCCAGATTTTGTAGATGAGATCACATCAGATCTTCAGGATACCGGCCCAATACCGGGTTGGTCTAATGCATCTGGATCATCTGGCGAGGAGGATGATGAGCTTTATGATGAGGCTGTTAATTTCGTCATTGAATCGAGAAGAGCTTCTATTTCAGCAGTTCAAAGGAAGTTAAGAATTGGATATAACAGGGCAGCAAGACTCATTGAATCAATGGAGGCAGCTGGATTAGTTTCAGAAATGAGTTCAAATGGGTCAAGAGAAGTTCTAGTACCAAAAAGAAATTAGATGTATTTAAAAGCTACTCTTCTTTATTTTCTTTCTTTTAATATTTATGCAAATTCTCAAATTGATAATATTAACAATTTTCTTAATGAAAACAGATTTTCATATGAGCAGGTAACAGAAAATTCAACAGAAGTAATCTCAGGTAAACTAATTTTAGATACACTTCAGATTTACCTAGAAATTGTTTCTCCTTATAAGGAGAGCTATCTAATAAGCAAAAACTTCATTACTTATAATGATATTGATTTCTCACAACAAAGAACATTTGAATACTCTAAAAATGATTTTCCAATAATAAGTATTATTTCTAAAAAGAAGATACCGCAAGATGACGACTCTCTTAATGTGATCACTCTTGAAGATTCAGTGTATGTTACCGACAAATTGACTAAGCAGGTTTTCAAAATCTCCTTGAGAGAGGAGGGGACTTTAATTATTCAATTTAAAGATAATTTTGGGGTCGGTAACTCGATATTCCTTAATAAATTATCATGAGTCTTTTATATATTGCACTTGGAGGAGGGCTTGGAGCCGTATTAAGATTTTTGTTAACAGAATACGTAAACAACAATATTTCCAATCTAATCCCTTTTGGAACACTTTCTGTAAACATTATTGGTTGCTTTGTAATAGGCTGTATTGCTGGTTATTTTGCCAGTAAATCATCGCCAATGTATTTGTTTTTTGTCATAGGTTTCCTTGGCTCTTTTACGACTATGTCGGCATTTTCAATACAAACAATAGAATTATTTAATTCAAATCCTATAAGCAGCATTCTCTATGTTATTTTGACTTTTAGTTTTACAATAGTTGCTACCTATATAGGCCTTACAGTTTTTTCAAAATGATTGATATAAATTTACTAAGATCAGATCCTGAAAAGGTAAAAAATATTCTAAAAATCAAAAACTATGATTTAGATTCTGGCTTATTTACAGAAATTGATTCCAATAGAAAGACTTTACAGATCGAAGTAGAGGATCTGAAGAGTTTAAAGAACAAGCTATCAAAAGACTTTGGAGAGCTTAAAAAAAATAATCAAGACACATCTGAATTATCAAATCAATTAGATGAAATTAAAGAAAATCTCTTAGAAAAGGAGGAGTTACTAAATAAAACACTTTCTCATCTCAATGATTTCTTATTAGATATTCCAAATATTCCTCATCAGGATGTAGAGCCAGGAAATAGCGAAGAAGATAATAAAGTGATTAAAACATTTGGAGAAGTGCAAAAAAGTGATTCAATTGATCATCTTGAGATAACATCAGATATTGATACTGAATCTGCTGTTAAGCTTGCCGGCACTAGATTTGCAGTTTTAAAAGATGATATAGCTAAACTTCATAGAGCACTTATTTCATTCATGCTTGATGTGGCTGAAAAAAATGGTTATGAAGAGAGATATGTTCCTTTCATGGCAAATTCACAAAGTCTTACTGGGACAGGGCAACTACCAAAGTTCGAAGAAGATCTTTTCAAAATAACAGAAGATTTATTTTTAATTCCTACTGCAGAAGTCCCATTAACAAATCTTTATGCCGACTCGATATTGGACCAGGATAGTCTCCCAATAAAGGTAACATCTCATACACCTTGCTTTAGATCAGAGGCGGGCAGTTATGGCAAAGATACAAAAGGTCTTATAAGGCAACATCAATTTGAAAAAGTTGAAATAGTTCAGATTGTTCATCCTGATGAATCAGATGCTGCTCTTGAAGGTTTATTAACCAATGCAGAAGAAATTCTTCAGCTTTTAGAACTACCATATCAAGTAGTCCAATTATGTGGAGGTGATTTAGGATTTTCGTCAGCAAAGACCTATGACATAGAAGTATGGATACCAAGCCAAAACAAATATAGAGAGATTTCATCATGTTCTACCTTCACTGATTTTCAATCTAGAAGATCAAAAATAAGATTAAATGAGGGCGGAAATAAAGTTTTTCCTCACACCCTAAACGGATCTGCATTAGCTGTCGGCAGAACTCTTGTTGCAATTATTGAAAACTTTTATGACGGAAAAAATACAATTCATGTTCCAAAATCTCTTCAAAAGTATCTAAATAAAGAAGTTATTGCCTGTAATTAGCTTTTTGTCACAATATTGTTGAATTTAATTGTTGAAGCTATCTGAAATAGGCGTAGAATATTAATAACCCCAAACGGATAATTAAGAGGAGTATTATGAAAAAAATTCTAATTTCATTATCAGTTTTCTTTATCGGCTTTTCTTTTGCCGCCAATGACACGTCTTCATCTATTTCTGGTTCAGTTAATGTTCCAGGAGCAACCATTACGGTAGAACACGTTCCAACTGGTAGCACAAAGTCTTCAGCTGCTAATGATGCTGGTAACTTTAACTTTTCCGGCTTAAGACCCGGTGGCCCTTATGTAATTACTGCCAGTGCTACTGGATTTAATACGGAAAGGGTAGATAACGTTTATTTAACCCTAGCTGAATCAAATTCATTTGATGTTGTGCTTGTAAGTTCTTCAGCAATTGAAGATGTTGTAGTAACTGGTGTTAGATCTGGAATTTCATCTTCTGGACCTGGATCAACAATTACAGCAGATGATATTGCTTTAACAGCTTCCATCGATAAAGGTATTGGTGATTTCTTGAAAAGGGATTCAAGATTTGCAATCCAAGGTACGTTTAGAGATGTTCAGATTTCTGCATTAGGTTCAAATAACAGATATAACAACTTCACTATTGACGGTGTTGCTGCAAATGACCCACTTGGCCTAAATGCTAATGGGTTTGCTTCAGTAAGAAACCCAATTAGTGTTGAAACACTTGCTCAGATCAGAGTTGATTTTGCACCATATAGCGTAACAAAAGGTAACTTTGGTGGTGCAAATATTAATGCTGTTACTAAGTCAGGAACCAATGAACTTAAAGGTAAAGTTTATGGATATGATACTGATCAAGATAATGTTGGTGATGTCTTAGGATCACCTGTAAATCAGTTCTCTGACGAGACAAAAGGTTTTGTAGTAGGTGGACCAATTATTGAAGATAAATTGTTCTTCTTTGTTGGTTATGAAGAGTCTGAAAGATTCTCACCAAGTAACTCACAGCCAATAGCTGCAGAGGACGAAGCTGAGCTTCTTCAAATTAAAGATTTCCTTCAGCAGAGATTTAACTATGATGCTGGATGGCCAATATTTAATGCGCCACCTGAGTCTCAGGAACAGACTTTGGTAAAGCTTGATTATTCAATTAATGACAATCATAGAGTTGAGTATATTTATCAAGATACTCAGGATGTGAACATTAGAGAATATGATAGACCTAATCTGAATTATGTTTTTTCATCTCATTACTATGTATATCCAATTGATAGAGAGAAGAACACTTTTGCCTATGTCGGTGATTTAAGTGATAACCTTTCTGTTGAAGCGAAATATACAGATATTG
This sequence comes from uncultured Gammaproteobacteria bacterium, assembly GCA_964014565.1. GTDB lineage: Bacteria > Pseudomonadota > Gammaproteobacteria > Magnimaribacterales > D2472 > CACNXK01. The sequence continues at coordinate 6,120 of CAXGZN010000015.1, forward strand.
TGTATAAGAATGACCAAGACTCCTTGGGCGGTGAAAACTTCGGACATCACAGAATCACCTTATCGAGTGGTGAATATGCTTATCCAACAAGTGAACAGTATAGAAGTGCTAACGAAACTAATATTGAAGAAGAAATTCTCAACCTTAAAGCTACACTTTTAAGAGGAAATCACACCATTTCAGTTGGTTATGACAAGCATGATAAATTTGTTTCAAATTTATTTATTGCATTTGAAAATGGAAGATGGAGATGGGATAGTGTTGATGATTTTGTAAACGGAAATGCAGATGGATTAAACACACTTCTTTTCATCAAGCCTGTAACAGGTAACTTAATGGATGGTGCTGCAATTGTTGATATTGATATGTCAACTTTCTATATTGAAGATGTAGTTGATGTAAGTGACATTCTTACACTTAATTTTGGTGTGAGAGTCGACACTATAGAGCAACCAGAAAATACTGCAGGCTATAACCCTGCATTTGAAGCATTAGCAGGATTCAGAAATACTGTTCCTCTAGATTCTTCAGTTGTTCAACCAAGATTCGGTTATAAACTTGATATTGGTGGCACTAAGCTAATTAGTGGCATGGATAGAGTTGAAGGAGCTGAATTATCTGGTGGTGTTGGTGTTTTCTCAGGAAGAGTTCCTCAGGTATGGATGACTAACCCAGCAGCAAACACTGGTGTTGCTACTGTGTTTATGGGAAGCTGGCTCACTGATATCAATAGAGGCACAGGTGACTGGAGAGATTATTATGATGGCCTTAACCTTACTTGTTTATTAGCTGATGTTCAGCCAAATGAGTATGGTGATTGCGGAGATATATCTGCATATGCAGGGGCTGGACCAGCTGTAGCTAACCACCCAGATTTCCAAGTTCCGTCAGATCTTAAAATGTCTATGGACTTAACCTTATATTTAAGAGGTGGAGCTAGACTAACAGCTAACTACATTAGGAGTGATGTTATTGACGCAGTCAATTTTACTGACCTAGGTGTTGAAGCTGGTGGAATTGCTCAGGTAGCTGCTGATGGCAGAACCATCTATAACGAAGAGTATACTCAAAATATTGTTATGAGTAATACTAGTAAAGGTGGTATGGAGTCATTTAGTCTTTCTATAGATAAGCAATTTGATAATGGCGTAAATGCTTTTGCTAGTTATACAACTGTTGATTCTGATGCTCTATGGGATGGTTCTCAAGCTAGAGCTCAATCTCTTTATAGAGGAACTGCAAGAGCGGATGCACTAACACCATCACTTGGTGAATCTGCATGGAATACTGATCACAGATTAATAGCTGGATTAGATTACGTTCTTAACGAAGGATCAAGAAAAGCTACTACATTCTCATTATTCTGGAATGCACAATCAGGTAGACCTTACAGTTATACTTGGAGAAGATACTCCTTGTTTGATTATGATGATAATGTACTTGCATACATTCCTGGAGTAGGCGATCCAAACGTTGTTTATAGCGGCGTAAGTGAAGCTAAAGTTCTAGATCACATTAATAAACTTGGACTCTCTGGTTATGCTGGATCAATAGTGCCAAGAAATGTTGGTAATGCTGATTACTTTAGATCACTTGATATGAGAATCGCTCAAGAGATACCAGGATTTATGGATGATGATAAATTCACTATCTATTTTGATGCTGTAAACCTTCTTAATTTCTTCAATGATTCAGAAGGATTAAGATATTACAAAGGTAGCACTCAAGAGATTCTCGAAACTGATGGTCTTGATGCTCAAGGTAGATGGATTATTACAGGAGTAAGAGATGAATCATCTTTTATAGACTTCGGTTCATCTTCTTATAGATTCCAGTTAGGATTCTCTTACGAATTCTAATTAGAATTGGATTCTTTAAAAGGGCGGTTTTTCCGCCCTTTTTTTTGGTAGAATAAAGCTATGAGCACTATAATTCCGGAAATATCTCTTGTTTCATTACAAAATCAAAGTGAATCTGATTTAAAAATATTAAAAGAAGCTTTAAATACACATGGCTTTTTTACAATCATTGACCATGATATTGATGACTCTCTATTAGATGACAGCTATAAGTGCGCTAAAGAGTTTTTCGACTTACCAGAGGATGTTAAAAATCAGTATGCTAAGCCTGAAATTGGTGGCGCCAGAGGTTATACTCCATTTGGAAAAGAAACTGCTTTGGGCGAAAATGTAGCTGATCTCAAAGAGTTTTGGCATCTAGGGCCTGAAGTAAATTCAAATTTCGATTCAAGAATACATGCAAATATAAAGGTAGATGAGCTATCAAACTTTAATACACATTTTAATGCTTTATTTACTTCGCTTAACAATCTAGGAGTAAAGGTTCTTGAATCAATTGCGCTTGTTCTAGAACTACCTAAGGACTTTTTTGAAGAAAAAGTTATACGAGGTAATTCAACACTAAGACTTCTGCATTACCCTCCGATTGACTCAGATGAAAATGTTTTAAGAGCTAGAGCTCATGCAGATATAAATCTTATTACTCTTCTTGTTGGTGCCGAGGAAGGCGGTCTTGAAGTCCAAAATAAGGATGATGAGTGGATTCCAATTAAACCAAACTCAAAAAGTATTGTTTGTAACATTGGAGATATGATGCAACTTATTACGGAGGGTAATCTTAAAAGCACGCCGCATAGAGTTGTTGAATACAGTGCTAATGATTCTAAATCAAGATATAGCATGCCTTTTTTCCTTCATCCATCTCCTGAGGTGGTTTTAAAATCAGTTTATAACGAAGATGATGAAGGTGTTTTGGCGCATGATTTTCTTGAAGAAAGAGTAAAAGCTATAAAACTTTATTAACAACATGGATCTATACTACCTGCAGCTTTTAATTGGATTTATTGGCTTAACTGCTCTAGCCATTCCATTCTCATCAAATATTAAAGAAATTAACTATAGAAATATTGCTGTAGGGATTCTTTTTCAAATTTTATTAGCTTTCATCTTAATTAAGATTCCAATAATTGTTACCTTTTTTAAATCTTTGGGTGATGGTGTTATTGCTCTTCAAAATGCGACACAAAAGGGCACCTCTTTTTTATTTGGATTTTTATCAAGTCCAGGATTGCCTTTCGTCCAATCTGATCCATCAGCTCAAGTCCAGTCAGCCTATTTTGCATTTGGTATTCTGCCATTTATTCTAGTTATGTCTGCTCTTACTGCATGGTTATGGCATATTAAAGTTTTAAAAGTAATAGTGAATGCTTTTTCAAAGGTTTGTCAGAAACTATTTAATATCGGTGGTCCAATAGGGTTAGGTGCTGCTGCAAATGTATTTGTAGGTCAAGTTGAGGCTCCCTTGCTAATAAGACCATATCTTTCAAGACTTACCAATAAGGAGCTTTTAATACTTCTAACTGCAGGCATGTCTACAGTTGCTGGATCTATAATGGTGGCTTTGGTAACAATGCTTAATGGTCAATTTCCAGATATTAATTTAATTCAGCATCTTATAACTGCTTCAGTGATCTCAGTTCCTGCTGCCATTATTTATTCAAATATTATGATGCCATCAAATGTAGTTACAACATTTGATGAATCCAAGTTACCGAAACTTTATAACAGTTCAATGGATGCAATAACTAAAGGTACCAGAGACGGTCTTGAAATTGCTCTGAGTGTTGGAGCAATCCTAATAGTTTTTATTACATTAGTTGCATTAGTTGATTCTTTGCTGGGGATAATAAATGAGGATTTATCATTACAAGCAATTCTTGGTTTTGTTTTCGCACCAATATGTTGGTTAATGGGTATTCCTTGGGAAGAAGCAATTGTTGCAGGTCAATTATTAGGAATAAAGACTGCACTTAATGAATTTGTTGCGTATGCAGGATTAGCAAACTTGGAACCTGGACTCTTATCTGATCAGTCAAAGCTTATTACGCTTTATGCTCTATGTGGCTTCGCTAATTTCTCGTCAGTTGGTATTCTTGTAGCTGGGGTTGGAGCTATGTCTCCTGAAAGAAAAAATGATCTTGTGAGTGTATCCTTTAAGGCACTAATTGGAGCAACTTTAGCGTCCTGTATGACAGGCTTAGTTATAGGATTTGTTAATTATTTATAACAATAAATAAGTTAAGGTAGCTAGCAAAAGATATCCAAACAACATATGGGATAAATAAGAAGAAGGCTAGTTTATTTTCTTTGTACATTAAATTTAAGATATAAATATTTAGTGCTATTAGTAAATATATATCGAGAAGCGCAATCAAAGGCATTTGAAATCTAAAAAACAACCAAGACCAAGCTGCATTAAAAAATAATTGAATAATAAAAATTGAAAATATCTTTTGATAAGAAAGGAATGCTGAAATCATCATCAAGATATATAGGATTGGCCAAACTATACCAAAAACATAACTTGGAGGATTCAGATCACTTTTTTCAAGCAATAGGTACCAAGAATCAGTACCTGCACTGGTTGAAGCCATACTTCCTATAGCAGCAGCTAAGATAACAGCAACTATAAGAGTAAATCTTCTTACTCTGCAGGAATTGAGCGACAGCATTATCTTTTTCTAAAAAATCTTTTTAGAGTATCCCGGATAGTTTCAGAGAATTTAGAACCTTCCGGTCTTGCCTCATTAAAGATATAAAAGCTCATAAAAATGAGGGTTATTATAAAAATTATTATTGATGTATCCATATCAAACCTTCTCCACAACTAGAGAGCATATTGAGTATCCTGCACCAAAGGAGCAAATAACACCCATTTCTCCAGGCTGAAAATCATCCTTTGTTTCATGAAATGCAATGACTGAACCAGCTGAAGCAACATTGCCATATTTTTCTAATACCATTGGTGCTGCATCTGATTCATAGTCTTCACCCTTGAGCTTTTTAGCTACAAAATTGATCATGTTCCCATTTGCTTGATGTAACCAAAATCTTTTAACATCATCGGGATTAAATTTCAGTTTTGACAGTTGATTCGTAATTATTTCAACCACCATGGGACAAACCTCTTTAAAGACACTTCTTCCATTTTGTCTAAACATTACCTCATCACTTCTATTTAGATCATCAGTTCTATTCATATAGCTAAAATCACTTCTAATATTATTTGAAAATTGAGTAACAAGCTCTCTATCTTTAATTTGAAATGCGTTTTTTGGATTATTTAGATTTCCTTGAACAATAGTTGCTACACACGCATCACCAAAAATAAAATGGCTATCTCTGATTTTAAAATCATTTCCAGGAGAGGTTAATTCTGGGTTAATAACAAGGATTGTTGATGCTAATCCAGATGCTATATCACTATAAGCATTACTAATTGCAAAAGTCGTTGAAGAACAACCCACCAACATATCATATGCATATCCTTTAATACCAAGAGATTCTTGGATTTCAATCGCAATAGCTGGATAGTTTCTAGCGGAATGAGATGTACCCAAAATAATTCCATCAATATCGTCGACACTGATACCGGCATTTGCAATTGCTTTTTTAGCTGATTCAATACCCATTTCAGCCAGAATTGAGGTATTGTCAGGCAACTCTGGTCTAGTTTTTGGCTTCATCCTATCTGGATCTAAGCAATTATGTTTGTCATATAAATACCTTGTCTTAATCCCAGAGGCTTTTTGAATAAATTCAGAACTTGAGTGTGACAAAGCTTCCAAAGAACCACCAGAAATAGCTTCTTCATTTTCTAGGTTAAACTTATCAACGAATGCATTATATGAGTTAACAACTTCATCATTAGTAGTTAACCCATCTTCAGGTATCCAGAACCCAGTTCCAGTAATATAAATATTTTGCATTTTTTCTTTAAAAAAGTGATTATATTTTATAACTTTATGGAAAAAATATCAGTCAAAATTGATCATAAAGAATTAACGGTCAATTTTTGGAATACAGCAGTCGAAAATCCTCGGGGTATTTTCTATATTCATCATGGAATGGCCGAGCATATAGATAGATATAATTACTTTGCTGAGCAGCTGAATTCTAAAGGCTTTCATGTTGTAGGTCATAATCATTTAGGTCATGGGAATAATAAAGAACATGGCGAGGGAGTTTTTGCAAAGTCAGAAGGTTGGAAAAAATTATGTGATGAAGCTAAAGCTGTATATGAACATTTCAATAATCTTTTTCCAGAAATTCCTTCATATTTATTTGGACACAGTATGGGATCTTTTGTTTCTATTTCCTCATTAAAAAATATTAAAAATCTAGATGGAATATTTCTTACTGGTACTTTTCTTCCAAGCAAAGGTGAGTTATTTCTTCTTAAAGCTCTTTTATTATTTGAAAAGGTAGTCTTGAGAATTAATGAAAATAGTAAGATACATAAAATAAACTTCCAGAGATTAAACGCTGTTTTCAAAAATACTAGAACTGAGTTTGACTGGTTAGCAAATGATACTCATGTAGTGGATAAGTATATTGATGATCCTGATTGCGGTTTTGTATGTTCAAATTCATTATGGCTTGATTTTATTTATGGATGTGAAATGGTTTTAAGAGAGGATACTTATAAAAATACAAATAAAAGCATAAAGATTTTCCTGGCTGGCGGCGCTGATGATCCATGTATTTCAAATGGTAATGGAATTGATGGCTTATACCATTACTTTAAAAAAAGATATAAGAATGTAAAAATGAAAAAGTTTGAAAGAATGAGACATGAGATTCAAAATGAATCTTGTAAAGATGAGCTATTATCATCGATGGAGAGCTACTTAAATTTATGAAAAAGATACTATCATTATCGATTTTCTTTCTTTTTGGCTGTTCACCAACTATTTTCGAATTAAGTGAGCAAAATATTCTACATGATGAATCTTTACGAACCTTTTATACCTATGTTCCTTCAGATTTAGGAAAGGATATGACCTTGGTTGTTGGTTTGCATGGGTATACGGGTAATGCAAGAACTTTTATAAGATATGGAGATGCAGACTTTAATTATTTCTTAGAAAAAAATAATTTTATTGGAGCATTTCCTGAAGGAAAATCTTTCAAGCTAAATGGCAGGACTATTACTTCATTTAATGATTTAGCAGGATCAATAGGAGAGGGCCCAAAAGGGGATGTCTGTGATATAGATAGAGATGACTATGCATATCCTCCAGACTGTAAGAACCCTCATAGGTGCACATGGGCAAGTTGTGGTGATGATATTGGTTTTATTGAAAAGGTAATAGATCATCATAAAAATATATATGATATTGAATCAGTAATTGTTGTAGGTATGAGTAATGGCGGGATGATTGCGCAAGCAATTGGATGTAATCTTCCTGATAAAGTTGATGCGGTTATAAATATTGCTGGAATGCAACATCTTGGGATGAGCTGCATACCTGAAAAACCTGTATCAATGGTAATTTATGGTGCTAAAAATGATACTACTGTACCTCCCGAGGATATTCTGGCTGCTGATGGATACTTTTATGAACCCATGAA
>CAXGZN010000016.1:0-13158 GCA_964014565.1 uncultured Gammaproteobacteria bacterium
TTACAAATATTAATGAAGGAGACTTAACAAGAATAAGAGCAGCTCTTGTTAAAGGTACAACTTTAATAAAAAAAGGAAAGGAGCTTGATCTTTTAGCTTTAGCAAAGCTATCAAAAGCTGCAAAGAATTTATCAGATTTGGAGGATTCATCAATTTTGGGAACTATTTTTGAGGCACTAGTTGGTGGAATTTACTTAGACTCCTCATGGCAAGAAACCAAAGCAGTAATTTTATCTTTATATTTAGATGATCTTGAATCAATTGATATTCAAAATTCATTTAAAGATCCAAAATCTGAATTACAAGAATATCTTCAGTCACTTGGCGAGGAGCCTCTTAAGTATATTTGCGAAAAATCTCGTAATGATTCACAAGACATTTTTGAATGTTATGTAGTTTTTAATGGAAATAAATTCACGGATTCAGGAAAATCAAAAAAGAAGGCCCAAATGAAAGTTGCTGATAAAATTCTTAGATCAATAAAATGAGAGATTTTTGTGGCCTAGTTTCTATTGTTGGAAGACCAAATGTAGGTAAATCAACTTTGTTAAATAGACTAATTGAGCAAAAGATATCAATAACTTCAAGAAAATCTCAAACTACGAGGAATAATATTCTAGGCATCAAAACAAAAGACAAGCATCAAATGGTATTTATTGATACACCTGGAGTTCATATAAATGCTTCTAAGGTCATGAATAAAGTCTTAAACCAGAGTGCTCTTGGTGCAATTGAGGATGCTGATCTAATAATCTTTATGCTGCAAAGAAATAAAATAAATACTCTTGATGAGCTTATTCTTGAAAGACTCAAAGAGGTTAATACTAAAAAGATTTGTGTAATAAATAAGGTAGATCAAGTTGCATCTATAAATAGCTTATTACCTGTTATTGAAAAACTGAGAAGTGAGAATAATTTTGCTGAAATAATTCCTGTTTCAGCTAAAACAGGTAAAAATATAAATGAACTAGAGAATATGATCTGTCAAAATCTACCTGAAAATAATCATCTTTATGACAGTAATACTAAGTTCCTTGCCAAAGAATCGTTTATGATCTCAGAAATCATAAGAGAAAAAATAATAAGATTCTTAGGAGAAGAGCTTCCTCATGAAACCTATGTTCAATTGCAAAAGCTTGAAGACAAAGAAAGTATTATTAATATTGATGCTGAAATAATTGTTGCCAGAGAGTCACAGAAAGGAATTGTTGTCGGTAAAAACGGATCTAAGCTTAAAAAAATTGGCGAGAAAGCTAGGATAGATCTTGAAAAATTCTTTGATAAGAAAGTTTTCCTAAAAACATGGGTAAAAACTAAAAAAAATTGGAACAATGATTCAGACTTTATCTCCAGCCTTGGTATAGGCAGTTTATATGACTGAATTATGGCATGATGCTTTTCTTTTACATCAAAGGCCATACGGTAATACAAGCGTCATAGCAGAAATGTTTACTTTGGAAAATGGTCGCATATCTGCAATTGCACGTGGCGCTAAAAAACCAAAATCGAAGTTTTTTGGTGTTTTATCTCCTTTTTCAAAATTAAGGATTACATATCGAGGTAGGTCAGAACTAAAAACCCTAACCAATGTGGACAAAGAAGATATTTTTTCGGATAGTTTTTCAAAGCTCTCTTATACACTTCTCTATATAAATGAGCTGTTAATAAAGATTCTTCCTCAAGGCGCTCCGCAAAGTGAATTATTCAATCTCTATGATAGGTTTTTAATAGAGGTAAAATCTAGCAAAGAAATCGATATAGTCTTAAGGAAATTTGAATTAGATTTATTAGAAATGCTAGGTTATGGAATTAACTTTATAAATGAGGTTGATTCGGGACAAAGCATTGAAGTGAATAAATATTATGATTTTGTTCCTGAGCTTGGCTTCAAAGAATCTCCTAATGGACTTTTTGAAGGTAATGAGATTATTTCTATAGCAAAACAGAATTTTAAAGACATTAACAAAAAGAAATTTAAATCATTAACAACAATGGCGATAGGCTATAGTCTTGACGGCGGTGATTTAAAAAGCAGAGAAATTTTTAAGACTTTAAAAAAATGATAGTTGGAACAGGCATAGATATTGTTGAAATTGATCGCTTTAAGAAAATTAAGGATCTTAAAGGAATAGCAAAAAAAATACTTCATACCAATGAACTTGAAGAATTTAATAAAAAAATTAAAGATCAAACTATATTTCTAGCAAAAAAATTTGCATTTAAAGAGGCCTTTGTTAAAGCGCTTGGAACCGGTTTTAGAGAGCCTTATTACCTTGATAGAATTGAGATTATTAAGGATAAGTTAGGTAAACCTTCCATTATTGCGCATGAAGAAGCAAAAAAAGAATTTGAGGATTTGGGGATAACAAAAGCGCATGTTAGTCTTTCAGATACGGAAAACTATGTTGTTGCATTTGTAGTATTAGAAACATGAATACCTTCATAATATTAGGACCACCTGGAGCAGGAAAGGGCACTCAAGCAGACCTTATTTCAGCCGATCTAGGAATTCCAAAAATAAGTACTGGAGACATGTTGCGATCTGCTGTTGCCTCTAAAAGTGATTTAGGTAATAGAGTTGAGGATATTCTCAACTCGGGCAAGCTCGTCTCTGATGATATTATTATCGAATTAATAAATGATCGCATCAATCAGTCAGATTGTAAGTCTGGTTACTTATTCGATGGAGTGCCACGAACTCTAGGGCAAGCCAATCTTTTTTTACAGAATGATATCGAGGTAAAAAAGGTAATAGACATATCACTTGATGATGAATTAATCATTAAAAGAATGTCAGGCAGAAGATTTCATATACCTTCTGGAAGAAGCTATCATATTGAATTTAATCCACCAAATGCCGAAGGCTTAGATAATGAGACAGGAGAACCATTAATTCAAAGAGAGGATGATTTTCCTGAGACCGTCAAAAAAAGGCTTGAGGTTTATCATTCTCAAACTAAACCATTAACAGATTTTTATAAATCAAAGGCTTCAGATGGCATTATTAGTTTTATTTCTATTAATGGTAATCAGTCAGTTGATGAAGTTTTTAGTGAAATTCAGTCTTATTTATAAAAATGAAAATAGTTTCTTATGACGGCTCTATGCAAGAAAAATCTTCAATGTCAGTCCTTTTAGAAAATGATATTAAGACTGAAACAATAGAACACGGAAAAAAAACTAGACCTTCTTGGGAAACATTTTTTAAAAGATTGCATCTTCGTCATGAAGATTTATCAAACATTGATCTTTTTCTTGTTTGCACAGGTCCAGGATCTTCATATACTGCTGTTCGATCATCAGTAAGTTTTTTTAAAGCTTTATGCACCGGGCTAGATAAGCCATTAGCTGGCATTAGCTGCGATGAACTGAGGAATTACAGACAAAAAAATAATGGCACTGACAATGCTAACTCGATTGAGATGATTAATCTCGTTAAACCAAGCATTGAAGATTATTTAGACTCAGCTCCTTCTTCTGTGAATCCTATTCATGATGAGGAGCATAGCTTTAGAGAGATGAATGTCTGATATTTTTTTAAGCCTTATTCTTGGACTTGTTCAAGGCCTTACAGAATTTCTTCCTATATCGAGCTCAGCCCATCTTCTTATTCCATCTCTTTTATTTGGCGCAAATGATTTAGGATTAGAGTTTGATATTGCGGTTCATGCAGGAACTCTGTGTGCTGTAATCTATTTCTTTAAAAATGATCTTAAAGTTTATGCATTATCGATATTTAGTTCTTCCAACACCAATCTGAATGATAGAAGAGTTGCTATTAATTTATTGATTGCAACACTACCAATTGTCTTTGCAGGAATATATTTAAATGATTTGATTTCACAAAGATTAGTAACTAAAGAGCTTATTGCCTGGTCAAATATTTTCTTTGCCTCTCTGCTTTTACTGAGTTTCTATTTATCTAAAAAAAATAAGGATATATTTCATTTATCAATACTAATGAGCCTTTTTATAGGCTGTGTTCAAGTCTTTGCATTGATTCCCGGTGCCTCAAGGTCAGGAGTGGTAATAATGGCTTGTTTATTTTTAGGATTAAATTTAAAAGATTCCTCCAGATTTGCATTTCTTTTAGCTATCCCAACCATTTTGGGAGCATTAATCTTTTTGGTTGGTGATTCAATTGCTGCTAATTTGGATATTTTCAATGCACAGCTTTTCGTTGGATTTATAACCTCTGCATTGGTTGCTTTCTTTACTATTAAGTATTTTCTTAAATTTGTAGAGCGAATTGGCATGACGCCTTTTTTTGTATATAGAATTATTTTAGGCCTATTATTGATAATTTTGTGAAAGAAGAAGATTTCTTTTATATAAATAATATTCTTCACTACAAGATTAGTGATAAAGAAAGTTTAAGTTTTGATTTTCTTAAAGGTAGATTATTTAATCGATTGAAGAGAATTGAGCATGAATCACTAATCAAAAAAGCTATAGGTAAAAATAAAGCCCAATTAAAAATTTTTGATGCAACGGCAGGATCGTTGATTGATACTATAATTCTTCTAAAGCTAGGCCATGAAGTTGTTGCATGTGAGCAAAGTAAAATTCTTTATAGGCTTTTAGATGATGCTATTTTAAGAGCAAAGAGTGAATATAATTTTTTTGAAAATCTTTCATTTATAAATTCTGACTCAGCAAAAATTATAGACTCTCATTCAGATTCAGATATTTTCTATTTTGATCCGATGTTTAAAGACATAAAACAAAATACAAAACGATCCGGAACACTCCAAAAAATAGGTAACATACTCAGTCTTGAGAGACTTGAAGATACAAGCGAACAAATTTTCAATCAAATATTAAGAAAGAAATATAAAAAGATTATTGTTAAAAGACCAATCAAAAGTAATCCACTTTATGAAAAAATAAATTATCAAGTTAAAGGAAAAGCAATTAGATATGATATTTATATTAAAACCTAATTATGGTGCCCCATATCTGAGTCGAACAGATACTCCCGAAGGAACGCGATTTTGAGTCGCGCGCGTCTACCAATTCCGCCAATGGGGCAAGTGGCTAATTGTAGCTAACTATTCATTCTTTTAAAATTAGCAAGTAATGAAAACAATAGAATTTGACTACAACTTGCCGGAGGAGTTAATTGCTGCTTATCCAAGCAAAGATAGGACTAAAAGCAGGCTTCTAATTGATGCAAATCCTGAAGAGCACAGAATCTTTTCAGAGATAGATAAGTTTGTAAAAAAAGATGATTTATTAATTCTTAATAATACTTCAGTTTTACCTGCAAGACTGTTTGGAAAAAAAGAAACTGGAGGGGAGGTTGAGGTTTTTCTCGAGAGAATTATTGGCGAGACGACAGCGCTTGTTCAAATCCGTTCTTCAAGATCTCCTAAGCCAGGCACATTTATAATCGTTGAAAATAATGAGCATCGATATAAATTGTTATGTAAGGAGCGCAGAGAGGGATTCTTTATTGTTGATTTTTATGAAGATCCAAAAAAGATTTTTAATTCTTTAGGAAATACACCCTTACCACCTTATATAAAAAGAAAGATTGAGATCGAAGATAGACACAGATATCAAACGGTATACGAAAACAAAGATTATCAAGAATCAGTAGCTGCTCCAACAGCTGGACTTCATTTTGATAACTTATTATTAAGAAACATAGAAAAGATAGGCGCAAAAATTAGGTATATAAATTTAACAGTTGGTGCAGGAACTTTTCAGCCAGTAAAAGTAGAAAATATAAAGGACCATAAAATTCATAGCGAATATATAAGTGTTTCAAAGGAGCTTGTTACTGAAATAATCAATACCAAAAAGATCGGTGGAAATATAATCGCAGTTGGGACGACTTCTTTGAGGGCTATAGAAACTGTTTTTTCAGAGAAATTAGATCAATTCGATGGGTTAACGGATATATTTATTTATCCAGGATATGAATTTAAGGTTGTAGATAAGCTAATTACAAATTTTCACTTACCAAAATCAACCTTATTGATGCTCGTGGCTGCATTTATAGGTTTTGATAGAATGAAAGAATTATATGAAATAGCAATAAAAAAGAGATATAGGTTTCTTTCTTACGGCGATGCAATGTTCCTTACTAGAAAATGAAATACAAACTTTTAAAAAAAGATGGATACGCAAGAAGAGGTTTCTTGGAACTTCAACATGGCAATATTCAAACACCAGTATTTATGCCTGTTGGCACAAATGCAACAGTCAAGGGCTTAACCGTTGAGGATCTTGAAGAAACAGGCTCACAAATAATCCTTTCGAATACTTATCACTTAATGCTTCGTCCAGGGGATGAAGTAATAAAGGAGCTTGGCGGCCTTCATAATTTTTGTAATTGGCAAAAACCTATTCTTACAGATTCAGGTGGGTTTCAGGTTTGGAGTTTAGGCGATCTAGCAAAAGTTTCAGAGAAAGGGGTAAGTTTTAAATCACCTTATGATGGAAAAAATATTTTTATGAGTCCAGAAGATTCTATTCAGATTCAAGAAAATCTTGGTTCGGATATTGTGATGGTATTTGATGAATGTACAAACTACCCATCTCCAAAGAAAGAAGCTCAAAAATCAATGGAGCTGTCAGCAAGATGGGCAGTTAGATCAAAAGATGCTCATAAATCACAATCAGCATTATTCGGGATTGTGCAAGGTGGAATGTATGAAGATTTAAGAGAAGAGTCACTAAATCTTACCTTAGCATGTGAATTCGATGGAATTGCAATTGGAGGATTAAGTGTTGGCGAGCCTAAAGAAGAAAAAACAAAAGTTCTGAAACATTTATCAAATATTCTTCCAGATGATAAGCCTAGGTACCTTATGGGAGTAGGAAAGCCTGAAGATATTGTTGAAGCAGTTTTTTTTGGTGTAGAGATGTTTGACTGCGTCTTGCCTACCAGAAATGCAAGGAACGGACAGCTTATAACAAGCACAGGCGTGATAAATATTAGGAATGCTAAATATAAAAATGATGATTCACCGATAGATGAAAATTCAGATTCTAAGGTTTGTAAAAATTATTCAAAAGCCTATTTACATCATTTAGATAAAACTAATGAAATGTTAGGATCAATGCTTGCTAGCTATCATAATATTTATTATTACCATGAACTTATGAAGCAAATTAGGCAATCAATTGATGACGATATATTCGTAAACTTTGCAAAAGACTTTTATAATAGTCGAAATTTACCAATTCCAGATTATTTGGAGGGCTTATAAATGGAATTTTTCCCACTCTTATTTTTACTTTTTTTATTTGCTTTGTTGTACTTCACAACAATTAGGCCTCAACAAAAACGCCAAAAAGAAATTAATGCAATGCTTGATGCGCTTGAAAAGGGTGATGAAATATCAACTGCGGGTGGAATTCTTGGAAAGGTTAGAAATATAAAAGGCCCTTATGTAGCAATTGAAGTTAGTGAAAATGTAACTTTCAAGATTCAAAAGACTGCAATTGCAAATACTTTACCAAAAGGGACTATAGATTCCATAAATAGTTAGTTTATGAATAAATTTCCGACATGGCGCTACTTTGTAATTATTGCAGTGCTTATGCTTGGGATTCTCTATGCTCTGCCTAATCTTTATCCTGCTCAACCAGCAATCCAGGTAGCATATACAGATTCATCTAAATCCGCAGACCAATCTTTGCTCAATACAATTCGCGAAGAAATCGCTAAGCAAGACATAAAAATTTCAGAAATTAATCTAAAGAATAACAACATTGTTGCTCAGTTTTCTTCTGTAGAAGATCAACTTGTAGCTAAAACAGCTCTTCAAAAAGCTTTACTTGACAGAGTTATTGTTGCATTAAAGCTTGAACCTACAACTCCAGATTGGTTAGCGTCAATTGGCGGACGACCTCTAAAACTTGGCCTTGATTTATCAGGTGGTGTTCATTTCTTATTAGAGGTAGATGTAGAAACGGCTTTGGGTGATAAAGTTGATGGCCTTTTAAACTCCTATAGAAAGAAATTTAGAGCTGAAAACATAAACTATATTTCTTCATCAATCTCAGGTGACCAGGTCACATTCAAATTTAAATCAAGTGAGGATTATGAAAAAGCACTAGATATATTTCTAACAGATACTCTTACTCCTACGGGATTTCAATTTGATTTAGTCGAGCAAAGTAATATCTCAACATTAAAAGTAAGTTATTCAGATATCGCAATTAAAGAGCTAAGGGATTACGCAGTTAAGCAAAATTTAATGACGCTTAGAAATAGAGTTAACGAACTAGGGGTATCAGAGCCTGTTGTTCAACGACAAGGGGCAAATCGAATTGTAGTTGAATTACCTGGTGTTCAAGATACTGCAGCTGCAAAAAAGATTATTGGTAAGACTGCAAATTTGGAATTTAGACTTGAAGCGAAATCTAATGCATCACGTCTTAGGAAAACTGAGTTTGAGTACAAAGATGAAAGGTATGGCACTGCATTTTTAGAAAATGATGTGATTGTCACAGGAGACCGAGTAACAAATGCAAATACAGGTTTTGATGAGAGTGGTTTTGCGCAAGTAAATATAACCCTTGATATGCAAGGTGGAAGAGCCATGCAACGAGCAACCAATGGGAATGTTGGCAGAAGGCTCGGTGTTTTATTTGTTGAGCAGAAGAGTAAATCTACACTCGTTGAAGATGAGTTTGGTAACGAGGTCATCGAGCAAACTTCATACATTGAAAAAAATATAATTAATCTTGCAACAGTTCAAGCTGTATTGGGAACTAACTTCAGAATTACTGGCGTTGGCTCACCACAAGAGGCAAGCGAACTTGCGCTGCTATTAAGAGCTGGTGCTTTAGCTGCACCAATGAAATTTGTTGAGGAAAGAACTGTTGGACCAAGCCTAGGAAAAGAAAATATTGAACTGGGTATGAGATCAGTAATGATTGGGTTTTTAATGGTTATTCTTTTTATGGGTTTTTATTATCGATTATTTGGTCTGGCAGCAAATGTTGCTCTAACATCAAATCTGGTCCTTATTACCGGGATCATGTCACTGCTTGGAGCTACATTAACTTTACCTGGTATTGCAGGAATTGTTTTAACAGTTGGTATGGCCGTTGATGCTAATGTTTTAATATTTTCTAGAATCAGAGAAGAGTTAAAAGGAGGCAAACACCCACATCAAGCAATACAAGATGGTTTTTCGAGAGCTTTTGTTACAATTTTTGATGCAAACATCACAACTCTGATTGCAGCTTTAATCTTATATGCAATTGGAACAGGACCAATTAAAGGGTTTGCTGTAACACTTTCAATAGGGATTGTTACATCAATGTTTACAGCAATAATGGGTACTAGAGCAATCGTTCAATTAATGTATGGTTCAAGAAATATACAGGAGCTTAAAATCTAATGAATATTAACTTCATGCGATTTAGAAAAATTGCAATTACTATTTCATTAATCTTATTTGTAGGCTCAATTGGATCTATTTTCATGAAAGGTTTAAGTCTTGGCTTAGATTTTAGTGGAGGAACACTTGTTGAGATTCAGTATAAGGATTCTGTAGATCTTCAAGAAATTAGAGGTGTTTTAAGTGAAAATGGCTATGAAGATTTCCAAGTTGTTAATTTTGGTTCTAGTTTAGATGTCCTCATAAAAATTGCTGATCAGCCTGGTAATAGTTCTCTTGGTGACCAAATATTTGCTTTGTTATCCTCAAATAATTTTGAAGGTGAGCTTAAACGAATTGAATTTGTTGGTCCTCAAATTGGCTCAGAACTCAGAGACCAAGGCGGTTTAGGAATGCTTGTTGCTCTTGGAATGATCTTGCTCTATGTCGCTTTTAGATTTCAATATAAATTTGCTTTAGGAGCAGTAGCTGCACTAGGACATGATGTCGTAATTATCTTGGGCTTATTCTCGATTTTTGCCTGGGATTTTGATCTTTCTGTCTTGGCAGCTCTTTTAGCGGTAATAGGTTACTCACTTAACGACTCTATAGTTGTATCCGATAGGATTAGAGAAAACTTTAGATCAGAAAGGGCTTTAGGCTCTGAGGATTTAATAAATCTCTCCCTAAATCAAACCCTGAGTAGAACAGTAATTACGTCTTTAACAACTTTGCTTGTTTTGTTTGCACTATTTTTCTTTGGTGGTGAAGCAGTAAGGGGATTTAGTTTAGGTCTTATTATTGGGGTGCTTATTGGAACATACTCATCACTTTATATTGTTACAACAATACTTATTTCATTAAATTTATCTCAAGAAGATATGGCTGTACCTGATGTTGAGGGTGCAGAATTTGATGATATGCCCTAAGTTTCCCTTTCTAAATTTGATTCAACAGCCTGAAGTATTGGCTTAAAACATTTTGGTGAACAGCAAACAATATTCTCGCTGTCGTGGTACTTTGGACTTCCATAAAAATCTGAAAGAAGGGCTCCAGATTCTTCAGCAATAACTATTCCGGCAGCAACATCCCATGGTTTGAGGCCATTACCCCAGAAACCATCCAATCTCCCAGCGCCAATATAAGCCAAATCTAGAGCAGAACACCCAGTTCTTCGAATGGTAATTTCATTCTTATAGAGCTCCATAAAAGTGCCGAGCAAATTATATTTATAATTCTGCTCTGGAGTGCTACGCGAACTGCAACTTAATAAAGCATCTGTAAGACCTTTTTGATCACTTACTCTAATCCTTTCTCCATTTAATTGAGCGCCTTTACCTTTGGATGCAGAAAATTCCTCTCTTCTCGTTGGATCAATTATGACTCCATGAGTTGGAACTCCATTTACTGAGGCACATAGGGAAATACAGTAATGAGGAAATCCATTAATAAAGTTTGTAGTTCCATCAATTGGATCGAGTATCCATGTCACATTTGAGTTATTAATTTCTTCACCCGACTCCTCGCCTAAGAAATTATGCTCAGGATAATAAGATTTAATATCTTCAAATATTATTTGTTCAACTCGTCTATCAACTTCAGTAACATAATCAGTAGATCCTTTTTTTTCTACCTTAAGCTTGTGTAGTTTTTTTACTGCAAATTCTAACTCTACTGCTCCTTTTCGAGCAGCCATAAGTCCTATATTTAATAATGCTGGTTGATTCATCTCGCATATTGTAATGGAAATATTCATAATAACGATATGAATGACATAAAAAACCAGATTGACATTGTTTTAGTGGAGACTTCTCATCCAGGCAATATCGGCTCTGTTGCAAGAGCAATGAAAACAATGGGCCTTAAAAATCTAATATTGGTAAATCCGAAAGATTTTCCAAGCAAAGATGCATTTATGTTATCTGGCAATGCGCAAGATGTAATTGAGCAGGCAATTGTTGTTAAAACTCTTGATGAAGCTATAAAAGAAAGTACTAATATTTATGCGACCTCGGCCAGGACACGAACTATCTCGTGGCCAATCATTACAGCAGATGAAGCAGGCATAGAGATAAATAAGAATGTGAATAGAAGTTCAAAAACATCAATAATTTTTGGAAGAGAGGATAGGGGATTAACTAATGATGAATTACAAAAGGCTAATAAGCATATTTTGATTCCATCAAGTGAAGAGTATCCAGTTCTAAATATTGCAATGTCGGTTCAAGTTATTGCTTATGAGATTTTTAAGAATTCTGGTATTGAAATTGATGCTGATTGGCAAGATTATCCAGAACTTAATTCTGAGGAATTAACAATGCTGATAGATCACTTCATTGATACAAGTTATAAACTTAATTTATTTGATGAAGAGAATGCAAAAAAAATTCTTGTCAGAATCAAAAGAATGTTTACCCGACTAAAACCTGACAAGATGGAAGGTAATTTCCTACGTGGATTTCTAACAAGAATTAATAAAAAAATTAAGTAATCTATATTTGAAAGAAGCCTTTAAATGATTATAATTACGGCTCCTGTCCCGTTCGTCTAGAGGCCTAGGACACCGGGTTTTCATCCCGGCAACAGGGGTTCGACTCCCCTACGGGATGCCAATTTCTTAAAAAGCCCTTTAATTAGGGCTTTTTTGTTACTTATTCAAGGAAAATGTATATTATTAGGACATACCTTTTTTCTGCAAAATGAATAAGTATTTATTTATATTAAGTTTTTTTTCTTTCAGTGCTTTTGCAACCAATCTTGATACTAAGAACTCACTGATTGAATTTTATGGAAAATCAAATAACAAGATCAATATTGTTATCAAGGATAATATAGATATTCAGGGTAAAGTTACTTCCGCTGGTTCGCTTGCTCTTGAAAATAATATTGCATCTAAAAATGCTTTTATTGTTCAAAAGCTCATCGATGCTGATTTTCACATAGCCGGAAAAGCAAATTTATCTGAGTGGGCTAATTTTAGAAGCGAGGATTCTGTCAGCGGCTGGTCAAGCTATGGAGGTCAAACAAAACATTTCTTAAATACTGAATATAATCCATGTGGGTCAAGCTCGGGATCTGCTGTTGCAGTTGCAATTGGGGTTGTAGACATAGCCATCGGAACTGAAACTAATGGATCGATATCTTGTCCATCCTCAGTAAATGGTATTGTTGGATTTAAACCTACTGTTGGTCTTGTAAGCAGATCAGGAATAGTTCCTATTTCAAGCTCTCAAGACACCGCTGGTCCAATGGGTAAATCTGTCGAACTGGTTGCTAAAACTTTGGAAGTTATTGCTGGATATGATCCATTGGATACTGCCACCAGAGATATCCCAGATAATTTAGATTTAAATTTTTCAAAAAATCTAAAGTCTTCATCTATTTCCGGAAAAAGATTTGCCATCCTTCAGTCTGACTCAAGCAACATATTAATAAAACCTAAGCTTGATGAATTAAAAAAAATACTCTCAGAAAATGGTGCAATATTAGTAGAAATTGAAGATATGAGGGAATATCCAGGTGAGGATGAATATTTTCTTTTAAAATATGAATTTAAGTATGGCTTAGAAAAATATTTGGATAATGCATCTGAAAAAAAGAAAACACTTCAAGAAATAATAGATTTTAATGAGAAAAATCGTAAACGAGTGATGCCACACTTTGGTCAAGATATTCTAATTGCCTCACTTGAGGCATCAAAAGATGAAGAGCGCTACAAGATAGCAATTAAAAATACTAGAGCAGTTAAAGGTCAGACCCTAGACTTGTTCAAAAAATATGATCTTGATGCGATGATTGGATTAACGAGAGGGCC
>CAXGZN010000017.1:0-11263 GCA_964014565.1 uncultured Gammaproteobacteria bacterium
GTAAAAGCTTAGCTGGAGATTTTTTCAAAAGTAAAAATATTGATGTAATTGATGCTGATGATCTTGCCCACAATGCTCTAGATATAGAAGGCGAGGGATACAAAAAGTTTTTAGATATTTTCGGAGAAACTTTTCTAGATGAAAACTCTGAAATAGATAGAAAAGCTCTTAGAAAGTATATTTTTCAAAATCCAGAAATGAAAAATAAGTTGGAGGAAATAGTTCATCCGATTGTGCAAAATGGCATATTAAACTTTATCAATAATTCAAATAGTATATATAGGATTATTATTGTTCCACTTATAGCAGAAACAAACAGTTCTTCATTTTATGACCGGGTTTTGGCAATAGATTGCAAAAAAGAAATCCAAATAGAAAGAGCCTCAAAAAGAGATAACTCCAATGAAGAACAGATCTTAAAAATAATTCAGTCTCAAGCTTCATCTGAGGATAGGAATAAGATCGCTAATGATGTAGTTGAAAATAATGATACTAAAGATGAATTTTTAATGAATCTAGAAGCTATTCATAAGAAATACTTAACTCTAGCTAACAATGATTAATTGTCCAAATTGTGAAAAAAAAGTGAGCATTGACAGCTCCAATGAATATAGGCCTTTTTGCTCAAAGAAATGTAAGCTCATTGACTTGGGTGAGTGGGCTAATGAAGAAAAAAAGATCTCTAGACCTATCCAGTCAGAAGATTTCTATGAGGATTGATTAAACATTGAGATTCCTGCTATTCCACATGCGTAGTGTTTGGAAGCAATCTCTAAATCATCATTGCTTAAACCCCCAATAGCATAGATTTTTATCAAAGATTTTTTAGCCATATCTGAAAATTTATCCCAACCTATTCCTCTCGTAATAATCTTCTTGTCTATGAGCTTGTCTTTGATAGGACCCAAAATACAATAATTTAAACCTAAATTGCTAGCCAAAGATATCTCTTTTTCATTGTGACAAGAGCCACCAAGAAGCTTCTTTTTTTCAAAATGCTTAAGGAGATCATCCTTTTTTAATTCTTTCAAAAGAGAACTTGTAAAATGCACACCATAACTTTCGGAAATTAAATCACTCATCCCCATAAAAGAATCTAAATTATCAAAATGAAGAATGCATGGCATTTTCCCATTTAATGATTCCATTATTCTTTCGGCTAATTTTTTATACCCGTCTCTATCCAAGGATTTATTTCGGATTATAAGAAAATCAACTTTATGAGCATTGCTTCTTATTAATTCAAGATTATTTATATATGAACTTATATTTTCAAGGGAGAGGTCAGGTGTTATAGCAATGCTGCTATGTTTTCTTCTTAAATTATTCTCCATCCACCAGTCTCGATTAATGACTTAGCTTTTTTATACTTTATCTCTTTTGTTTCTTCACCATTAGTTATTTTTACAAGCTCATTCCTTCCAATCTTTTCTGATGCTATGACTTGTTCAGCTTTATGATGTTTTTCAGGACTTTGAGCAATCTGAGATGGGTCTTCGTTCTTTTTCAGCTCCAGATTTTTTTCAGCATTTTTAAGATTATCTTTTTCAATCTTTTCTATTTCTTCTTTAGTAGCAATTTGAATATTGAATAAGATTCTTACAGTTTCAGAATTTATCTCATCCAGCATATTCTCAAACATATTAAAAGCTTCTCTCTTGTATTCGTTCTTAGGATTCTTTTGGGCATAAGCTCTCAGTCCTACACTTTGTCGTAGATGATCCATTTCTGCTAGATGCTCCTTCCAGTGAACATCAAGTACCTGTAGCATGATTTGTTTTTCTAAAAGCTTCCTTTGCTCGCCGATATGTTCAAATTTTGATTTATACATATCTTTAGCTTCAGAAATAATAAGATTTTTAATTTCTTCAACACCTAAAGACTTATCATTTTCTATGATGGGCTTAAACTCTTTATTGAACTGAAAACTCTCTTTTAGGAATTGATCAAGTTCTGAAGTTTTCCATTGCGATTCAACTGATTCAAATGGAATAAAGGAATATATTGAATTCTCAAAGCTTTCCTCAATTAGCCCCTGGATTGTTTCTTCAATATTGTCTTCTTCGAGCAAATCATTTCTAAGAGCATAAATTGCGGTCCTTTGATCATTAGCAACATCGTCATATTCAAGTAAGTTTTTTCGAATATCAAAATTACGGTTTTCTATGCGCTTTTGTGCATTCTCAATTCCGCGCGAAAGCATTTTGTGCTCAATGTGATCGTCACCCATTCCTATTCTCTCGAATAGCGCTCTCCTACTATCTGTAATGAAAAGCCTTAAGAGATCATCCTCTAAAGAAAGGAAAAACTGAGAACTGCCTGGATCTCCTTGTCTTCCAGAACGTCCACGAAGCTGATTATCTATTCTCCTAGACTCATGCCTCTCAGTACCCAATATACATAGACCACCTGCATCCAAGACTGCTTCATGATTGGATTCCCATTCTGCGTTATCCTCTTTTTTACCTCCAAGAACAATGTCTGTTCCTCGACCCGCCATATTGGTAGCAATCGTAACAACTCCTGGTTTTCCTGCATTTGCAATTACTTCTGCTTCCCTTTCGTGCTGCTTGGCATTTAAAACCTGATGAGGAATATTTTTCTTTTTAAGCAGATTTGAAACTTCTTCAGAGGACTCAACTGAAACTGTTCCAACGAGAACCGGAACATGACTTTCTCTAAGTTCCTCGATCTTTTTTATGAGAGCTTTATACTTTGCAGCTTTAGAAAGGAAAACCAGATCATCCTGATCATCTCTGATCATTTTTTTATTTGTTGGTATTACAACAACATTAAGACCATAGATCTGATTGAATTCTAATGCCTCAGTATCAGCAGTACCTGTCATTCCAGATAAGGTATCAAAAAGCCTAAAGAAGTTCTGGAAAGTAGTAGATGCAAGAGTTTGCGATTCTCTCTGAATAGTTACATTTTCCTTACATTCAAGTGCTTGATGAACACCCTCAGATATTCTCCTGCCTGGCATACTTCTTCCCGTATGCTCATCAATCAAGACTACTTCACCATTTCTTACAAGATAGTGAACATCTCTGTTATATAAAAAGTTTGCTCTTAATGTGGCTTGAACAAATCTCATTATCTTTATATTTGATACAGAATAGAGATTTCCAGAACTAGATAATATGTCCATATCCTCCAACAGAGACTCAACTAACATATAACCTTCATCTGTTAGATCAATATTTCTATTTTTTTCATCAATTATATAGTGACCAATTTCACTCTCCTCTAATGGCTCTTCTTCAGTCTCTTCTCTTAACTGCCTCTTTAGTTTGGGAACAATTGACTTAATATGTGAATAAATCTCTGAGCTTTCATTGCTCGGACCAGAGATAATAAGAGGTGTTCTTGCCTCATCAATCAAAATTGAATCAACTTCATCGACAATTGCAAAATCAAGCGAGCACTGAACTCTATCCTCTGCTCTGAGAGCCATATTATCTCTTAAATAATCAAATCCAAGTTCATTATTTGTGGCATATATGACATCGCAGCTATAGGCTGCTGCTTTCTCACTTAATTCTTGACCAGAATAAATAACACCTACAGAAAGACCTAAGAATTCATAAATAGGGCGCATCCATTCTGCATCCCTTTTTGCAAGATAGTCATTTACAGTAACCAAGATAACTTTATTACCCATTGCAGAATTAAGGAAAGTTGGGAGCGTAGCGACAAGTGTCTTTCCTTCACCAGTCTTCATCTCAGCTATATTTCCCTCTGCAAGAGCAATTCCACCAAGCATTTGAGCATCGAAATGCCTGAGACCAATAGTTCTTTTGCCAGCCTCTCTTACAGCAGCAAAAGCTTCAGGGAGTATCGAGTACAAGTCATTATTTTGGGAGAACTTTTTAGATAAATCTGATTTTAATTCACTAAAGAAGCTATCTTCTTTGGAGCTATAATCTTCATCTAAGCTGTTGATTGCATCAACAAACTTTTGCATTCTTTTCAGATTTCTATCGTTACTCGTCCCAAAGATTTTGCCAATAAAACCGAACATGTTTTTATTCTAGAGACCTTCGAAAGGCGGCCTTACATATGAAATTGGAGCCTCGTCAATATTATCAAACTCAATTATCTCAAAAGCATCATCTGTTTCGCTGATCTTTCTCAGTAAACTATTATTTAATGCATGACCTGATTTATATCCAACATACTGCCCAATAAGATTATGACCAAGCAGATAAAGATCTCCAATTGCATCAAGAATCTTGTGTTTCACAAACTCATCATCAAAGCGAAGACCTTCTTCATTGATAATTTCTTCCTCTCCAATATTAATTGCATTTGCAACACTAGCGCCTAAAGCTAGATTATTTTTTTGTAACATCTCAACATCTTTATTAAAACCAAAAGTTCTTGCTCTACAAACCTCTCTTACAAAAGAGGTCGATGAAAAATCGATTGTTGATTCAGCAGGGAATCTTCTTTGTACTGGATGATTGAAATCAATTGAAAATGAAACCTTAAAGCCATCAAATGGTTTTATAAATGCGTATGCATCGTCTCGCTCAACTCTTACTTCTTTTAAAACTTTTATAAATTTCTTTTTTTCATCTTGGTCAGCAATACCTGCAGCTTGAAGAAGAAAAACAAAAGGTCCTGCGCTTCCATCCATGATAGGCATTTCAGGGCCATCAACTTCAATAAGACAATTATCTATGCCAAGTCCCGCAATTGCTGATAAGAGGTGCTCTATTGTTGATATTTTATGTTCGCCTGACCCTAGTGTAGTAGATAATGTTGTGAAACCAACTTCTCTAGCAGTAGCATGAATTTCAAGATGTGGTTCTAGATCAGTCCTTACGAACCTAATTCCAGTATTTGCATCAGCTGGATGGAGTTCAATATTAACTTGTTTACCGGAATGAAGTCCTATTCCTGAAGCCTTTATGGAATTTCTAAGTGTCCTTTGTTTAAGCATTGATCAAGTCTAATCTAATATATATTTTCTAGCCATTAATTTTTTTTATTTCACTTAAGGCTATTCCTGCTGCAACAGCAACATTTAAGCTGTTTATTTTATCATTTCTAACTAAATTTACTTTATGATCACAATTTGAGAGCGTTTTTTCTCTTATGCCTTTTTCTTCAGATCCCAATACAAGCGCTGTTCCAGATAAACTAAGTTGATCAATTGTTTGATCAGAATGTTCACTTAAGCCAATTACTTCGATCCCGAAATCTTGAAGCGCCTTAACACAGTTTATTAGATTTGAAACCATATAAATCTTTAGTAAATCTGAGCCGCCGCTAGATGTCCTATGAACAACTTCTGTTAGGGGAGAACAATGATTTTTGTTAACAATAATTCCATCTACCCCATAAATTGCAGAAGACCTCATGATTGCACCCATATTTCTTGGATCAATTACATTATCTAATACCACAAATGTTGGGACGCAATTAGAGAGGTTTTCTAAATAATTTTTTAGATCTTTTAGATCACCAATATCCATTGAAGATACAATCGCTTGTGGATTTTTTTTAATTTTTTTTGATCTTTCCACAGCAACATCATTATCAGAGCATGCTTGAAGCAATTTAAGTATTCTTGCATCCTCTCTTGCCTCAGGAACAATAACTTTTTTAATAACTTCTGGCTTATTTTTTAGAAGAATTTCAATTGAATGAAAGCCTTCTCTTATTTTGTTGTCACTTTTCATTATTTATTTTTAGACAATATTATTTTTCTTTCTTCTGGAATAACTGCATCAATCCTTGCATTGAATTGATCTCCTATCTTGAATGTTTTACCAGATCTTTTACCTTTCAGTATATTATTTCTCTCACTATATACATAATGATCATCTTTAAGGTCTGATACGTGTATTAATCCTGAGACAAAGAAACCTTCTAATTCACAAAACACTCCAAAATGAGTTACGCCAACTACTCTTGCTGGCATGACATTTCCAACTTTATCTTTTAAGAAAAAACAAATTAATTGCTGAGTTACTTGCCTGGATGATTTTTCAGCTCTTTTTTCTAAATCAGATAAGTTTCCGCATTCTTCCTCGAAAACTTCTTCATCAAAATGTACTTTTTCTTTCTTTAAGATTGATTTTATGAGTCTGTGAATTATTAGATCTGGATATCTTCTTATCGGAGATGTGAAATGAGAATATTCCTCAAGCTGAAGGCCGAAGTGCCCAGATTTTTTTGAAGAATAAATCGCTCTTGGAAGACCTTGCAAAATAAGACTTTGAAGAGAAGTTGCATTTTCACTTCTTTTTGCAATCTCAATACATCGTTGTAGCAAAATTATTGGATCATCAGATCTCTTCAATCCAAAGCTTTGAAACTTTTCAAATAGTGCCAATAACTTATCTGCATCTGGCTTATCATGAAATCTATTTATTGATATCTCTAATGAATTTTTTACGAACATGATCGCGCATATATTTGCGGCTATCATGGCTTCTTCAATCATCTGATGGGCAAACATTCTCCTAGAAAGGTTTATTGCCTCAACTTCTCCTATATTATTTATTTTCAATATTGGTTCACTTGATTCAATTTCTAAAGCATTCCTTTTAGCGCGTTTATCAAGAAGGGTGATTGTTAACTCTTTAAGAGCATTGATAGAATCATTAGCACTTGTTGAACCAATCTTCTTCTTTCCCAGAATAGCTTCTTCAACCTCTGCATATGTCAGCCTGTATTTTGATTCAATCTTAGCTTCATAAAAATCATAATCTTTAATCTCACCATCAGCATCAAAAGTAATGTCTGAAACAACAACATTTCTGATTTTATTTGGCACAAGAGAACATAAATCATTACTTATTTCTTCCGGCAACATGGGTATAACAGTATTTGGAAAATAAATAGAAGTTCCTCTTTCTTTTGCTGCCTTGTCTATTTCACTCCCTGGCCTAACAAGGCTACTGACATCAGCTATTGCAACTGATAATTTATATCCTGTCTTTAATTTTTTGCAGAGGACTGCATCATCAAAATCTTTTGCGTCCTTCCCATCAATAGTTACAAAATCTGCCTCTGATAAATCTTTTCTATCTATATTTTTTTCAAGCTGTAACCCAATAACCTCATTTTTAACTGATTTGGACCAAGTATGAGGAATTTGATTTTCTTCTAAGATTTGATCAATAGAGTATTCTAGGAAATTCACTAATTTGCTCTTACTATTCCGAAGTTAAAAATTATATTCCAGATTTAGATTAACAAGTCTTCCACGAGGATCATGAACTCTTGTATCAAAGCTGAAATCGGGAGCATCATACAATCTAGGAGCAGATTCATCCAGCGCATTAATTATCGCAATACCAAAATTGATATTACCCTCATCGAGATCTATTGATCTTCTTGCTGAGATATCAAACACCAAAAAGGAATCAACTTTATTTTCGTATCCTAGACTTGCTCCAAGACCTGTAATAGGTCGCTCATTGGTATATCCATCTATATATCTAGTAATTAAGCTCAAAAGATAACCATTGTGCTCCCAGTCCATAAAAGCATTCAGACGTTTTTTTGGAAGAGAATGGGTATGAGAATCGTAATTAAATTTACCAACCCTATTAGTCATCTTTGATAAGCCATCTGCAGTAATTTGCGGTGTCAAGAATTCATCAAATATAGTTCCTTTAACTCTTAGACTTATCGGCGAGTAGTTATTTAACTCAAATACATAGTCAAATTGAAAGTCTGTACCACTTATCTTTGTATTTTCCTCATTGAAATATGTCGTTGTCACACCAATAAGATCACCAAATTCATTTCTTGTGATACTTGGGCCAAAGGGATCTTGAGTTAACAGTGCTTGAGCGCTTTCAACTTCAATACGATCATCGTAATCAACTTCCCAGTAATCGATTGAAAGCTTATAACTGTCTTTTTGGAAAATTAATCCAAAATTTTGATTAGATGATGTAGAAGGTTTTAAGTCAGGATTACCGATCGAAGCTTGCCTAACAAATACTGAGTCATCGATATCTCTTACACTACCAAGATTAATTTGGCTAGAAAACATTTGAGCCATAGATGGGGCTGAAAATGCACTTCCCCTTGAGAATCTTAACGTCAAAGAATCATTAAATTGGTATTTCATTGATAGTTTTGGGTCGAATGATGATTCGTTTTTCATCTCCTCGTAACGTCCTGCAATTCTGATATCAAGTGCTTCAAGAAATCTCCTTTCAGCCTCAACAAAAAGGGCCTTACCATTTCTGCTTTTTGATACATTTTTGCCTCCGCCAAGAAAGAAGAGGTCAGCTGTTTTGATGAGCTTTCCGTCGGCATCAAATTCAGCTCGGCTTATTTCGTCATAAAATATATCGAGATTCTCATTATTAATTTGAAATCCATAAGCATATTTAATGTTTTTAGTTTCTGCTCTAAAAATACCATTAAGACTGAGCAGATCAGCGCTTTTATTTGATACCTCAGCACCCCTTACAAAATCTATTAGTGATTGAGAGTTTTGCGAAGAGTCAAATATATTCCACATTTCATCTCCTTCAGGACCACCATTTCCTTGTATTGCAGCTAAGAATCTTGAATCAATAATGTCGGGCCTATAATGAAAATTTGAGTGGTCACTTTTGGTTATCGAAATTTCAGCCTCTGTTTGATTAGCTAACTCAAAGTATGCAGTAACCCCAAAATGTTTTTGCTCGATATCTTTTGGAGAGTAGGGAGATTCGTATTCAGCTCCAAGCGGTCTTCCATACCAAACAACTGGAACATTAAATGGACTTCCACCTTCACCAGGCAGGATGCTACGAGATAGAAAAGGAAGTGCAGGGTAGGAGGGTGATTGGGGATTATCATTTACTTTCACATTTGAAGATATATAGGTGAAATTTATATCTACTAAATTATTATCTGAATAGAGATTTATATAGTTTTTCTTATGGCTTTCATCATTTACGATATTGAATCTTTCGCCATAAAGAAACCTACAAAATGATCCATCAAGAATGCCTCCATTACTTTCACAGTTTGGATCGGGCACAAATGTTGTTTGATTTGGATAATCTCCAGCATAAATTCCTGATTCAACAGTATCTGGACCTAAAAGTTTAAAAGTTTTACCGAGACCACTTAACCCAAGCTCTGCTATACCGGGTATTTCCCTGGCTGAGAGAGGCGATCTTTCTAATCTGTTATGCCCAATAACATAATTAATATTTCTTAATTTCCCACCATAAAGCAATCCAATAGTTTCATCATTTTGATCATAGTTCGACGTAGACTGTCTTCCAGCTTTGACCCGCAAACCGTCAAACTCTCGATAGGTTATAAAATTAACAACTCCGGCAATTGCATCTGATCCATAAGTTGATGTTGCTCCTTCCTTCAATATCTCTGTTCTTTGTAAAGCTATCTCCGGGACTATATTTATATCAATATATCCTTCGCCTTCATTTGAAGGCGTTCCGGCAAATGTATGTCTTTTAGAATTAATTAATATTAGGGTTGAGGCTTGCTCAAGACCTCTTAAAGTTAGTGAGGCCATCCCTTGATCAACACCCTCTAGAGCGTTGGATTGAAATCTTGAGCCTGAACTTATATTTAAATACTTACTTATCTCGGCAACATTAGTTATATTCAATTGATCGTATTCTTTAGAAGTTATTACTTCTATTGGAGATGAATCATCTTCTAGTACTTTGATTAGACTCCCTGTTACAACCACCTCTTCAATATCTGCTTCAATAAGTTGAAACAAAAATATGAATGAAGTTAAGAGAGAAAGAATATATTTTTTGCTCATTAAATTTTGTCTGGATATGAGCATTATAAATAAAAAAGCCCCTAAAAAGGGGCTTTTAATTAATGCTTAGATCTTAAAAAGTTAAGTTAAACCTAATTCCATAATTCCTTCCAGGAAGAGGAACTTGATTTTTAACAAATGAAGAATGATTTCTTGCAACCTCATCAAGAAGATTATTTGCAAAAACAGAAACTCTGAGAGAGTTACCATTTAAATCAAATGTTTTTACAAGTTTTGTATCTAACATTTGATACCCCATTGTTGGAGTCTCTTCTTCAGCCACATCTGTTTGATCATCAACATCTTTAAAACTTAGATCAAAGAGGTAGTCGTTTGCAAAATATTTTACTGAATAAATATTTCTAGCTGGGCTTAGTCTTGGAATGTTCATTCCATCAGCTAAAGTTCCATTAACGACATCTCTTCCAAAAGAAACCTCTAAATCACCATTATCAAGGTTAAAGATTCTTCCAATTTCAAGTTCATATCCATCTAGCTCAGCATTTTGCTGCATGTAATTTGCTTCAATTAATCCTTCAGCATGTCCATGCTCATCATGGTCGTCGTGATCATCATCCTCACTCATGGCTCCCATGTGATCGTCGTGATCATCTTCATCATGAATATCCATTAGATAAACATAATTATCAACATCATTTCTGAATATTGTTGCTGTAGCATAGAAGTTATCGCTCTCATAGCTAAGAGCAATATCTATGTTATTAGATGTCTCAGTTGACAGATTTACATCTCCAGTCTCAAATCTGCCTGTTGCCAAATGTGGACCATTCATGAAAAGCTCAACAACTGATGGAGCTCGCTCAACACTTGAGTAACCAAAATTTAGATCCCAATTATCATTGATTGGTCTACATAGATCGATTGCAAAGCTTACATTGTTTGAGCTAAAGGAATAGTTTTCTGTTTCTTCCTCTTCTTCGTGCTCATCATGATCTTCGTCCTCATCATGATGATCTTCTTCATGATGACCAGTTACAGAACCACTAGTATCTATTTGGTCATAGCGAACCCCAAAACTTAATTCAAATAGATCAAAATCTCTTCTTGCAAAATAACCAAGAGTTAACTCTTCTCTATCAGCAGGGTTCATAAAAGCTTCTTCCCCAACTATTGAGACTGTCTCATCAGAAACATTTAAAGATACTTTTTGAGTCATAAGATCATTTGATAAATCAAAAACCATTCCATATTCTGAAGAATCATTTGTGAAAGTGGTTGGACCCTCTTCACCATGTCCATGATCATCATGATCTTCATCACCATGATCTTCATCACCATGCTCTTCCTCAGCATGCTGCTCAGTATGAGAATAGTCTGAATCTTGGAAGAAAAAGTCTACGTTTTTAACTAGATCATTATCAACTGCGACTGAGCCTCGAATAGCAAATTTATCAGAGTCAGTAGTTGAAAAGATTCTTTCACCTTCATGCTCATCATGACCTTCTTCTTCATCACCATGCTCATCATCTCCATGAT
>CAXGZN010000018.1:0-10198 GCA_964014565.1 uncultured Gammaproteobacteria bacterium
ATCCTGTTCGCTACCCACGCTTTCGCACCTCAGTGTCAGTACAGATCCAGGAGGCTGCCTTCGCCATTGGTATTCTTCACAATATCTACGCATTCCACCGCTACACTGTGAATTCTACTTCCCTCTTTCGTACTCTAGTCATCTAGTTTTGGATGCAGTTCCTAGGTTGAGCCCAGGGCTTTCACATCCAACTTAAAAAACCACCTACGCGCGCTTTACGCCCAGTAATTCCGATTAACGCTTGGACCTTCCGTATTACCGCGGCTGCTGGCACGGAATTAGCCGGTCCTTATTCTGAAGGTAATGTCACGGTTATTGGGTATTAACCAATAACTTTTCTTCCCAACTTAAAGTGCTTTACAACCCTAGGGCCTTCTTCACACACGCGGTATGGCTGGATCAGGCTTGCGCCCATTGTCCAATATTCCCCACTGCTGCCTCCCGTAGGAGTCTGGGCCGTGTCTCAGTCCCAATGTGGCTGATCGTCCTCTCAGACCAGCTAAAGATCGTCGCCTTGGTGAGCCATTACCTCACCAACAAGCTAATCTTACGCAGGCTCATCTAATAGCGAGAGCATCAAGAGAGGCCCTCTTTCTCCCTAAGGAGGTATACG
Organism: uncultured Gammaproteobacteria bacterium; assembly: GCA_964014565.1. Classification (GTDB taxonomy): domain Bacteria; phylum Pseudomonadota; class Gammaproteobacteria; order Magnimaribacterales; family D2472; genus CACNXK01. The sequence continues at coordinate 614 of CAXGZN010000018.1, forward strand.
GTATTAATCCGAGTTTCCTCGGGCTATCCCCTTCTACTAGGTAGATTCCTACGCGTTACTCACCCGTCCGCCGCTCTACTCATATCCGAAGATACTTTCTCGCACGACTTGCATGTGTTAAGCCTACCGCCAGCGTTCAATCTGAGCCATGATCAAACTCTTCAATTATGATCAATGTGTCACGTTTAAAAACTGTGACAAAGTTTTTTATAATTTTCTCGTATTTTGAACACCCACACGAGTAACCAAATATGTTTAAAGAACAGCCGGCTCTTGGCCGGAAGGTGAATTCTACACGTAATTTATGATAAAAGGAAACACTTTTTTCAGTTAATTTTTATCTTTATCAACAAGCTTTTTTTCGCTCAAAAACTTCATCTTAGATCGCAGTTCTTTTCCAACAGATTCTATAGAGTGTTCCTTAGTTTTTTCTCGATTATTTTTCAAAAAAGGGCCGCCACTTCCATCGTTGCTTTGACGACAATCGTCAAGAAACTTATCTGCAAAATCACCTGATTGTATGTCTTCAAGGACTTTTTTCATTTCTTTTTTTGTTTCTTCAGTAATGATCCTTGGACCTGTTAAGTAATCACCAAACTCTGCAGTATTAGATATTGAATAATGCATATTAGAGATTCCCCCCTCATGAAGAAGATCAACAATTAATTTTGTTTCATGCAAGCATTCAAAATATGCCATCTCGGGGCTATAGCCAGCTTCTACTAATGTTTCATAGCCAGCTTTGATTAATGCTGTCATCCCTCCACATAGGACAGCTTGCTCCCCAAACAAATCTGTTTCGGTTTCTTCTCTAAAAGAAGTCTCTAGAACACCTGCTCTAGTTCCACCATTTGCTTTTGCATATGAGAGTGCGACATCTTTTGCATTAAAGTCTTTTGCAGAAATAGAATCTCTATATATTGCAATTAAAGATGGGACTCCTCCTCCAGACATATATGTACTTCTTACAGTGTGTCCCGGACCTTTTGGTGCAATCATAACTACGCTTATATCATCGGTAGGTTTGATCTTGCCAAAATGGATATTAAATCCGTGTGCAAAAGCTAAAATGACACCCTCCTTGAGATTTGGCTCTATTTTTTTTGAGTACAAATCGCTTTGAAACTCATCTGGTGCGAGGATCATTACAAAATCAGAGCCTTTAACTGAGTCTTCTACGCTTGAAACTTTTAAGCCAGCAGATTTTGCCTTTTCCCATGAGGCTGATCCCTCTCTTAGACCAACTGTAATATCCACTCCTGAATCATGTAAATTATTTGCATGCGCATGCCCCTGCGACCCATACCCTATTATGGTTACCTTTAGATTTTTAATGATGTCTAAGTTAGCATCTTCATCATAGTAGATTTTCATTTCTTAATATCCCTTTTAAGTATGTGCTTTCTTCATCACTGACGGCAATGACTTCAATGAGTTTATTAATTTGTCTTAAAATTTGTCGCATAAGCTTATCTCCAACTGTTGTTCGAATTGTAAGTCTAGAGACCTCACCAACTTGGAATTTAATACCTAGCTCATCTTCAATAAACCTAAAGGGTCCAAAGTCCTCAATAGGATCTACATGCAAGCTGTCGATGTTGTAACCTCTTTGATGGAAAAGACCAACGACCCTTGCTAATGCGCCTGGCTTGTTTTCCATAACGAGAGTGAGCTTTCTTTGGATCATGTTTTTTCTCCTTTACTAAGCCATAAATCTTTGAGGCTCCCATTTGCAACTTGCATAGGGTAAACATGCTCATCAGGATCAACATAAATATCAACAAAAACTAACCTATCCTTTATCGATAGAGCTTTTGCTATTCCTTTTTTAAGTTCTGAGTTTTTAGTTATTTTAATTCCAACATGACCATAGGACTCAGCAAGTCCAACAAAATCTGGAAGAGAGTCTTCATAACTGATTGAGGAATGTCTTCCATCATAGTTCATATCTTGCCACTGCTTTACCATACCAAGAGCCAGATTATTTATATTAAATATTTTAATTGGTAGTTTGTATTGAGAGCATGTTGAGAGTTCTTGAATGCACATTTGGATACTTCCTTCTCCAGTGATGCAAATTACTTCTTCATCTGGATAAGCCAATTTAACTCCCATTGCTGAGGGAAGACCAAATCCCATAGTTCCAAGACCGCCAGAATTTATCCACTTTCTTGGTTTATCAAAGTGATAATACTGAGCAGCAAACATCTGGTGCTGACCAACATCTGAAGTAACAAATGCCTTTCCTTGAGATTCTTGATATATGTGCTGAATAGCTGCTTGTGGCAAAATTGGCGCGCTGTCATCTTCGGTCTTATATAAGTCATGGTTAAGGCCATGCTTTTCTTTCCAATCACTTATCTGTTGGTGCCATGGAGCAAGTTTCTCCTTATCAATTTCATCTATTTTAGTCCTAAGATGATTATTTATAGCTTGTAATGAATCTTTTATTTGGCCAAAAACAGCAATATCTGCTTCGATAATTTTTGAGACTGAAGAATGATCGACATCAAAATGAATAACTTTAGCTCTTGGAGCAAATTTATCAGGTGCATTCGTAATCCTGTCATCAAATCTTGCGCCAAGGGCAATTATCAGATCAGCATTATGCATAGCCATATTTGCCTGATAGGTTCCATGCATCCCAAGCATTCCCAAGAATCTCTTATGTGTGCCTGGGAATACGCCTAAACCCATAAGTGTATTTGTTACAGGAGCATCTATTAAATCATTTAGTTCCCTAAGCTCTTTAGAAGCATTACTTGAAATAGTTCCGCCTCCTGCATAAATAACAGGCCTTTCTGAAGCAAGAATGGCATCTACAGCACGAGATACCTGATGATTTTCTGGCTTAGTGGGTGGATTGTAAGATCTTATATAAACCTTATCAGGATAGACAAAATCAAATAAATCATCTGGATTTGTTAAATCTTTAGGAACATCGATAAGTACGGGACCTTGTCTTCCTGATGTTGCAATATGAAAAGCTTCAGCAACTATATTTGCAATATTCTCTTGTTTGTCTACGGTAAAACTATGCTTAACAATTGGTCTTGATACACCTATCATGTCTGTCTCTTGAAAGGCATCAGTACCAATCAAATGACTTTGCACCTGACCAGATATAATAACCATTGGTATTGAATCCATGAATGCTGTTGCAATACCTGTAATAGCATTTGTTGCACCTGGTCCAGATGTAACAAGAACAACTCCAGGTTTCCCTGTTGCTCGAGCGTAGCCATCAGCAGCATGTGTTGCACCTTGCTCATGCCTTACTAAAATATGTTGCATTTCTTTTTGATTAAAGATTGAATCATAGATATGAAGAGCAGCACCCCCAGGGTAACCAAAGATATATTCCACTCCCTCTTTTATTAGGGACTGAATTAAAATGTCGTTTCCTGCAATTTTCATAATAAAAAACTTTTAGCTTGAGGTTTATACATTAAAATCGCTTGCGAAAACAAGCTTTTTAGAACATTTAAGAAATATTAAATTTTTCCAAAGTTGTTATCAATTCTTTAAAATCTCTTGGAATCTTGCTTTCAAAAACAATGAAATCTTCACTATCTGGCAATTTAAATCCTATTTTATGCGCATGCAGGGCTTGTCTTGGAAAAGATCTTATGAAATCTTTAAGTTCATCTGGGGTATCTTTGGCAATAATTTTTCTTGTATTGTAGGTCTTGTCTCCAATTATAGGGAGCTTCTTATGAGCTAAATGAGTTCTTATTTGATGAGTTCTACCAGTTTCTATCTCGACATCAAGCAGCGAATAACCTCCATAACTATCAATACTCTTTACATGGGTGATAGCATCTTTTCCATCTTCTCTACATGTCATTTTAGTTCTATTATTTTTATCCCTTCCAATAGGTATATCTATTTCAAGATTTCCTCTAAGCGTCCCAATCACCAAAGCCCTGTAGTTCTTCTTAACCTTTCTAGATTGAAGAAGATCTATAAAATAAAGTCTAAATTTCTCATTCTTGGCCACAACTAATAATCCAGAAGTATCTTTATCCAGACGATGAACTATTCCGGCTCTTGGAAGTTCTTCAAGTTTAGGGAACTTGAAAAGTAAACCATTGGCTAATGTTCCGCTAGAGATACCAGCTCCAGGATGTATTACAAGATTTACGGGTTTATCAACTATCAAAAAATCATTAGTCTCATGCAACACACTAAAATCAATATTTTCAGGATACCATTCTGTTGAAACTTCATTTACTGGGTTTACTTCGATTTCATCATCAAGACTTACCTTTTCTCTTGGAGAAGCAATTTCGCCATTTAAAAGAATGTTTCCATTCAAAATCCACTCTTTTAATTTGGTTCTTGAAAACTCTTCGAATAAAACTGAGGTTGCTTTATCAAGTCTCAAATTTATTAAATCCTTTGAAACTTTTTTTGTTGTTGACATAATGAACTTTTTTTAAGATTTATAATCAAATATTAGAGTAAAATAACACCCATGAATAGAAATCTAAAAAATATTTTGTCTCTACCTCTAGTTTTAGCATGTGCTTTTTTCATCACATCATGCAGTAAGGATGAAGTTGAAATCGAGAGGCCAGAAAAGGTCTATTACGATACAGCACAAAGAAGAATGAAGGTTAATAATTATTTTGGTGCAATTGAGTCACTGCAGAGAATAGAAACACAATATCCTTTTGGAAAATATGCTGAGCAAGCCCAAGTTGAACTAGTCTACTGTTATTTCATGAATGGAGAAACTGAGGCTGCACATTCAGCTGCAGAAAGATTTATTAGGCTGCATCCAAGACATCCCAATATTGACTATGCATATTTTATGAAGGGTCTTTCAAGCTATACAAGAGATGCTGGACTATTAGCAAGAGTCACAAATACTGATCTCTCGTCAAGAGATGTTTCAGGAGCCAAATTAGCATTTTCGGAATTAACTGAATTCCTTACAAGGTTCCCAGATAGTCAATATGCTCCATATGCAAAACAAAGATTAATTTATTTAAGAAATCTCGTTGCCAGTAATGAGCTTGCAGCTGCTGATTACTATGTAACTAGAAAAGCTTATGTTGCTGCCATTAGAAGAGCATCTTATGTTCTAGAAAATATCCCAAACTCAAATCAAAATCATAGAGCGCTTCAAATCTTAAAAACGTCTTATGAAGAACTTGGATACAATGATCTTGTTGAAGATACTGAAAAACTTATAGCACTTAATCCACCGCCACCAAACTCAGAAACTTCAAGTGGATCATTTCTTCAAAATATTCCACTCCCAAATTCACTTCCTCTAATTATCGGAGGAACCATACTCTCAGGTGCAACAAACTAATTGAAAATAATTGTTCCTTTATTGGTAATAATCTTTTTTTTAATAAGACATTTAATTAAACCAAAAAAAGTTAATCGCATTACCAGAAATGATATGGACTCCTGTATTAGCTGCGGAACTTTTGTTTCAAAAGATTTAGCTGTTAAAAAAGGTAAAAATACCTACTGCTCTGAAAAATGTATTAAATAGTTCTAGGTATTTTTTTCAAAATCATGAACATAGCTGGAATATAAAATAGGGCTATTAAGGATGCGCCAATAACGCCAACTGACATTGCCCATGCAAGTGGTTGGAAGAATATGCTTGTGACTATTAAGGGGAATAAGCCTCCAATTGTTGTAGCTGTTGTTGTAATAATATGTCTTGTTGCTCTAGTAACAGTTTGAATTACTCCTTTCAAATCATAATTACCTTTTTCTGAATCTTCCTTTAGGGCAGCCAGAACAACTATTGAATCATTGATTGCAAGTCCTGCTAATCCAATGGCTCCTACCAATCCAATGAAGCCAAAATTTTGCATACCCACAACAAGACCAAGAAGTGCTAGGCCCATACATAAGCCTGCAACTGATGATATTAAAAGTGTTTGTCTAAATGAATTAAGTGCAAAAACTAGACCAACCAATATTAAAACGAAAAATACAATAGCAGACGCAAATAATTGAGAGTTAGATTCAGCACTGCTTGCTGCTTCACCGTCCTGTTCGAGTCTATATCCCTCAGGAAGACTTTTTTTAAATTCTATTATGTCTTCTTCCAAGAGTGCCTCTGAGACCGATGGCAGCGATCTCGGCCATATCCATGCTTTGACTCCATTTTCTCTTTCTCCGTTATATCTCGCAAAACCACCTAGCTTTCTTGTCAGCTTAATATCTGAAAAATTTTCTATATACTCGATTCCATTTCTACCAGAAACTGATAAAAGAGAGGTTTGAGAGATGTCAGAGGCTGCATCCGTGTCTCTCTTTAATCTAATTGGTAACTCTTTATTCCCATCAAGCATTGTTCCGACAATCATGCCTTTGCTAGCAAAATTAATTTCATTTACAAGGCTATTCATATCTTTGGATGAAAAAGCAATACTTGGATTATCAAAATCTATTTCTAAATTTGTTTCATATTCATTTGACTGTGACCGGGTAAGATAAACATCTGGTGCCTTGCTTAAGATAAGCTCAAGCCTGTCACCAAGTTCAGTTAATATATCTTGATTCTCTCCCATAATCCTATATTCAATATCTGAAAAAACTGGTGGGCCAGATGTAAATTGATCAACAATGATTCGGACTTCAGGATTATTTTTTACGAGGTCTTTTGCAATCATATCTATGTTATTTTTCATACTCCAGTAACTAGAGGTGAAGTAAATAGCATTTGCTTCATTGTTGTTGCCTAGAGCACTATTGCCGCCAACGACGTTTGAAAGGATTCTTGGCAAAGCTCTCCCAACGAACCAGAAATCCCTTTCTATGAAATCATATTTTGAAAGTTGCTCTCTAACATCATTAACTTTTTCCTTTGTTGCATTGACTGAACTGTTTTTTGGTAGCTCAATTCTTATTTGGAACATATTTCTATCATTAGCAGGAAAAAAGTCTCTTTCGAGTGTTGAAAATAACAAGAAACCAATTAGAGGCATTGAAAAAGAAATCATAATTGCTCTTCTTGGCTTGGAGAGTGCCCAAACTAGTGAAGATTGATATTTTTTATATAGCTTCTCATTTGAGTAACCTTTACTTAAATTGTCAGAGTTAAATAAAGGCATCTTCTCTAGATAGTGCAAGGTTGGCAGAACTATCGTTAAAGACAAAAAAAGTGATGATGTGACTGCCATTATTAAAGTCTTAGCCATGCCTCCAACAAACTCATTACTCGGACCTTCTCCAACAGCGATAGGCATGAATGCTAATGCCGTTGTTGCAGTTGCTGCCGATAGAGGCAGCAATAAGTGCTTAACAGATGCAAAGATTGCTTTTTTTGAGGGGAGTCCATCTAACCTTCTGAATCTATAATCCTCTACAACTATAATTGCATTATCAATTAGAAGACCTAAAGCAATTATCATTCCAGTTATTGAAGTTTGATGCAGGGGCAATCCGATAAGTTGGCAAATAAATAAAACAGCAGATAGAGTTAAAGGAAGAATAAGAGCAACAAGTATTGCTGATCTTAAACCAAGAAGAAATGCACTTAAGAGAAGAACTAAAATAAATGCAAAGCCAATACTTGATGTTAACTCGCTAAATCTGTTATCGAGGTAATAGGATTCTTCATATATAGGTACCACAGCTATTTCTTCGGGTAAACCTTGCCTAAAGTCTTCAACAACTTTATTTGCCCTATTTACATATTCATCTATTCTTTGGTTAAAGGAGCCTGAAACTTCAACAATGACTGAGGGTTTTCCATCTACAATCGAATAACTTTCTATTGGTGTAACAGCTCTTTGAGAAATAGTTGCTATATCAGAAAGTTTTATAAGCTGAGACCTATTCTTGATTATAGGAATATCTTCTAGTTGAGATATAGTTCTTAGATTATCTTTTGAACGAATCAAAATTTCTTCATCTTGGCTAGAAATTAATCCTACAGCTCTTTTGTTATCAAATGATGCTATAGAGTTTGAAAGTGTTTGGAAGGAAACACCCAAGTTTGATAACTTCCGTGTATCAACCTCAATAACAATTTCTTCATTTGTCTCACCATGAAGAGTAACTTTTTCAGTTGAGCCTAGATATGCTAATTTTCTCTTTAATTGCTCCGCTAATCTGGACATCAATATTAAAGGAGGATCTACATCTCCAGTCCACTGAATAGAGTAGAGAGCTGAAATTGGTGGCCCAGAATTTCTGCTTAACTCTATTTTTACGCCATCCGGTATTTCTTGTTTAGCGAGATCAATTTTGTCTTGTACCTCACTCCATACCTTATCAATTAAGTCAAAAGAAACTTCATCTTTAAATTCAACAAGAGTAAAGGCCGCTCCCTGAGTAATATTTGAAATAAGATTCCGAATCTCGGGTATTTCTCTTAATTTAATTTCTAGAACCTCAGTCACCTGAGTTTCTATTTGTTCTGGTGAAGTTCCTGGATAAACCTGAATTAACAGTCCCCACCTTTCAGCTAGCTCAGGAGTTTCTTGTCTTGGAAGATTATTAAAGCCAGAATACCCAACCAATAAAAAAAATATCAGGGATAGGATTAGCATTCTCGGTCTTTCGAGGAAAACTCTTATTAATGTCATCTTACTTTAGAGTTTGTCCTTCTATGATCTTGGAAAGTCCACCTTTAACAACTAAATCTCCGTCTTTAAGAGTTCCAGACACATAAGCATAGTTATTTTCAAAATGTAAAACCTGAACTAAGTCTCTCTCAACTGTACTTTTTTCATCACCAGATATTGAATAGACTGACCAAAGACCTTGTTCTGATTGCGAAAGAGAATTTATTGGCAACCAAAATCCTTTTTCATTTCTGCTAATTTTAAGAACCAAATCAATCAAAGATCCTGGAACAAAAAATTTGTTAAATTCAAATATTGCTAACCTGCTATTTGAGCCACTTGTAGACATAGGTGCTAATCTTTTTAATCTTCCAGTTACTTTTTCTTCACCAATTAAAAAACTATATTGTTTAGAAATTTTAAGACTATCTATAAGATTCTCAGGAATTGAAACATGCGCCTCAACTCGATTTGAGTCGAGTATTTCTAAGATTGGATTACTTCCATTTATTACAGTTCCTTCATCTACAAATCTATTCTGAATAAAACCATCATATGGCGCCTTTAAGACTGTTTGTGCTTTTTTAACTTCGAAAAACTTTACCTGCGATTTTGCAACTAAGTATTCTGACTTTGCATTATCAAATTCTTGATTAGAGATAAAACCTTTTTGCTTGAGGTCTTCGAATCTTTTAAGAACTTGTTCTGCCAAATCAAGTTTTGCAACTGCTTGCTCAAGGTTTGCATTAATCTCACTATCATCGAGTTTAGCCAAAATATCACCTTGGTTTACCTTATCTCCTATATCAACGGATATAGACTTAATTCTTCCAGTTATCTCGAAAGCTATTTTAGATTGCTGAAAAGGTAAAAGTTCTCCAGGAAGTTTTTTAGAGACTTCATAAGAGGAAGATGTCTTGATTTCAAGAACCTCTATCTGCTGATCTGCATAAAGAAAAGTATTGGCTAAAAAACCAACAAAAATAATGCTTTTGCAAAATTGGTTATAAATTGTCATAATGTTTACACTGTAAACATG
>CAXGZN010000019.1:0-9723 GCA_964014565.1 uncultured Gammaproteobacteria bacterium
TTAGATCGTTAGATGAGGATCCAGATAGAATTCTCACAAATGAAAGTAAATATTTATTAGTTGACTCATTCGTTAAATATAAAATTAGTAATGTCCTCCTTTTTTATAAGGCTACTGGTGGAAGCTTTAATAATTTAAACAATCTGCTAGGACAAAGAACTGAGTTCGAATTAAAGAACCAGTTTGGTAAGAGAAGTGTCACTGAAGTTGTTTCGGGTGAGCGTGATGAGCTAATGAGAATAATGAGAGATAATTTAGCCACATCTGTAGTTGACCTTGGAATTGAAGTTATTGATTTTAGGGTTAAAAGAATAGATCTTCCGCCTGAGTTAAGTAATTCAGTTTATGAAAGAATGAGGACTGAAAGAAATAGACTCGCAGAGGAGTTAAGATCAGAAGGTAAAGAGTTATCAAGAGAAATCACTGCATCTGCTGACAAAGATAGGATAATAATCCTGGCTGAAGCAAACAAGCTATCTCAGCAATTAAGAGGAGAGGGCGAGGCCACTGCAGCTGCAATTTATGCTGAGGCTCATAATCAGGATCCAGAATGGTATGAGTTCATTAGAACTATGGAACTTCTACCAGATGCTTTCAGCAATAAGTCAGATGTTATGTTGATCGATTCAAATCAAGAGATCCTAAAATATTTCAAAGATTCTTCCGGCGAAGAAAAGTAAAATGTCTAACAATACCCTTATCCTTGGTCTGCAATGGGGAGACGAAGGAAAAGGAAAAATTGTTGATGCCTTAAGTGAAAGCGTTTATGCAGTATGCAGATTCCAAGGTGGTCATAACGCTGGCCACACAATAAAAGTAGATGGAGTCCAAACTGTTCTTCATTTAATACCATCAGGAGTTCTTCATAAAAATGTAAAATGCCTGATAGGAAATGGAGTAGTCCTATCTCTTGAAGCAATTAAAAAAGAAATTGAAGGATTAGAGAAATTTGGCGTTGAAATACGTGATAGATTGTATATAAGTGAAAACTGCCCACTAATTCTCCCAAGTCATATAAAGATTGATCAAGTAAGAGATAAAGATGAATTTATTGGTACAACAGGAAGAGGAATTGGACCAGCCTATGAGGATAAGGTTGGACGAAGAGCAATAAGATTCGGTGATTTAAAAGATGAGACTTTATTAAGGAAAAAAGTTTCAAGGTTAATTAAGATTCATAATAAATTGTTGGAGCATTTTTATGATGCAGAACCCTTTTCTGAAGAAGAGATCCTAAATAATCTTCTATCTTTTAGAAACTTTTCTGAAGCGTTCTCAGTCAATACAACAGACTTATTAATGAATTGGTCTGAAGAGGGAAAAGAGGTTTTGTTTGAGGGTGCGCAGGGAACTTTCCTTGATATTGATCATGGAACCTATCCCTATGTTACTTCATCAAGCACTACAATAGGTGGAGTTTCATCAGGTCTTGGAATAGGGCCAAAGCATATTAATAATGTAATCGGAATTGTTAAAGCATATGCAACAAGAGTTGGAGAAGGCCCATTTATAACTGAGCTTTTCGATGATGATGGAGAAGAAATAGCTAAACGAGGAAATGAATTTGGAGCAACTACCGGCAGGCCAAGAAGATGTGGGTGGCTCGACCTTGTTGCTTTAAAAAAGGCTATTTTTATAAATTCTGTTGACAGTTTATGTATGACCAAAGCTGATGTACTTGATACTTTTGAAAATATAAGTGTTTGCGTAGCTTATGATGACAACAACTTACCGATCTATAAGAGATTCGAAGGATGGCAAGAGGATACTAGTCAATGCAGCTCACATGATGAACTTCCAAAAAAATTAAAAGATTATATAAAATTCATTGAGGAAGCTGTTAACTGCAAAGTTAGCATAATCTCTGTTGGACCTTCTAGAGAGCAAAGCATACATTTATAGATTTATCTCAGCTAAATTTTATCTAAACTCGCATTTATAAATTTGTATGATTCAGGGTTAGAAAACTTTTTTGTTAACCTTATACACTCATCAATGACAACAGTTCTTGGTGCCATTTCATTATTCATTTCTATTATGCCAAGACACAAGATTGCTTTATCAACAAGTTCAATTTCATTTTCTTTAATTTTCATTTTTTTTGAAATAGTTTTTTCAATAGCCTCGCTGTCTTTAATGAGCGCATCTAAACAAAGTTTAAATCTTTTGAAGTCTACTTTTTCAGGCCGATGTTCTTTTTTGAACTGTTCTATTATTTCTTTAGAAGGAGTTTTCTCAAATAAATGCTGATAAATTGCTTGAACAAGGACTTCCCTAGTTTTAACAGCTATTTTATGTTTTGCTAGATTTTTCATTAATTAGAGCTATTAAAGCATTGGCATTATTTGTCGTTGTAGTGATATATCTTTTTTCAAGTTGATCTTTGTTATCTACACAAATTACGCCATTTATTATTGAAATATCAGGATAATCAAGAGCCAGCTGTCCCAGTGACCTGAAAGTTTCATTACTGACCAAATCATAATGAGATGTTTCACCTTTAATAACAATTCCTATAGCAAGAATTCCTTTTGTTTTAGAAGTAATCTTTGCTTTTGCTAAGGCTGGAATTTCAAGTGATCCAGGTGCTTTAAAAGATTTAATCATACAATCTTCAGATTCCAATCTTTCCAAAGCCGCATCCGTCATCTCATTAATAAAATCTGTATACCAACTGGTATAGATAATTAGGATTTCATCATTTTTAGTCATTTTCAAAACCTACTATTTCAATATTAAATCCAGAAATATTATTATATTGAGTTGGGGTACCTAAAACTTTTATTTTTGTGAGCCCCAGATCTCTTAAAATCTGAGACCCAGCTCCAATAACTCTTCTGCTTTTTTTAGTTAGCTCTTTACCTTCAAGTAAAGAGAGCCAATAACTACTGGCATCTCTATGATTTATTAAGACAAACACACCTGCTTCTGATTTTGATATCTTTTCTAGGGAATTCCTAACTGACCACTTCTTTCCAAGATCATTAATTGCTAACGTATCTTGTAAAACGCTTTGCGTTTGGACTCTGACTAATGGGGCATCAACATTTTGTATATCACCTTTCGATAAAGAAAAATGAAAGTTTTTTTCTAGCATATCTTCCCAAATCCTTAACTCAAATTCTCCAAAGTCCGTTTCAACAAATCTTTTTTCAACTTCCTTTACAGTTGCTTCAGTTGTCAGCCTAAAATCAATTAAATCAGCAATAGTACCAATCTTTAGACTATGTTTTTTAGCAAACTCTATAAGATCGTCTCTTCTTGCCATTGAGCCGTCATCATTCATGATTTCACAAATAACACCTGATGGTGAATATCCTGCAAGCTCTGCAAGATCGCAAGAAGCTTCGGTATGACCAGCTCTTGCTAGAACACCACCATCCATTGCTTGAAGAGGAAAAACATGGCCAGGTTGAGCAATGTCTTTTTTAGTTGCATCTGGGTTAACAGCTGCAAGAATGGTTGTAGCTCTGTCTTGGGCAGAAATTCCTGTAGTTATGCCTTCTTTTGCCTCTATGGAGACAGTAAAAGCGGTTTTATTACTAGATTCATTTGAATCAGTCATTTGTTTTAAGCCAAGAATAGAGCACTTTTCCTTGGTAAGCGTTAGACATATTAAGCCTCTTCCATGCTTTGCCATAAAGTTAACAATATCTGAATTAACTTTATCTGCTGCACAAACTAGGTCGCCCTCATTCTCTCTATCTTCATCATCGACGATGATTACCATTTTCCCCTCTTTTAGGTCATCAATGATTTCTTTTGTTGTATTCATGATCTTTTAAAATAAGTTTCTTTGCTATCATCATTAATTTTAAGAGAGGATTTTAAATCAAAACCTAAGCTTTCTATAGTTTTATTTTCAAACCAGGAAACTCCTTCATTTCCTAATGTAATATTAGACTTATATATAATTATTTCATCAACTAAATGGTTATCCAGAAAGGCATTTACTAAATTTGGACCAGCTTCAACTAAAATTGAATTTATTTCTGTATTTGATAGCTCTGTAACTACTTTGTTTAAATCAGATGAGCGGTTAATTATTACATCTCCACTTTTGAAGAAATTAGATTCTTTATTAATTTCTTGAGAAGTTAAAAGTATTTTTTGAGGCTGATTAACTTCAAAATCAACTCTAGCATTCATCCTAGGATTATCATTCCTGAGTGTATTGCCGCCAGTAAGGATTGCATCAAATCCTGCTCTTACAATTTGCACATCATCTCTTGATTGTTCAGAGGTAATCCAAGTAAATGTATTATCTTTTCTGTGAGACATTCCATCTGCTGAGGAAGCAATTTTTACTGCTATGTAAGGCCTGTTATAAGTATTTTTGAAAAAGAAATGTTTATTAAGTTCAATCAATTCCTCTTCAAAAAAACCAGACAGAACCTCAATACCATTATCCTCTAATTGTTTAATACCAGATCCAGAAACCTTTGGGTTTGGATCTTTGATTCCGATTACAACTTTTTTAATACCAGACTTAATTATTGCATCTGTACAAGGACCAGTTTTACCATGATGACAGCAAGGCTCTAGCGTGCAGTATAAAGTCAGCTGTCTAAATTCTGCTTCGGAAATATTGTTATTCTTATTAAGATCCTCAAGCGCATTTATTTCTGCATGATTAGAGCCATATTTCATATGATACCCCTCTGCAATTACTTCGTTGTCTTTGACTATAACGCAACCAACCATAGGATTAGGTTTAGTTAAATATTTTCCTTCACGGGCAAGATCAATAGCCCTTTTTAAAAAAATTTCATGCATTATTTCTTTTTAGACTTTTTCTTGTCTTCTTTACTAAGTGACTTTATTTCATCTGAAAAATCACTGATATCTTGGAAATCTCTATAAACAGAAGCAAATCTGACATATGCAACTTGATCAACATCTTTAAGAGCATTCATCATAATTTCTCCTATTTTTTCAGAGTGAATCTCTCTTTCTCCAAGCACTCTTATATCACTTAGGATCTTTGAAAAGAGGGCATCTGTTTTCTCAGCCGAAAGAGGTCTTTTTTCTAAGGCTCTTAGCATCCCCTTTTTTAACTTAGAACCATTAAACTCTTGTCGCTTCCCATCATTCTTAATAATCTTTGGAAGAGCTAGATCAGCAACCTCAAATGTTGTAAATCTTGCGTTGCAAACATCACACTTTCTTCTTCTTCTTATTTGAGAACCATCTGCAAATATCCTTGAGTCAACAACTTTTGTATCTTCTGCTTGGCAAAAAGGACAATACATTACTTATATACTGGGAATTCTTTGCATAAAGACAGAGCTTTATTTTTAATTCCCTCAATTTTTTTCTCATCATCTAAATCAAGGACTATATCGCAGATCCAATTTGAAATTTGAATAATTTCATCCTCCTTAAAGCCTCTTGTTGTAACTGCAGGTGTTCCAAGTCTTATTCCTGATGTAACAAATGGAGACTGCGGATCATTTGGAACAGCATTCTTATTTACTGTGATATTAGCTAAACCAAGTTTATATTCAGAGTCCTTTCCTGTGATGCCTTTATTTCTCAGATCGACAAGAATCATATGATTTTCAGTACCACCTTTTACTATGTCGACTCCTCTTCCAATAATAGTCTTCGCCATGGTTTTAGCATTACTAATAACTTGAGACATATAGGTTTTAAATTCAGGTTCAAGAGCTTCTTTAAAACAAACTGCTTTAGCAGCAACAACATGCATCAAAGGTCCTCCTTGCGATCCTGGAAAAACTGCGGAGTTTAATTTTTTTTGTATATCTTCATTCTCTCTTGCAAGAATAATCCCAGACCTTGGACCTCTAAGTGTTTTGTGAGTCGTAGATGTGACAACATCTGCATACGGAACAGGTGAAGGATACATACCTGCCGCTACAAGTCCCGATATGTGAGCCATATCTACTAAGAAATAAGCATTAACCTCATCTGCAATTTCTCTGAATATACTCCAATCAACTAAACCAGAAAAAGCTGAAAACCCAGCAATTATAAGTTTCGGATTATGTTTTTTTGCTAAATCACGAACTTGGTCATAATCAATATCATGCGTTTCAGGGTTTAAACCGTACTGAAAAGACTCATAGTTTCTTCCTGAAAAATTGACTTTCGATCCATGTGTAAGGTGTCCTCCATGATCAAGACTCATTCCAAGTATTGCGTCATTTGGCTCAAGTAATGCTAAATAAGCAGCAGCATTTGCAGAGGAACCAGAATGAGGTTGAACATTGGCATAATCCGCATTAAAAAGCTCTTTGGCTCTATCTATTGCTAATTTCTCAGCGATATCAACAAATTCACAGCCGCCATAATATCTTTTATCAGGATACCCTTCAGCATATTTATTTGTTAATACTGAGCCCTGAGCCTGAAGCACTCTTTGGCTTGCGTAATTTTCTGAAGCTATAAGTTCAATATGCTCTTCCTGTCTTACCATTTCCTTTTCAAAGGATTCCCAAAGCTCTGCATCATAAAGTTCTATATCTTTTTTATTTGAAAAAATTGCATCAGTTTTAAGGTCAGATTTTTTATCAAGCAAGGACATTTTTAAAGTTTCTCCTAAATCGAAGGTTACATTTTGTAAATATTAAATACATTTTAAATGAACTATGGTTTTTTGTGGGTAAAAGTTTTTTTTCTATTAGGCGATGTTTGCTTACAAATTTTACACTCTAATCCAAAGCATTCTCTAGCCTGACAATATTCTCTTCCCCAAAAAATGAACTGCAAATGTAAATCATTCCAGTCCTCAGGCGAGAATACTTTTTTTAAATCTTTTTCTGTTTGCACTACATTCTTTCCTGAAGTAAGCCCCCATCTTTGAGCTAACCTATGAACATGAGTATCTACGGGAAAAGCAGGCTCACCAAAAGCCTGACTCATCAAAACAGATGCAGTTTTGTGGCCAACTCCTGGCAATCGTTCTAACTCATAAAAAGTTTCGGGGACTCTGCTGTTATGCTCTTTAACTAATATCTTTGATAACTGTTTTATTGCCTTTGATTTTTTGGGACCTAGACCGCAAGGCTTGATAACAGAATATATTTTCTTTTCAGAAAGTTTTGACATTTCAAGAGGAGTTTTTGCTAATTTAAATAACTTAGGAGTTACTTGATTTACTCTTTCATCAGTACACTGAGCTGAGAGTAGAACGGCTATCAAAAAAGAAAAGTTATTGAAGTGATCGAGAGGTATAGGCGGATTAGGATATTTTTTACCTAAAATCTTTTTAACTATTAAAGCTCTCTCTTTTCTTGTCATATAATAAATACTTTAATTAATTCTTAATGATCAAGTATAGGAAATATCTACTGAAGCTTAAAGATGCATTTCTAGAAGAAAATGTACAAAACACTAAAATGTTGGACTTATATCTTAAATATCTTGAGGGTGAGGCTTCGGAACAAGATCTAGAAGATGCTAACAAACAGCTTGCAGAGATACTTAAAAGCTTAGGCATGGGCGTACTTGTGGTTTTACCTTTTAGCCCCGTTAGTATTCCTTATCTTGTTAAAAAAGCTAAAGAAAATAATATCGATATAATTCCCAAGTGGTATAAAGCTTTAAGAGAACAGGATGATAGATTAGAATAACAAAGTAAATTTTGGAGTAGATTATGAAAACAGCTGTGATAGTAGATAGTGTTAGAACAGGACTAGCTAAGTCATTTAGAGGTGGATTTAATATGACTAGGCCCGATGAAATGTTGGCACATATTATAAATGCAACATTGGAAAGAAATCCCAATTTACCTCCAGAAGCTGTTGAAGATATCATAATGGGGTGTGGAAATCCTGAGGGTGCTCAAGGGCATAATGTTGGAAGAAATGCTGCGGTTCTCTCTAATCTACCCATAACTACTGGAGGAACAACTATAAACAGATATTGTTCTTCTGGAATGCAGTCAATATCCATGGCAGCATCACAAATTATGGCTGGTTGCTATGACACAGTTATTGCGGGTGGAGCAGAAACAATTTCTATGATGCAAGGAAAGCAAAATATGGATAATTTTGTTAATGAAAGACTTGCTGAAAAGTCTCCAGGAATATATTACCCGATGGGAATGACAGCTGAAGTGGTTGCAAAAAGATATAACGTATCAAGGGAAGCTCAAGACGAGTATGCTTTTGAAAGTCAAATGAGAACAGCAGCAGCTCAGCAAGCTGGAGCATATGATGATGAAATTATTCCAATGGAAACAAAAATGCTTCTTATGAATAAAGAAACTGGCGATTCAAAAGAAATCGATTATTGTGTAGAAAAAGATGAATGCAATAGACCAGAAACAACACTTGATGGATTAGCTTCTTTAAAACCAGTCTTTGATCCAGAAAATGGATCGGTTACTGCTGGAAATTCTTCACAATTATCAGATGGCGCATCTGTTACCTTGGTAATGTCTGAAGATAAAGCACTTGAGCTTGGTCTTAAGCCATTAGCTTATTTTAGAGGATTTACAACCATGGGATGTGAACCAGATGAAATGGGTATAGGTCCCGTTTTCTCCGTTCCAAAACTCCTAAATAACTATAATCTTTCAATGGACGATATAGATATTTGGGAGCTTAATGAGGCCTTTGCAGTGCAGGTAGTCTATTGCAGAGACAAGCTTGGTATTCCAATGGAAAAACTCAATCTAGATGGAGGGTCAATATCTATAGGCCATCCATTTGGCATGACTGGCTCAAGACAAGTAGGGCATATAGTTAGACAGCTTCATTCTCATGATAAGCAATTTGGTGTTGTAACTATGTGTATTGGTGGCGGTATGGGAGCAAGTGGATTGTTTGAAAGATATCCTTCTTGATATCTGAATCTGACATTCTTAAATGCTTTCAACACCTTGTTGACAGTACTTATCACAAAGATTCTATTCTATTAGGTTCAGGAGATGATGCTGCTGTAATAGATACCCAAGGCAGACAGTTAGTTCACTCTGTTGATATCTCAAAAATAGGAGTTCACTTCCATGAGAGCATGAGAGCAGAAGATATCGCTTATAGGTCTATAACTACAGCGCTGAGTGATTTAGCAGGAATGTGCTCTTTTCCTTCTTTTATTTCTATTGCGCTGACTTGTGACATTGATGAAATCTCTTGGTATAAAAAATTCTCTAATGGCATCAAGGAAGCTTTAGATGAATTTAGTATTGACCTTGTTGGTGGAGATGTCACCTATGGTGAATTAAATATTTCGGTAAATGTTTTTGGATATCCATTCAAAAAACCAATACTCAGAAATGGTGCGACACTTGGAGACTCTATTTATGTAACAGGCCAGTTAGGAAAAGCAAAACAAGGCCTAAACGATTTGCTCAATAAAAAAGATTCAATATATTGCAAGGACTTTCTTAGACCAAAGCCACAATTCCAGAAAGCGAAAGAGCTTTCAGATTTTGCAACTTCGTGTATAGATATTTCGGATGGGCTTATTAAAGATTTAGGTGATATCTGTAAACAGTCAAATGTAGGTGCTGAATTATGTTTCGAGGATATTCCCGTTCTTAACGATCATAAAGACTTAACTCATGGAGATGATTATGAGCTCTGTTTTACAGCGCCATGTCATCTTGATGACCAGCTAAAAAGCCAAGGATTCTTTCTTATCGGGAAAATAGTACAAAAGTTAGGTCTTTCAGTTAAAAAGGATGGTTCTGAAATAACATTTGAAAAGAATGGATGGGATCCATTTGAGTAATAAGATTGGTATTGTTGGTGG
>CAXGZN010000020.1:0-8669 GCA_964014565.1 uncultured Gammaproteobacteria bacterium
ACTCTTCTTCGATATTTATTCGAGTGTTTTCCAGTGAATACATTGTAAGACCCTTGTATAGGTCTCTATCAAGTATCCGAGATACAAGAAGTGCTAAGGAAGAAAATCAAAACTTAAAAGAAGAACTCAACAAGCAGTTAATTGAGAATTATATTATTTCAAATAAGAAAATTTTAAATAGAAATATTTTCTTTGATGTAACAAATTTGGAAAAGCGAGATTTAAAGTTAGTTCCTGCAAAGGTTGTGGATTTTGATGTCAATCAATATAAATGCTGCGATAAGCATAGAATGTTTTTGTTGCCCGAATTATCAAGCAATATTGATTCTTTTAAAGTCGTAATAAATCCAGAGGGAATAGTAGGACAGACAATTAAAGTTAACAGGAGCTTATTTGAAGTAATTTTGTTAAGCGATAAAAGCCATAAGATACCAATTCAAAATGAAAATAAATTTTATTGTGAAGCAAGTGGATTAGGAATACCTAAAAAAATATTCTGTGATATTGATTTAACTTTGGGGGATAAAGATTTTGAATTAAAACAAAAGATTTATTCATCTGGACTGGGTGGCATATTTCCAAAGGGAATTGAAATTGGAAGCATTGTTGAAATCCAAGATTTAACTCCTAAAGAGGTTAGGATAATAATTGACTTAAATGCAGATCCCTTAGCATCTAATTATTTTGGAGTTCTTCAGTAATGAAACTATCTGAATTAGTTTTTTTGACTGTAATTTTTACAATACTTAGTTTTATTGACTCTCAAGTTAATCTTTTTCTAATAGATTTTTTTATAGTTTCGAACATAACCTATTTATTTCTTTGTTACTTATGCTTAAGGAATCCACAAAAGATTAATTCCTTATTTGGTGCGTATATAGGTTTTATAATTGATCTCCACCAAAATACTTTTTTTGGTCTTCATGCAACATTATTCACTTTATCCATTCTCTTAATCAACTATAACTACTTCAGGTTGAGAATGTTTTCAACTTTACAAATAACTGCAACTTTTAGCTTTTTTACAGTTTTTTTTGTTGGATTTAAGAGTATTTTGGTTTCAACAATGAATTTTCAGTATCTAATCGTTTTCCTCAGCTTTTTTTGGGCATTTTTTACCTATCTCTTTGTTCCAAGTCTCGGTAAATTCTTAATAAAGAAAACTAAACTTTAAAATGAGCAATACTTTTTTATTGAGGTTTTTGTTGGTGATTTTTTCACCACTTATAGTTATTTCATTATTATATTTTTTATTTTTAAGCAAGCCTGAGCTTTTTTCTGGTAGTTTTGAAAGGTATAAGTATCAAGATTACTCATTTAGCTTTAAAAAGATAGTTACAAACAAAAATCCCCTATATCCAGAATTGATATTCGAAGATGTTGTTCTCAAAAATAAAGATGAGGATATTAAAATTATTAATCTTAAGATAGGCTTCAACATGCTTGGATATTTTTTTGATGATCTAAAAAGAATAAAATATTTAAAAATATACGCCACACAAATTAAAACAGAAAATTATATTTCGTTACTCCCAGAAAACTCCATCGCACTTAAGAATAATTTATTAAACATAATTGATGATGGCAATATCGAAGAGCTATATTTTGAATTTATAGATGAAGCTGATGTTAGCATCAATAATGAATTAATAATTTCAGATGTGATTCTTAATTTAGGCTCTGAAAGAAAATTAACAACTAAACGAGCATTTATAACTGCAGATCCTCAAGAAGTTAAAATAAAACTTGATAAAGGCTCATTCGAGGACCTTCCTTTTGAAGAAATTTCGGGATTCTTAAATATAGATACAATGCAATTGAATTATATTTCCTATCACAAGTCTATTAATGAATATGCTGAAAACATTCTTCCACTGGGAGTTTTGAACTTTAAAAATGATATTCAGCTATTTACAACAGGTTTTGCTGACTTCAGAAACAACAAAAATAAGAATTTTGGTTTTATAAGTTTTCAAGATCTGTCAGATATAAAATATCTGCAAGATGGATTTAATATTAAGACTAATATATTTATTGAAGACTTCAATAATGTATTTTCACAAAATTTTATTTCTTTCAATGACCTTGAAATAAATCTATATCTATCTGGAAATGAAATTCAAAATTCATCTGCATTCAATTTCTTTTCAGATAAAGAGTCCGGTGTTGAGCTCTCAGGAAGCTTCAATGAAGGAAATCTCACTTTAGACTTTAATAGTGAAAATCTTAAAGGATCTTTAGTCAGAGATGATTCAAGCTTCTTCAGAATTAATCTTTATGACTCAAATATTAATTTTAACTTTGAGGATTCCGAAGAAGAAAATTTTGTCCTCCCTAACTTAAAGTTCAGAGTTACAGGAGAAAATATCATTTTCAATGATGCAATATTTAATGCAATAGACTTTTACTATCTTAAAAATGGAGATGTTCTAACGTTAAATAATATAAATATCGATAGCGATTTCTTGAAAATATCTGACTATGAAGATGAGCCTGCCTATTTTTCGATTAATACAACTCGAGATTTTTACAAAATTAAAGGTTTATATGAATTTTATGAAATTACAGATGCTTTAAAGCTTCAAAATTTTCCACCAATAAATTATTTTAAATCTAATATAAATATTCAGTGGAATAATCTTCTAGAACTAAGAAATATAGAAGGAAGCTTAGATTTTTTAGCTAAAGATTTTCAAATAAACCAAGATAATCCAAACTCTGCTTTACTGAATCTAATCGGCTTATTAAACATTCAATCATTTTTTGATGGCTATGATGGATCATCAACGGATGAATATATTAAGTTTAAAAGAGGGAGCGGAAGTATAATTTTTTCTCAAAAGTATGGGAGGATTGTTGATAATTTTTCTTTTGAGGCTGATTTTGGGAATATGGATTGGAATGGCTTTATTATCAAAGATAATTCTGGTTCTTTTGAAAAGTTGGATCTTGAGCTATCTTTAAAATTAAATCTCCAAGAAAATATACCTTGGTATGCAGCTATCTTTGGTGGTCTTGGTGTAGCTGCTGGAACAGCAATTATTGGAAATGTTTTTGAAGATCAGATTGAAGATATTTCAACTATAGAATACTCAGTCAAGGGACCGCTGGATTCTCCAAATCTAGAAAGATTATAGTAGAAATATTGTTGCAAGGCCCAGAAAAGAAACAAAACCCACAACATCAGTCACTGTTGTCACAATAACACTCCCAGCTATAGCTGGATCCTGATTTAATCTTCTTAAGACAATAGGTACAAAGACTCCTGCAACAACTGAGCTTAGAAGATTAATTATCATCGCTGCTGCGATTAGCGCTGAAAGAATTAACTGATTAAACCAAATATAAGTAACCAAACTAATTATTAAAGACAAAAATATTCCATTGAGGATTGCAACTGCCAGCTCCCTTTTAAAAAGCCACCCAAGATTAGAATTTGAAATTTGCTCTAACGTTAATCCCCTTAATACAATTGTTAAAGTCTGAGTTGCCGCAACTCCTCCCATGCTTGCAACAATTGGCATCAAAATAGCAAGGTATACTATTTTATCAATCGCATCTTGAAAGATATTTATTGCTAAAGCTGCTATGAATGCTGTAATGAGATTAAGACCAAGCCAAACAATCCTTCTTCTTGCAGCTCTTGCTGGAGGTGAAAAAGTATCTTCAGCAATCCCAGCCATGCTCAAAAAGTTTTGATCTGCGTCCTCAATAATGACATCTACGACATCATCAATGGTTATTCTACCAATGAGTTCATTCTTATGATTAACTACTGCTGCAGATATAAGATCATTTTGTTCGAAAAACTTAGAAACTTCTTTATCAGATTCATTGACCAAAAAAGAATGCGGTTTGTCATTCATAACATCTGATACTTTTAGCTCTGGATTTGAGCTGATAATTTTTGATATCTTTAGCTCACCAATGAAATTATTATTTTTAGAGACTACAAACAATTTATCTGTATTTTCTGGAATATCACCAATTGATCTAAGATATTCAAGAACTAAATTAAGAGTAGAATCTTTTTGGACGCTTATAATGTCATTATTAAGCAAGCCGCCTGCAGAATCCTCAGGGTACTCTAAGACCATCTCAACCCTCTCTCTATCTATTTTAGTCATCTTAGACAGTAGAAAACTTATTCTTTGCTCTGGAAGGTTCTGAAGGATATCAACCATCTCGTCTAATTCAAGATTTTGAACTAAATCTAGTAGTTCTTCATTTGAAATTTCATCAAATAAATCTTGCTGAATTTCTTCGCCCAACTCGCTTAGCACATCGGCTTCATTCGATTTGTCTATAATTGACCAAATTACTTTTCGCTGCTCTGAGGGAGTTGATTCAAGACAGTGAGCAATCTCATGTGAATCCATTTTGGAGAGGATTCCCTGAATTTGAATAAATTTATCCTCAGATTTTTTGCTTAATATTTCAAAAATCTTTTCTTGATTGTATGTTTCCATCAATCAAAAACTGTTCCAAAGTATTCCTCTTTAATGAGTGAGCTATTTATAAGATAATCTTTTTCACCTTTATCAAGGATACTTCCGTCTTTTATAACAATTGAGTAATTGCATATATCTATAGTTTCTCTCAGATTGTGGTCAGTTATTAAGATACAAATACCTTTGTCAGAAAGGCTTGTTAAAACATTTTTAATATCTTCAATAGCAAGAGGATCAATGCCAGCAAAAGGCTCATCTAAAAGTATTAGTTTTGGTTTTGAAGCTAAACATCGAGCTATCTCAACTTTTCTTCTTTGCCCTCCTGACAATACGTAACCCATTGAATCTTCAATAGACTCAAGACCAAACTCTTTAATTGTGTTTTGATAAAAATGAATAAGATCCTCTTTTTTTAAAAAATTTCTCTCTGCAACGCCTAAAATATTTGATTTTACTGATAGGTTTCTAAATATTGATGGCTCCTGAGGCAAATAGCTCATTCCAACTTCGGCTCTTTTATGAGGAGGGATCATGGTTATATTCTTGTCATCAAGAAAAACTTCTCCACTATCTATTTTTACCAATCCTAAGATTGAGTAAAAGGTTGTCGTTTTACCAGCGCCATTAGGCCCCAGAAGTCCAACAATTTGACCCTCTGAAATATTAAATGAGATCCCATTAATAATTTGCTTATTTTTAATAGACTTTGATATATTTTTAACTCTAAGGACTTCCATACTAGTTTATTTGAAGCTCTCCAGAACCCATATTGAATTTTATTATTTTACCTCTGATTCGTGAATTCTTATCTTCTATTAAAACACTTCCAGAGATTTCTATCTCATTATCTTGAATGAAGACTAGGTTTGAAAAACCATTGAAATCATTATCTTCAGTGCTTATTTTAAATTTTACAGGCGACCCCTCAATTTTAATAAGCTCTAAATTTCGATTATATTCCGCAATATCTCCAAATATTTCAAAAGACTCTGACTGAAAAATAACATTATTTTTAAACTCAATCTTTCCTTCTTTAATCTCTATGTTATCTGAAGAAATATCTATTTTTTCTGATATATCTATGCTCATTTCAGCAGCATTTAGTATCCCAAATATTGAAATAACGAAACCTACAAGAAATATCTTTTGCATAAAATTTTAAAAACTAACAAGTGTATAATAATCCAATGTCACATCTAAATAGAAATTTATTAGCCCTATTTTTATTTTTATCATTTCCAATTCTTACAGATATTAATAAAAATCCATTTGAGCTCATAGATACTAAATCACAAGAAATGGTAGTAGTTTTAACAACAGAGAATGAATTATTTAATACAAATCCAGAACTATTCAAAAATAAGATAAAAAATATTTTTGAACCCTTAATAGATTTCAATAGAGTGAGTGCGAGTGTTATGGGAAAAAAGCATTATTTGAGCGCAACTAAAGAGGAGAGAGCTCAATTTATAGAAGTTTTTAAAATTTCACTTCTAGATACTTATGCAGAAACCCTTGCCCAATGGGGAGATGCAGAAATAGTTACTGATTTTTCTTATGATGAGAAAAAAAATAAGATTGTAAGCGTCAAGCAAGAACTACTTACTACCAATAATGTGTATCCAATAATTTATAAACTAAGGGAATATAAAAATGGAACTTATAAAATAGTAAATATAATTATTAACGGAATCAATTTAGGGCAAACCTTCCATAATCAATTTCAAGCACTTGCCATAGAAAAGAATGAGGATATTTCTTCAATTATAAGTGAATGGAAATCGGATGCTTTCATAGATGGATAACAATCAAATACAAGAACTTATCAGATCTTATTTAGACGATGTCTCTGACCTATCCATTAGCGGCCAGGATTGTAATTTTTCTATAAAAATTGTTTCTAAAGATTTTATAAATATGAGCACCATAAATAGACATAAAATAATTATGAAATTGTTCACAGATCTTCTACAATCTGGTGAACTTCATGCAATAAGTTTAGATTTAAAGGCACCAAGCGAGGTCTAATTGGAAAAATTATTAATCAAAGGTGGAAAAAGTCTTTCAGGTCAGATTGACTGCTCAGGAGCTAAGAATGCTGCTTTGCCAGTAATTGCAGCATCAATTCTTTCATCAGATGATATAACGCTTAAAAATCTTCCATATCTTCAGGATATTACTACCATGTTTGAACTCATAGGCTCAATGGGAGCTGATATTTCTTTGGATGAGAAAATGAATTTTAAACTGAATACATCAAACCTTTCCAATCTTGAAGCAAGATATGAGCTTGTTAAAACTATGCGAGCTTCTATCTTAGTCCTTGGATCAATGGTGGCTAAATATGGATATGCGAAGATTGCATTACCTGGAGGTTGCGCTATTGGAAGTCGCCCTGTGAATTATCATCTTAAAGCTCTTGAAAAACTTGGAGCAGAAATATCTCTCAATAATGGATATATTGAGGCAAAAGCTAAAAAATTAATTGGTGCTAATATTGAGTTTGAGGGAGTTACTGTCACTGGCACAGAAAATTTGATGATGGCTGCTTCACTAGCTGAGGGATTAACAACTTTAACGAATGTTGCAAAAGAGCCAGAAATTTCTGACTTGGCAGATTTCTTAAATTCAATGGGGGCTAAGATTTCAGGAGCAGGAACAGATGAGATAAGGATTGAAGGTGTGGAAGAATTGACTGGAACAACTTTCAAAATTCCTGCAGACAGAATTGAGGCAGGTACATATCTTGTTGCAGCAGCTGTCACTAATGGACAAATTACAATCAAAAAGATTGATCCAACAAGAATGGGCTCAATTATAGAAACTCTTCAAAAAGCTGGGGCTGAAGTAAATTTAAATGAAAATTCTATTTCCCTAGATATGACTAAGAATTCTATAAAGCCTGTTGATATTGTCACAGCTCCATTTCCTGGATTTCCAACAGACATGCAAGCGCAGTTTACTGTTCTAAACTGCATTGGATGCGGTGAATCAAGTGTAAAAGAGACTATATTTGAAAATAGATTTATGCATGTGCAAGAGCTTAATAGAATGGGCACCGATATCACAATTAAGGGAACCACTGCGCTTATTAATGGAGTTGATTCTATTTCTGGGGCTCAGGTAATGGCAACAGACTTAAGGGCATCAGCAAGTTTGATACTAGCGGGATTAATAGCAAAAGGAGAAACTATTGTAGATAGGATTTATCATATTGATAGAGGCTATGAAAGAATAGAAGAGAAATTATCCAATCTTGGTGCAGAAATAATAAGATTACCTAATTAGATGCAATAGTCTTAACTAAAACTTCTTTATTTTTATCTTTTCCATAAATTTCAAATAAAATCTCATCACCTGGAAAAGTTAACTTAAGTGCCGTAGTCAGATTTGTCCATGTAGCGGGTAAGTCATTTATCTTTAAAATTATTTCGCCCTCTGATATTCCATTTAGCTCAAGCGGATTTGCAGTACTAGACGTGTCATCAATTTTTGTAATACTTAAAGCTGGTACTAAATTATTGCTTAAATTTAATCTTATCTGCCTTACCTGAAAGTCGCCAATCCATGAAGTCCTTACCTTGCCAAACTTTATGAGTTCGGAAGCAACTTGAATTACTTTTTCAGATGGTATTGCAAAACCAATACCTGAGTAAGTCCCAGTTTTTGAATATATACTCGAATTAATACCAATTAAATTTCCTTCTTCATTAAGCAGTGCACCGCCAGAGTTTCCAGGGTTAATTGCTGCATCAGTTTGGAGTAATTCCAAATAGGGGTTTCCATAATCTCTTCCTGTTGCACTGATAATCCCACTTGTAACAGTTTTTCCAACGCCAAATGGGTTTCCTATAGCAAGGACTTCATCTCCAACCCTTATATTGCTAGATTCAGCTGACTCAATAGGATTTAAGCCCTCAAACCCATTAATTTTTAATACTGCAATATCTGAATATTTATCTGCACCAATTAATACTGCCTCTGTAATTTCTCCATCATTAAATTCCACAAAAACAGATGTTGCATTAGTTAATATATGAGTATTGGTTACAATGTGACCTTCTTTAGAGAAAATTACTCCAGAGCCTACAGCATTCCTGGCTCTATTAATTCCTCTGTTACTTATAAATATATTAACCACTGATGATGATGCTTTCTCAGCTGCATAGGACCTGTCTCTTATACACATCTGACGCTGCCGACGAAAGTCGAGGTGTA
>CAXGZN010000021.1:0-8588 GCA_964014565.1 uncultured Gammaproteobacteria bacterium
AATAAAGGAGCACGTGTGCCTGTATGTGGTTTTATTTCTAAATACAATTCAAAGGATATAAGTTCTGAAGAAACTCCTTTTCACGTCTTGGGTGCTTTAAACCCAAAACCAAAGCATAGATTTTTTGTTGTGACTGAGTGGATGAATGAATTTGAAAAAACGACATCAATCCTTCATGAGCATGTAAAAAGTGGCAAGATTAAGTATCGAGAAACTGTAACTGCTGGTTTTGAAAATGCTCCACAAGCATTAAGGGATGTTTTAAGTGGCAAAAACTTCGGAAAACAGATAATTAAGATTTAATTTTTCGCAAAAACCCCTAAATGTAAGGTTTTTAGAGGCTTTTCATTTACTTTTATCAAATTGCTATTAAAATTTAAGCAGATGGGTAAAAGAAATAGAATTTTTTTATTAATAGCAGCTTTGTTGTTTACAGGTTTTGTAAACTTAGAGCCGTTCGCTCATGGATTTGAAAATAAACACTCAGATACCTATGAATATGAGTGTGAGTTTTGTGAAAATCATAATTCCATTGAGTCACCAAAGAATTCATATGAAGTTTTTTCTTTTTCAATAGAGATTACATACCTTTTTAATCCTTATATTCATATCTCTCTACTTGAAAAGCCCTTTTTAAGTCGAGCACCTCCAAAAAATTAAATTTACTAATCGACTAAATTTAATTTTCAAAAGGAGGAAAAAATGAAAAATTATTTATTAGCACTTATTGGAAGTGCATTACTAACACTAAATATATACGCTGATGATGTAGAGGAAGTTGTTGTTACAGCATCTTTGACTAATCAGAATGCGAGTGATCTTGTAGACCCACTGCATGTATTAGACGGAGATGATGTCCGCAATGGAGGAGTTCTTAGCTTAGGAGACACTCTTGATGAGCTTTTAGGTGTGCATTCAGCTGATTTTGGTTCTGCTGTTGGACAACCAGTTATCAGAGGTATGTCAGGTACAAGGGTGAAAATTCTTGAAAATGGCGTAGTTGTAAGAGACGTTGCAGCTTTAGGTCCTGATCATGCCAATGACATAAGCTTGCTTAATACCGAACAAATAGAAGTTGTCAGAGGGCCATCATCTTTGCTTTATGCAAATGGTGCTGCTGGTGGTGTTGTCAATATTGTTGATAACAGCATAGCTAAAACAGACCTATCTACTTTTCCAGTTGTAAGTGT
The DNA here is from genome assembly GCA_964014565.1 of uncultured Gammaproteobacteria bacterium. Taxonomy (GTDB): domain Bacteria; phylum Pseudomonadota; class Gammaproteobacteria; order Magnimaribacterales; family D2472; genus CACNXK01. The sequence continues at coordinate 1,191 of CAXGZN010000021.1, forward strand.
TGGGTTAGAGACTCAGTCAGTTAACAATGGCGAAGTAAAAGATTTTAGTTACCAAGCTAATCACTCTGGCTTCAATGTAACCTTTGCTACTTCAGATTCTGTAATGGAAAATTATGAACTTCCTGGTGGAGCTTTGTTTCCTGAAGAACACCATGACGAAGATCATCATGATAGTGAAGGCGATGAAGATCACGCTGAAGAGAGCCTTAGATTTCTAGCAAATTCTGATGTTGAGAATACTAATACTAAGTTTGGTGTCTCAAGAACAGGAGACTGGGGTTATCTTGGCTTTTCATACGCTGAAAACGAAGGTACATTTGGAATACCATTCCACGTTGAAGCGCATGGCGAACATGATGAGGATCATGCTGATAGTGAAGAAGAGCATGATGAGCACGAGGGAGAAAGAATTTTTTCTACTATTGATTCAAATAAGTTTGATATCAAAGGCTCATTAGTTACTAATAACTTTGGTCCTATAAATAACGTTGATTTCTCTTTCAGAGATAGCAGCTATTCACACGTTGAAGCTCATGCAGAGGAAGAAGGACATCACGATGAGGATCATTCAGAGAGTGAAGAAGATGGTCATGGTGAAGAAGAGCCTACTCTCTTTGAAACAGATGCTACCGAGTTTGGTTTAATCTTTGATGTTAGCTCTAACGATGTAGTAAGAAAAATTGTTGTGAATATAGCTGATCAAGATTCATCAATAGTTGGAGAGGAAGCTTTCATGCGACCTGTTTCAGCTAAAGAAACTACTCTTGGATTCTTCACTTCTAAAGATTTTGGTACTTATACCATTGATTTTGGTCTTAGAGCAGATGACATCTCAAGATCTGGTTCTGTTGCTCATCACGATGAGGATCATGCAGATGATGAGGGCGAAGAGGAAATTGAGTTTTACAATTTAGATACTAATACACTAAGTGCTGCCTTAAATTTTGATCAAAAATTCTCAGATAACCTTAGTGTTAACTTAGGCCTATCAAGTTTTGAAAGAGCACCAGATGTAGTTGAGCTATTTATGAATGGCCCACACTTAGCTACTGGAAGATTTGAAATGGGAGATCCAGATTTAAATAATGAAGTGTCAAGAAATATAGACCTCACATTTAATTATCAAATGGATAATATGTATGCCACTTTTGCATACTTCCAAAATAGTGTTGCTGACTATATTTACCTGAGAGACGAAGAGCATGATGAAGACCATCATGATAGCGAAGGTGAAGAAGAGCATGAAGGCTTAATGCACGCTGAATTTGTCCAACAAGATGCTTCGCTTAATGGTTATGAATTTGAAGTTGGTGCCGTTTATCAAATTGGAAACGGTACATTAGACCTTTCTGTTGGAAGAGATGTTGTTGAAGGCAAACTTGATGCTGGCGGCTTCATTCCAAGAATGGCTCCATCTAGAAATTTCATGTCTGCTTCATATAATGAAAACGACTATACATTTTCTATTCTCCTTAAGGATGTTGCAGATCATTTAGATGTTGCTGAAGAAGGAGAAACTATGACAGAAGGCTATAAAATGCTAAATCTTAAACTTGTGAAAGACATATCAGTCTATGGCGCAGATTTAAGAGTTGCTGCATTTGCTAATAATGCACTGGATCAGGTTGCAAGGAATTCAACTTCTTTTGCTAAAGACGCAGTGCCACTACCAGGCAGAAATATTGGCTTGAACTTAAGGTTTAGCTACTAATTCTTCTTCTTGACAGGGGATAGTTAAAGGCTATCTCCTGTCTACTTTACTGATTCCAGCCACTCTTTTAATACCGCGTTTGTCTCATTTGGCTTTTCTCTTGCCATCCAGTGTCCAGAAGCAATCTCTTTCTCTGTAAGGTTTGTACAAACCATCTTATTGTGGGTGTTAAAATTGCTTGTTAGCACGCTATCAAATTTTGCTTGAACAAATAGAACCGGGCAATCAATAGTTGTGAACTCTTTTAGCTCTTTTGCATACTTATCATTCAATTCTCCATTCACATACCAGGAATTAGGACCAAAAAAACCATTTTTCTCCAAAGAGTCTCCATAAATTTGTGCTTCAGACTCAGAGATTAAATCACTATCAACTTTTACATCAGGTATAGAATTTAAACCATTAAAATTTGCATGTTTAAACCATCCTCCATTGTTTCTTATAGAAGCTGTCATTGATTTAGCGCCAATACCTGCATTGAAGCAGCCCTTAAATTCATCAGATGGTTTGGTGAAATTTAGTTTAATCATTTTATGTGGATCTTCTTCCATCTGCTCACAAGCTGATGCAAAACTTTCATAGTAGTAATACATATAATCCCATTGTCCATAGGGATATTCGTTTTCCGGATAAAGATCTCTATCAATATGGCTTAAATAACTATCAGGATGGCCGCCCCAGCCAAATGGCACACACAGACTACCAAGTCCTTTAACAATACCGGAGTGATGCAAACCTAAATTCCATACCACCAAAGAACCCCAGTCATGCCCTATCCAAATTGCCTTTTTGTGCTGTTGGCTACTGTGTAATTCAACCATATCTTTGACAATCTCTTTTTGACAGTAGTCGGAATGATTTTGATGAATTGTAGATCTGCCATATCCTCTCATGTCAGGTGCAATAACCCGATATCCTTGTTGTGAAAGAAACTCAATCTGTTTCATCCACCCTAGAGACAGATCAGGCCAACCATGAATTAAGTAAATTAAGTCTCCATCTTCTGGCCCAGCAGCAAGATAAAAAGTCTGATGTCTCTCTGACTTAAAAATATGTTCTGATATTTTCATTTTAAAGGTTTAGGTGTATTAATTTCTGAGTCTGAAGCACTAATTTATCTTACATGATAATATTTTTATATGAAGGTAGATTTTTATTTTTCCTATAGGAGCCCTTATTCTTACCTAATCTTGCCTAGAGTTTTAGATCTTAAAAATAACTACAAAATTGATATTAATTTTAAACTTGTATATCCATTAGCTATTAGAGAGCCTGAATTTTTTAAAGGCAAAAATTTCTTAACTTACTTCTTTTATAAAATGAATGACATGCGCTCTGTAGCTAGAAAACTGAATATGCCTTTCTTTACTCCTAAACCTGATCCAATTAAGCAGAGTTATCTCACAGGAAAAATTGCAGATGATCAGCCATATATCTTTGACCTATGCCATATTGGTCAACAAGCTGCACAAGAAGGCGTTGGCATTGAAGTAGCATATGAATTATCAAGTTTAATTTTTGGTACTAAAGGGGGTTGGACCGAGGAGAGTAATTTAGAAAAGGCTTTTGCAAATGTTGGGCTCGACTATTCTTCTCTAAAGAGCAAAACACAATTAAATGAAAATGAACTAATCCAACAGATTAAAAATAATCAAGAAGATCAAAAAATAGCTGGACATCATGGTGTGCCCTTACTGGTTTATAAAAATAAAACTTTTTTTGGCCAAGATAATTTTGACGCTTGCAAAGAGCTTCTAATTAAAGATGGCTTGTCTAGAGTATGAACCAAGAAATCTATCAGGATGGTCTGAAGCACCTCTTACAGGTTGAGCCTAATTTTAAAAAATTTAATCCAGCTAAAGAAATTAGTTTCTTTTTAAGGCCAGAAGGTTTCGAAGGCATAGCATCGCTGGTCATTGAGCAGCAAATATCAGTGCAAGCTGCAGAAAGCATTAAAAAAAGAGTATTCAAACTAATGCAAAACATTAGTTCCAAAGAATTTTTGAAGCTTAATGAAATTGATTTAAGAGAGGCGGGATTGAGTAGGCCAAAGATATCGTATTTACATGGAGTTGCCTGCCTAGAATCTGATGGGATACTAAATTTTGATGATATTAAAGAACTCGACGATCTTTCTGCTCGAAAAGAGCTCTGTAAAATTAGAGGTATTGGGGAATGGACTGCAGATTGCTATCTTATGGCTTCACTTGGTAGAACTGATATATGGCCCGTGGGAGATATAGGTTTACAAGAGAGTGTTAGAAAATTAAAAAACCTGAAAGAGCGCCCTAACGTTGAGGATATGACTTCTTTAGCAAGAGAGTGGCGTCCTTTCAGGTCAATTGCCGCGAATCTGTTATGGGCAGATTACGACGAATATAACTAGTCCTTGTTTCTATTCTTGTTTCTTTGTTTTCTCATCTCCCATCTTTCTCTTTCGAGCATATCTCTTTCTCTACGTGGGTCCCTAAACTTTCTATCCATCATTCTGACTCTACTTCTCATCTTGGATTTCATGGCTCTTAACCTTCTATCATGTCTTTGATTAATTTGATCCTGAGATGGTAGATTAGCTTCCATAACCCTACTTCTCATATTTGTGAGTCTTTTTAAAGCATCGCCTTTATACTTTCCTGAGTTAATTAATAGATCTAAGTCAGCTATCCTGTTTTCTTTCTTTGATTTCAGATCAGCAAGTGACGGAGGCCCTTTAAGTTCAGCTAGATCCATCTTTAGCTTTACTTTCCACATCCTTTCTTGCATATCGCCAGACATCCTTTTGTGATCATCGGCTATCAAGAGTCCTGAAATAATAAAAAATGATAAAAATAATATTCTCTTCATAATTTGCTCCTATTAAATTTGATGGTTAAAGAATTAATTAGTTCAAATATTTAGTAACATTTGTAAAGATTGATATACAACGCTCAAGTGTCGTTATATCTGGGAATGTAGGGGCTAGCCTTATATTAGTGTTTTCAGGATCTTTCTGATACGGAAAACATGATCCTATTGGTAGCAATTTAAGTCCAAGCTTACTGCAGGACTGTATAATCTCATCAGCATTATTTCTAGCTGAATTAAAAGAGAAAAAATATCCTCCAGTAGGTTTAATATATGTGCACAAACCTTCTTCTTGCAAAGGCTTTAAACAACTGTCTATTAATTCAAACTTTGGTCTTATGACTTTCTTCAGCTCTTTCATTTGATTTTCCAGTGAAATAGCTTCGAAATATTTCATATGTAAGCCTTGGTTCATTTTATTAGGCCCTGGTGTGATAGCGTTTCTGAAATCTATAAATGTATCTAGATTGCTTACTGAGCTAGAAAAAAAGGAAATCCCAGCTCCAGCTAATGTTATTTTTGATGTTGATCCTACTTGGAAATAGTTATGCTCCATATCATGATCTTTTGCAATTTGGTCAATAGGTGTCTGCTGAATAGTTTCGTATAAATCATGGCAAGCATATGCATTGTCCCAAAAGAAGGAAAAATTATCTTTATAGGGTTGGGCAAGCTTGAATAAGGCTTTAACGTTTTCATCTGAATATGTGTGTCCAGTTGGATTAGAGTGTCTAGGGACACAGACAATACCATGAATATCTTCCTCAGATTTTAGAAGATGTTCAATTGCATTAAGATCTGGACCATCATTTTGGAAAGGAACTGTAATCATTTCTATGCCAAAGTTTTCTAATAATTTAAAATGCCTGTCATAACCAGGCACAGGGCAAATTATTTTGCTATTTTTTGATAATTTTGAGTGCTTAAAACCTAAAAAGAATGAACAGCTAATTATTTGATGCATTAAAGTTAACGACGAATTATCTAATGCATGGGTTTCATCATATTTAGAATCTAAAATCATGGTCCCTAGGTTTCTTGCAGATGGCAAACCTTCAGGATTTCCATAATTTCTTAAATCTATGCCATCTAGCTCAAACGGCTGTTCTATTTTTGCAAGAATATTTTGCACAATGTCTAATTGTTCAGGCGCTGGCTTCCCCCTTGTTAAATCGTATGTGCTATTAGTATCCAACCAAGGGAGTTCTTGCTTAATATGTTCTAAAATATTCATCTATGGAATTAGTAGTCATAATTTTAACAATTTTTTTAGTGATTGCTTTAGGAGGTATTGTTTTTTTACTCACTAAGAACAAGAAAGAGCTGGATACCAATTCATTATCAAATGATCTTGAACAAAAATTATCTAGCTCGATAGATAATATCTTTAAGAAGCGAGAGGAAGATTTTAAAAAGACATCGAAAGAAAATATTGAAAATATTATTGATCCATTTAAGAAAAGAATTAAAGAATTTGAAGATGAGGTTAGAAAAAATACTTCACAACAACATGAATTTCATACTAAGACCAAAGTCACAATAGATAATCTAATCGAGCAAACCAATCAGATAACTTCAGATGCAAACAAACTAACAAAAGCGCTTTCTGGCGATAGCAAAACACAAGGAGACTATGGTGAATTGAAACTAAAAATGCTTCTTGAGAATTCAGGCCTGGAAGAAGATACACACTATAGATTACAAAAGAGCTTTACCGTCAAAGCAGACGAAGATATTTCTAGAGAGATACCGGACGCTGTAATTTATTTACCTCATAACAGGAATCTAATTATTGACTCAAAGTTTTCTTTCAATGCCTATAACGATTATTGCAATACTGAATCACAAGATGAGAAACAAAAATTTGGAAAGCTTCTGACCAAAAATATTCGTGAGAGAATTAATGATTTAAGCGAGACAAGATATGGGCAGATAGAAGAGCTTAATACCCCAGATGTGATTTTCATGTTCTTGGGTATAGATGATTCACTTAGTGTTGCACTAAAACATGATCCGGAGCTTGTCTCCTATGCAGATAAAAAGCGAATTGCATTGGTGAGCCCATCTATACTTCACATTTCAATAAAAATGGTTGAAAACCTTTGGCGCTTAGATGGACAAAGAGAGAGTGTGGTTAAGGTGTATGAAGAAGCACAAAAACTAGTTGCTAAGTTACATGGATTTACAGATGTGATGGATAGTCTTGGTAATTCAATAGCTCAAAGTCAAAAAAAATACGATGACGCACGAAATAAGCTTATAGATGGCAAAGGTTCTATGTCGTCAAGAATAGAAGGTCTAGTAGCGCTGGGGTCAAAAGAATCTAATAAGCTTAAAGATGATAGTTGAATTTCTAATATTTGGTCTAGTTGGTATTGTTACAGGCACCATGGCTGGTCTTTTTGGCGTTGGTGGTGGTTTAATTATCGTGCCTGTTATGCATTTTATTTTGACATCCAATGGGTTAGCAGAATCTCTTGCTATACCCTTATCTATTGGAACAGCATTAGCCTGTATTATCGTTACATCCTCTTCAGCAGCTTATTCTCATTACAGAAAAGATTCACTTTCAATAGAGAGATTCTCGCAGCTTACAGTTGGAATTCTTATTGGTGCTGGTTTTGGATCAAGCTTTGTTATAAGTGTTGACTCTGAGATATTAAAAACCATGTTGGCAATATTCGTTTCAATAATGGCAGCCCGACTTTTTATTAATATTAAAATGCCAAGAGCCACCAAAGAGCCAAATTTCCTTTTCTTTAATATTTCTGGCGGGGTAATAGGTTATTTATCTTCAATATCTGTCTCTTATACACATCTCCGAGCCCACGAGACCCTTGGAA
>CAXGZN010000022.1:0-8506 GCA_964014565.1 uncultured Gammaproteobacteria bacterium
TAAGCCAGGACTGCAGCTTAAGAAGCTTTTCATCAAAGTTTTTGTCTGTAGATACTGACATTAGGGCTTATCAAAAAGATCAACAAACCCACTCGGTTCATGTGCTCCTAGAATAAGTTGCTCTAAAACACCCCTTCCTTCATAAGCTTTATCTCCAACTTTTAATGTGGCATTCGAAAGAGCCTGAACATGTAAATATGGCGGATCACCAGGATCTTCATTTAGATCATATTCATCAAAGTGAGTTGCATTATCTCCTTTGTCATGACCATGACCCCAATCAGGATGCATGTACCCTAGACCGCACATAAATGCTTTCATGCCGCAGTCAATCCTAATCTCAACATTGTTACCATCTTTATCAGTTGCAGTAATTATCATGGACTCAACTCTTCTAGATTTAGGCACATAAGACACTTTCTTTTGTACGTTACGTAACTCTATCTCACCTTCAAATTCTGGACCCTGCATAATCGCTAGGACGGTGTCTGGAGCTCCATCAGCTTTATCGATAAAGTAAATATGTGCAGAAAGATCCTCAAAGTGGAAGGGCGCCCATAACCAATAAAATTGAGGCATATTAAAAGGAACCACAGGCTGACTATCGTAAGCTCCAACCGGCCTAACTCCCCAAGACCGATCCCTTGTTCCAACAAAGGCATCCTCAGTCACATCAATTTGCTGATCATTTATTTTTATCTTTCCAGACCATTTACCCTGCTGAGTTAGTCGACAAGTATCCATAATCATTCTAGGGCCATTGAATAATTGCATTTGAGGCTCTCTCATTGGCTCAAATCTGCCAGTGATAGTTAAATCAACCTCAAAATTGTTTTCAACATCGTTTAAAGAGACTTTTAGTTTCCTTAGTGGTTCAATAACCTCAACTTTTAGAGGCCCCACTTCGGTTTCAAGTCTTTCTAAATTTAAAACCCTTGAAGCCCTCGAGTTGTATTGTTTTCCTTTATAAGCAAGAGTAAATGCTCCATCCATTATATTTAGATTTGGATAAACGCAGAGCACAGCACCAAAGTAGATATCATCTGTTTTTGAATAACCATTAAAAAAATATCTGTCATAAAAGTTTCTTTCAGACCCTACTTCAGAAACAGGCTTTGAAATTTGATGTATTGGATAATCGTCAGCTTTTGTTAAAGACATAATTTATATAGTTATTATTACTTTTCCTTTTGCCTTTCTATTTTGCAGATGGGCTATAGCATCTGCAGCGTTATCAAGCGTGAATTTATCAGAAACCTCAGGAGCGATTTTTCCTTCACCATGAAGTTTAAATAACTCCATAAAGTTAGCTTTATTGCCTGCAGGATCAATCCCAGTCCAAGCACCCCAAAAAACACCAACTATTTGGCATCCTTTCAGCAAAGCTAAATTAAGCGGAATTTTCGGTATGTCGCCAGCAGCAAAACCGATTACCAAATATCTTCCTTCCCATGCGATAGCTCTTAATGCCGGTTCAGAATAATGTGAGCCCACCGGATCATAAATAACATTGGCTCCAACACCTCCTGTGACTTCTTTAATCTTTCCTGAAAGTTCTTTTTGCTGATCTTTTGATAGGTCGCCAGTTGGATATATGAATCCTTCATCAGCACCATGTTGAATGCACATATCAATTTTTTCTTGAGATGATGCAGCTGCAATAACTTTAGCTCCCATAGCTTTGCCCAAATCAACGGCGGCAAGACCAACCCCACCTGCGGCTCCAAGAACCAACAATGTCTCTCCTGCTTTAAGATTTGCTCTTTGTTTTAGTGCATATAAAGTTGTGCCATATGTCATTGAAAGAGCAGCTGCCGTTTCATAGTCCATTGATTCAGGAATAGGCATTACCGACCCTTCTGGTGCAACAATCTTTTCTGCAAAAGCACCCATACCAGTCATTGCAAAAACCTTATCACCCTCTTTGAGACTTTCTACACCCTCACCAACCTTTTCAATAATTCCGGCTGCTTCACCGCCAGGCGTAAAAGGAAGTGGAGGTTGAAACTGATATAAACCTTGTATCATTAAGACATCAGGAAAATTTACACTTGCGGCCTTAACATCTATTAAAACCTGTCCAGGTCCTACATCTGGACTTGAGACTTCATTAATTTCTAGTTTATCTACCCCTCCAAGCTCAACGCATTGTAATGCTTTCATACTTATCCCCTTACTTTGTCGTTATATTGTTCCACATACTTATTCAATTCAACACCCTTTTTAGCTTCAATTTCTTTATGTAACTTAATAGAGTTAAACCTTTCATTTTCTAAGATAGTTTCATTTTTAAGCTTCGCACCTTTCAATGAATTCATTTTATCTATACTCTCCTGCAAAACATTTTCTGTAAAACTATTATCACTTCCTAATATATTATTTAGTAACTGCCTGCTCTTATTTTCCATATTTAAGCAATCAGATACTGACTTTTCAAACTCAGGATCAACTGAATTTAATTCCTTAGCAATCATCAAAAGCTCATCAGAAATATTTGAGATCTTATTTCTTACACTTTTCTCTGAACCATTAAATGAAAGTTTTTGATCTAGATCTGAGCCTGAATGAATTGCAGTCACATAGTTTTTGTTCATTTCATCATATTCAGACTGGCTTACTGATTCCGACTCAGAAATTAGACAATGAATAAGAAACACATCAAGCAACCGCATTTCTGATTTAGATATTCCTGTAAGAGTATTTGGGGATAGATCAATTCCTCTAACTTCAACATATTCAATGCCTTTATCTGAAAGAAGCTCTATTGGCCTAGTCTCTGAAGCACCTTTGCGCTTTGGTCTAATAGAATCATATAGTTCATTTTCTATCTGGAGGATTCCTGATGATATTTGTTGTCTTTCATTATTTTCATCATACAAACCCAGACTTTCAAAAACTTCATACTCTTCGAATATTCCTTTTTTTAGTGACTCTATAAAACTATCAAGAGAGTTATATTTAATATCAAGAGCCTTTTGATGGTAGCTTTGATAACCAACTTCACTCATTCTTAGAGAAGTGGCATATTCATCATATAAGTCTGATTTATTTGTATTTTTGATTGAATGGTTTCTTCCTGAAACAAAAGATTTATCAAAGATAGGAGAAGCACCAAAGAAGTAAAGTAAGAACCAAAAATTTCTTTTGAAATTTCTAATAAGGCCTAGATAAATATCTGATTTAGTTTCTTTATTAAGATCTTTAGTAAACAATCTAAGGGAGTCGTTATCAATTGAAAAATTATAATGAATACCAGCTACACACTGCATGATCGAGCCATATCTAACCCGTAAACCTTTTCTATAAATATTTTTTAGCTTACCAATGTTGCTAGAGCCATACTCAGCAATTCTTATTTCTGACTCATCCCCAATATAGCAGGGCATGGAATTTGACCACAAAACCTCATCCGACTCCATAGCGTTAGCAGTGAAGATGTGAAGATCTAAAAGGAATTCATAAACTTCATCAACACTATTGAAGGTTGGAGTTACAAGCTCTATTAGCGCTTCAGAAAAGTCTGTTGTAATAAATTTATTAGTTAAGGGAGAGCCAAGTTTTTTTGGATGATTGCTTTGAGACAATTGAGCATTGTTTTTTACTCTCAAAGACTCCTTTTCGATACCTCTAGAGATTTCTATATTTTCAAAAAATCCCTTATCTTTTAATTCAGCAACTTTACTGCTAAAAGTCATTCTCGTATTTTTATTGATCAGAAGGGCCGGCAGAAATTATTTCTTCACTTACATCAAATTTTTCAAAGTTATTTTGAAATAATTTTATTAAGTCAGCAGCAGCAGCATCATAAGCGCTTTTATCTTCCCAGGTTTCGCGTGGATTTAGCAATTTGCTATCAACTCCTTGAATCGATAGAGGGACTTCAAGATTTAAACCCTTAAGCATTTGAGTTTCAACATCATCAAGCTCGCCGTTTTGAACTGCATTAACGATTCTTCTAGTAGTTGGAATATCAAATCTTTTTCCAACTCCATAAGGTCCTCCAGTCCAGCCTGTATTTACAAGAAAAACCTTTGACCCAAAATTTTCAACTCTTTTCATTAGAAGGTCAGCATAAATACCCGCAGGTCGTGGGAAAAATGGTGCTCCAAAACAAGTTGAAAAAGTTGATTCGATATCTGAAGATGATCCAATCTCTGTAGATCCTACCTTTGCAGTATATCCGCTTAAAAAATGATAGGCAGCAGCCTCTTTAGACAGTATTGATACCGGAGGAAGAACACCAGTTAAATCACAAGTTAGAAAGATTACTGTCTTCGGTTCACCAGCATAATTTTCAGGGACTGCCTTTTCGATATGAGTTCTTGGGTAACAACATCTTGAATTCTGAGTTAATGAAACATCTGAGTAATCAGGAACTCCATCATTTAATACAACATTTTCTAAAATACTCCCGTCCTTAATAGCTTTCCAAATTACAGGCTCATTTTCTTCAGAGAGGTCTATGCATTTTGCATAACACCCACCTTCGAAATTAAAAACAGAACCCGGAGACCATCCATGCTCATCATCACCGATCAGTGTGCATGCTGGATCTGCAGAGAGAGTCGTCTTTCCAGTACCTGAAAGTCCAAAAAATAGTGCTACTGAATTCTTATCATTGATATTCGAAGAACAATGCATTGGAAGGATATCTTTGGCAGGAAGAAGAAAGTTTTGAACCGAGAACATTGATTTTTTCATCTCGCCAGCATACTTCATGCCTGCAATAAGGACTTTTTCCTCTTTAAAATTTATAATTACACAACCATCTGAATTAGTTCCATCTATTTCAGGTACACACTCAAAATTTGCTGCGCTAAGTATTTTCCAGTTGCTTTTACCTTTTGGATTGAATTCATCAGGATCAATAAATATTAATCTTGAGAAGAGGCTCTGCCACGCTGTTTCAGTTGTTACCTCAATTGGAAGATAATGATCAGGATGTGATCCAACATGAACCTTAGTTAAAAATATTTCTTTGTCATCTAAATAAGACTCAACTTTTGACCAGAGAGAGTGGAACTTTTCTTCATCAAATGGTCTATTTACTTCTCCCCACTCAATATCATTTTTGGTTGTTTCTTCTTCTACAATATATCTATCTAGGGGACTTCTCCCAGTTCTTTTTCCTGTTACAACAGTTAGCGCTCCGTTAGAGGCAAGCACTCCTTCTTCTCTCTCTAGAGCCTTAGAAATAAGATCTTTATTTGAAAGTTCAAAAACCATAATTTTTTAATTTTGTACCTAAATTATACCTTTTTTAGGACTCTAAATACGTTAAGAAGATTAACAAATATAAATATTAGGAAGAAGATTAAACCCCATTCAGCAAAATTAAAGATAAACCTCCAACCTTCTTCTGCACAGCTAGGACCCCCTTGAAGAGTTTTATAAATACCTCCAAAAAAACCATAAAATTCAATAGTTGTCTCAAGCGGCATTCCGCATCCAGACAAATTAGTTAAACCCTCTGATGAAAGATTTTGAATATATATTTGCCTACTAGTTACACCAACGCCAAAAAACAATGTTCCAAAAATAAAAATGTTTTGGAGATTCTTAAATCTATCATTGAATGCTGCAATTAGTGAAAAGAAAGCAAATGTACCAAAAACATATCTTGTTAATATACACAAAGGACATGCATATAAGGCCAAAACAATATCCATAATCCAGGCAAGAATTATTATGCCAAAAGACAAGATAGCATTATTTAGATGAAATCTTTTTACATAGATTTCCCATAATTTTTCAATAAAATGTAACACTTGTGACATATGATAAATCTTTTGTATTAATAAAAAAATCCTAATGTCATAATAAATAACTAAATGAAAAAAAATTTATATATTGTTGATGGATCTTCGTATATTTATCGAGCTTTCCATGCAATGCCACCTCTAACAACATCATCAGGCAGGCCCACTGGTGCTATAAAAGGTGTATCGAACATGATGATGAATCTTAGAAATGAGAACGATGGCTCTTCTATCATCACAGTGTTTGACGCCAAGGGAAAAACATTTAGAAGCGATATTTATTCTGATTACAAAGCCAATCGGCCTCCCATGCCAGATGAGCTCAGGCTTCAATTAGATCCAATTAAATCAATATGCAAGGCAATAGGGTTTCCTATAGTAGAGATAGAGGGGGTAGAAGCTGATGATGTAATAGCGACCATTGTAAAAATAGCAAAAGAAGAGGGATATAGTTGTGTTATTTCTTCATTAGACAAAGATTTAATGCAGTTAGTTGAGGATCCTGCTGTTTCAATGATAAATACAATGACCAATAAAAAATTCAATGAAAAAGATGTAATCGAAAAGTTTGGAGTTAAGCCTAATCAAATTAGAGATATGCTAGCGCTTGTCGGAGATTCATCTGACAATATTCCAGGTGTTCCAAAAGTGGGACAGAAGACAGCTGCTAAATGGTTAAATGAGTTTGGAGATTTAGAGTCAATTAAAGAAAACGCCCCATCAATCAAAGGAGTTGTTGGAGAGAATCTTAGAAATTCTTTAGATGATTTAGATAGAAATATTAACCTTGTATCCTTAAAACAAGATGTAGATATTCAAGTTAAGTTTAGCGATCTTTTAAAACTAAATCCTGATGATGATGAGCTTAATAAGATTTTTTCGGAGTTAGAATTCGCAACAGTAAAAAATAATGACGAAAAAAACAAGGAGCAAAAGAAAGATTCAAAATATGAAACAGTTTTGTCTGAAAAAAGCTTAGGGAAATGGGTAAAAAAGATAGACAAATGTAAAGCATTTGCAATCGATACCGAGACCGATTCAGTTAGCACTGTTTCAGCAAATCTTATAGGCATTTCAATTTCTGTAAAAGAAAATGAAGGGTGTTACATCCCTATAGGGCACTCATATGAAAATTGTCCTGAGCAGCTTTCCCTTGACTTTATTCAAAAAAAACTAGGACCTGCTATTGAAAAAAATCAAAAAAAAGCTGTCGGCCAGAATTTAAAGTTTGATATTCCAATTTTGTCTCGACATGGCATAAAACTCTCTGAGTTTTTGGCAGACACAATGCTCATGTCATATGTGCTTAATAGCACCGCCACCCGCCATGGAATGGATAGACTCGCTGATTATTATCTTAACTACACAACTACAAAATATACTGATGTAACAGGGACTGCCTCTAAGCAAATTAGTTTTGCAGAGGTACAAATTGATGTTGCAACAGATTATGCAGCCGAGGATGCTGATGTAACGCTAAGACTTTTTAATACTTTATCTGCATTATTAAAAGAGAAACCAATTCAAGAGAAACTATTAAAAGAAATTGAATATCCTCTTGTGCATGTACTTTCAAGAGTAGAGCAAAATGGAGCAAAAATAGACAAGAAAAAACTTGGAAATCACTCCAAAGAGCTTGGCGACAAGATTGCTGACTTATCTGCCCAAGCTTTCAAAATAGCTGGAGAGGAATTTAATCTTGATTCCCCAAAACAACTCTTAGAAATTTTATATGAAAAGCAGGGATTACCAGTATTGAGAAAAACACCTAAAGGACAACCATCTACCAATGAAGAGACACTTCAAAGGCTATCAGAGGAATATGAACTACCAAAGATAATTCTTCAATATAGAACATTGGCAAAACTAAAATCTACCTATACAGATAGCTTAATAAATATTGAGAATCCTAAAACACAAAGGATTCACACCTCATATCAACAAGCCGTAACGTCAACAGGAAGACTTTCGTCTACAGAACCTAACTTACAAAATATTCCTATTAAAACTGCTGAAGGCAGGAGAATAAGAGAAGCTTTTGTTCCAGAAAAAGGTAACACACTTATTTCTGCTGATTATTCTCAAATAGAACTAAGGATAATGGCTCATTTATCAGAAGATAAAAACCTTACAAATGCTTTTAATAATAATATTGATGTTCATTCTTCAACAGCTGCAGAGGTTTTTGGCGTAGCAATTGAAGAGGTAAATAAAGATCAAAGAAGGAGCGCCAAAGCTATAAACTTTGGTTTAATGTACGGCATGTCTGCTTTTGGACTCACAAGACAGCTGGGAATTACCAGAGCTGAGGCTCAAGAATATTTGGATACTTATTTTGCAAGATATACCGGAGTAAGAGATTACATGGATAATATTAAAACCAAAGCTAAGAAAGATATGTTTGTTGAGACCATTATGGGAAGACGTCTTTATCTTAATGAAATAAATGCCGCAAATGGATTAAGAAGACAGGCTGCAGAGAGAGCAGCTATTAATGCCCCACTTCAGGGATCTGCAGCAGACATAATTAAAAAGGCAATGCTCGATATCGATAAACTTATTTTAAATGAAATGCCCGAGGTAAAAATGATAATGCAGGTTCATGACGAACTAGTGTTTGAATGCCCAAAAGAAAACGCTGACTTAGTGATGGAGAAAATGAAAGAAACTATGGAACAAACCGTAGAACTAAAAATACCTTTGATTGCTGAAGCAGCTGTTGGCTCAAACTGGAATGAGGCGCACTA
>CAXGZN010000023.1:0-8010 GCA_964014565.1 uncultured Gammaproteobacteria bacterium
GATCAATGAGAGGAAGATCAATAAATCTTGCTGCTGTTTGTGCTGAAATCATAGGAACCACGCTTGAGAGGTGCTCTGTTAAGACAGAAGTTCTTGGTTATACAACCAAACATTGGAAAGGTGGAGATTCAAGAAAGAGTTGGTTGCAAAGAGGTGGTTTTTCACACCCAGGGCGGCTAAATGATTTAAGACATATTGTGTTTAAATCAGCTGAGGATAGCTGGAGGAAATCTCGAAAATCTCTGGGTGTAATCTTAAAAGACGGACTATTAAAAGAAAATATAGATGGTGAAGCTTTGCAGTGGGCAAATAAAAGATTGCATAAAAGATTTGAAGACAGAAAAATTATGATTGTCATATCTGATGGCGCCCCTGTTGATGATAGTTCTCTATCCGCAAATAATCCTCATTATCTTGATAATCATCTGAGAAAGGTGATTGCCGATATTTATGAAAAAGATCAGATAGAATTACTGGCAATTGGTATTGGACACGATGTAACCAAATACTATCAACACGCTATTACAATTAGCAATGCAGATAGCCTAGGTGAAACTCTCCTCGATGAATTGACTGGGCTTTTTGAATAACTTTATAATTAATTCATGAAAATAAAAAAACAAAGCGGACCACCGGAAGACCTACTCTATTTTGATGACGATCTTCCTCTTTCACAATCGCAGGTTGAGGATGTAGTTGAAATATTCAAAACTCCTTTAACTGGATCATATAACTGGGACTACACAGTTGCAGATAATAGAATTAAAAAGCTTTATGAGCTTGGAAAAGAATTAAACTGGAATGGGTCGATTGATCTTAACTGGGATTATACGCATCCCGCAGATGAAAGAATTCTTGAGACTGATGATGAGCTACCTCATGAGACATTAGAAGCCTATGAAAATTTATCAGAAGAAGAAAAAATCCTTTTTGATAGGCATGATGTTGCTGAATTAATGAGTCAATTCTTGCATGGTGAGCAAGGTGCTCTTCTTGTTGCTTCTCAATTAGCAAGTTGTGCACCTACCTATAATGCTAAGCTCTATGCTGCTTCTCAAACATTTGATGAAGCAAGACATGTTGAAGTTTTCAATAGGTACCTTCAGGAAAAGATAGGCATTCACTACCCTATTAATCCAGCACTAAAATCACTCCTTGATAAGATCCTTACTGATGAAAGGTGGGATCTGAAATTTATAGGGATGCAAATTATCATTGAAGGTCTTGCTCTTGCTGCTTTCTCTATGCTGAAATCCACATCAAAAGATCCTTTGTTAAAGCAGCTACTTCACTACGTCATTAGGGATGAAGCTAGGCATGTAACTTTTGGTATTAATTATTTAGAAGATTTCATTAAAACCTTAAGTCCAGAAGAAATTAATGAAAGAGCTGAGTTTGCATATGAGGCTTGTGTCATTTCAAGAGAAAGGCTAATCAATACGAAATCTCAGCAACGCTTTTTAGGTATGTCAGAGGAGGAAGCTAGAGAGTTTCAATTAAATACTGGAAGTTTTGAAATGTTCAGAAACTTTCTTTTTTCAAGAGTTATACCTAATCTATCAAGAATTGGTCTACTCACTGACGAAGTTAGGCCAAAATTTGAAGCTCTTGGTCTATTAGAGTATGAAAATGCTCCAGATGATTTTGAATGTGATTGGGCTGAGTTAAGAAAACCTCTTGAGGATTTTGAAAAAATCCCAGTTTAACTTAAAACAGGTAACATAATGTCTAAACACGATGCACTTAATAGGTTCGGAAGATCTGGAAATCCAGCTTTCAGTAATCACTTCAACACAAATCAAACTGTCACTGATGGGTCAGTGAGAAATCCTTCTTATCAAAATCAACTTCATACAAGTCAAAGTCTTTCTGAAGGAACAATGTCTCTTGATGGGACTGTAAATAAGACAGGCATACTTTTGGCTTTATGTTTTGGTGGCGCTTATTTTGGATGGAATGCTCAAGCATTGGTATTGCCTGCTGCGCTTATAGGTTTTGTCATAGCTCTTTTTACAATATTCAGGCCTAAAAATTCCCCTTATACAGCTCCTGCATATGCTGTAATTGAGGGAGTTGTGCTAGGAGCAATAACAGCAGTTTTTGAGTCTATGTATCCTGGAATAGGTATTCAAGCAATTGGGCTAACTTTTGGAATCTTGGCTACACTTCTATTTTGTTACAAAAGTGGAATTGTTAAACCCACTGAAAACTTTCGTTTAATGGTTGTTTCAGCAACTGGTGGTATTGCTATTTTATATTTAGTAAATATCATAATGTCCTTCTTTGGTAATAGTATTGGATTTATTCACTCGAATGGGATTGGCGGTATTGCCTTTTCTCTTTTTGTTGTAGGAATTGCTGCATTTAATCTAGTCTTAGACTTTGATTTTATTGAAGAAGGTTCTGAAGCTGGCCTTCCAAAATATATGGAATGGTATGGAGCATTCTCATTAATGGTAACTTTAGTCTGGCTTTATCTTGAAATACTCAGACTTTTAGCAAAAATTAGATCGAGATAGGTCTTGGAAAACTTATTTTTTATAATTCTTGCTGCTCTATCCCTGTTTGTTTTTTTTAAACTTGGAAAAGTAAAAGCATCGAAAAAACAGACTGACAGAGAGGATCGTATAAACAGGTTTAAATGAACTAGGAATTAATTATGTTAAAGAATTTATCACTACAAACTTTATTTTCAATTTGTCTTTTATTTTTCTATTCAGAGTTGGCTGCGAAAGACGCGCCAATTATTTTACCTGGAGCGCCTGGCGAGGAATCTAAGAATCTGGATGCGGAGGATGCAACAAATATTGCTAATACTTCATATATTGAAGCTGATGTTAAGTTCCTTCAAGGAATGATAGTGCATCATGAGCAGGCAATACTTATGTCAAGCATGGTTGGTAAAAGAACAAATAACCCTACTATTGTTGATTTAGCTGATCGAATTGATGCGTCTCAAGAAGATGAAATCAGCTTTATGGAAGGTTGGCTTGAAGATAGAGGTGAGAATATCCCTGAAGAAAGTGAACACTCTATGATGGATCATCATGGGAATGATCATCACGACATGGGACATCATGATATGAGCATGCACCTTGATATGGTTGGCATGGCTAGCCCGAAACAATTAAAAGAATTAGAAAACTCAAAAAGTACTGACTTTGACAGGCTTTTTCTTCAGTTAATGATCGCTCACCACGATGGGGCTCTTGAAATGGTAAAAGATCTTAAGAAATTCTCAGGTGCTGCATATGACCCAATCTTGAATGAATTTGTTTCTGATCTCGTAAATGATCAGGGAGTAGAAATTGAAAGAATGAATACCATAGCTGTTGGTTTATCTGATGATCCAAGATCTGGACTTGCTCATGGTCTATATTCTGCAGATGAAGCGATACTCAACCTGGAATTAATAGCTTCGTTAAGAAAACCAACAGGCTTTTATGATCCAACCAATCCAACAGGTAAGGGCTCAGAAGATCTCACTGAAGATAATGAAGGTAAAACTACTGCTGAAATATCAAGATCTCTAAGATCGCCCATGCTAAGTTTTTCAAATACCGATATGGCGTTTAGAGATGACTTATTAGTGGCAGGAAGTTATCACGGCTTTAACATGTATAAGATTGACTCTAATGGAATTCCAAATCTCATATCTTCAGTTGTTTGTCCAGGTGGTCAAGGCGATGTATCAATTGTTGGTGACATACTTATCATGTCTGTTGAAGAGAACAGAAGTAGGATAGATTGTGGGCTAGAAGGTGTCAGCAGAGATGCAAGTCCTGAAAGGTTTAGAGGAATAAGAATATTTGATATCTCAGACTTAGAAAGACCAAAGCAAGTTGGTGCAGTTCAAACCTGTAGAGGCTCACACACGCACTCTGTAGTTGATGGGCCGACAGCGGATGGAAAAATAATTGTCTATAACTCTGGGACTGGAGGAGTTAGAGATGATGAAGAAATGGAAGAATGTATAGGCAATATTGCGGGTGATCAAAGAACAGCATTGTTTAGGATTGATGTTATAGAAATACCAGTTGCAGATCCCTCAAAGTCAAGGATCGTATCAAGCCCAGCTGTATTTGCCGATCCTGAAACTGGTTCACTAGCTGGTCTATGGCGAGGTGGGGATCATGGAGATGATACTCAAGATACTAGAAGGACAGATCAGTGTCATGATATTACAGTGTTCCCATCAGCTAAGATAGCTGCAGGAGCTTGCTCTGGAAACGGAATTCTTTTTGATATTTCTGATCCATATAATCCAAAGAGATTAGATGTTGTTACTGATATAGGTTTTGCATATTGGCATTCAGCTACTTTTAATAATGATGGAACTAAAGTTATCTTCACCGATGAATGGGGTGGAGGCGGAAGAGCAAGATGTAGAGCATGGGACCCATTAGATTGGGGAGCAGACGCTATTTACGATATTGTTGATAATAAATTAGAATTTAGAAGTCATTACAAAATGCCGGCACCGCAAATGGAAACGGAAAATTGTGTTGCGCATAATGGCTCTATAATTCCAATTCCTAATCGTGATATCTTTGTTCAAGCCTGGTACCAGGGCGGACTTTCAATAATGGATTTTACAGATTCTTCAAATCCTATCGAGATAGCTTATTTCGATAGAGGCCCAATTCTTAAAGATCTTTTAATATCTGGGGGCTATTGGTCAACTTATTATTATGAAGGTTATATCTATGGTACGGAGATTAAAAGAGGTTTAGATGTCTTTAAGCTCTTACCGAGCGAATACCTTAGCAAAGAGGAAATAGCTGCTGCAGAGAATGCTTATCCAGCTCAAGGTCCAAGAGTATTCAATCCTCAGCAACAAGTACCTTTAGTTTGGCCAAGTGCTGGATCTGAATAGCTATAGTCAATAGATATGTCTATTAATCTTTTCTCCATAGGAAGAGTACTAATTGGCATATATTTCCTACTCCCAGGAATTGCAAAAGTATTCCTTTTTTCAGCAAACTTAGATGTTGTTATTGCAAAAGAAGTACCCTTCCCCGTTTTTTCTTTGTCTATTGTGGCAGTTGCTCAGATTTTATTGGGATCATTTATTATTTTTGGAAAACATTTAAAAATAAGCTCTATTGGCTTAGTAATAACTACCTTGCTCATAAACTTTTATATTCATGATTTTTGGAATTTAAGTGGGGACCCAAATCAAGCTCACGAAACACAAAATTTTGTGAAGAATTTGGGCATCCTGGCCGGATTATTAATATTATCTAAAGAAGAATAGGTTCCTTTTTAATTTGAATAGAATAACGTGTATACTTTTGGGTCCTGGGTGAAAGCGAAGCCTTTCAACTTAGATTTTTTATTAGAAAACATTTAAAATAATTTTATGGATAAATCAGTATTAATCTTTTATGCAATACCAGTATTTTTTCTATTGATAATAATAGAATTCATCTATGGTCTAATCGTTAAAAATAATACATATAGAATTAATGATACTTTTGTAAGTATCTCTATTGGTTTAATAAGCAGGTTCCCGGTAATATTGAATTTAGGCTTTAACGCTTTCCTTTTTACGTTAGCAGCTACAACCTTCAATCTTAAACTACTTCCATTAGATAGCTGGGTAACTTGGGTCATTGCTTTCTTGATGTATGACCTAACTTACTACATTCAACATAGAATGCACCACGAAATAAAAATCTTGTGGGCTACTCATGTTGTCCATCATCATGGTGAAGAATATAACCTAGCGACTGCTTTAAGGCAGACCAGTACAGGCTTTCTTTGGAAATGGATGTTTTATATCCCTATGATGGTGATTGGAATACCTGCTGAAGTATTTGCAACGGTGGGTGGAATTAATCTTCTATATCAATACTGGGTTCATACTGAACATATTCCTAAATTAGGCTGGATGGAAAAAATTTTCATTACTCCATCAAATCATAGAGTTCACCATGCAAAGAATCCCGAATATATTGATGCAAACTATGGAGGCGTTTTTATTATATGGGACAGAATCTTTGGAACTTATATCGAGGAAAAAGACGATATTAAGCCTGTATATGGGACTGTTAAAGCATTAAATAGCTGGAATCCAGTTTGGGCAAATTTTCAAGTTTTCTACAATATGTTCCTGGATTCTATGAGAACTAAAAAACTCTCTGATAAATTTAAAGTTTGGTATGCTCCAACTTATTGGCGACCAAGCGATGTTGAGGAAAAGTATCCAAGCAAACCAGTTGATCTAAAGAATAAATATAACCCCTTTATGTCAACCTCAACCAAAGTCTTCGCTGCGATACAGATGCTAGCGATGATTTTGATTTCTAATTCATTATTTCTAAATATAAATAGTTTTTCATATGAGCAGATAGCAATATTTGGTGCCATTTTAGTTGTCATTCCAACAATAACTGCTTTATTGATGCAAAATAGTCCCTTTGCTCTCCTTAGTGTGGGTACCTTAAATTTAGCTATTTTGATTGTTTGTTTATCAGGTCTAGTCCCTCTTCAAGCTCTTGCTACGCAATTTACATTATTCACTAGTTTGATAAATATACTATTCTTTGTTTATCAAATAACTTTTGCTGGCAAATATGAAGAATTCAAACTTAGCAATATCAGATCGTAGATTTCTCAGATCTCCTTTTTTTGACTGCTATCATCATGAAGATGTTCTTTATGGGGTCTATAATAATAGGTTATATCCTCTTAGCTGCGGATATGATGACCAAGATCATTACAGACATCTTCGAAAATACTCTTGCTTATATGATGTGCCTGAAACTCCTTTAAGAATAACTGGCAAGGATAAGAAAAAGTTCTTAGAAAAAGTATTTACTAGAAATATAGATAAGATCAAAACTGGTAGAGCTGTATATGCATTCGCATGTAATCATGATGGTGGAATATTGATGGATGGGGTTTTAATGCATCCAAACGAAGATGAGTTTATTTATGTTCAGGCAAATGGCGATTTCATTAATTGGGCAACTGCGAACATAGGTAATCTTGATGTAAAAATAGATGACTTTAATTCTTGGGTTCTTCAAATACAAGGGCCAACTTCGCTGGATGTTCTCTCAAAAATTACTGATATCAATCTAGAGGAATTTACATATTATTCATGCTCTAAAGTAAAAATTCTTAATAAAGATTTTTATGTTTCTCGATCTGGTTGGACCGGAGAAAAAGGTTTTGAACTATATTCCGACGGTGATAACTTTTCAGGAGAAGAGCTTTGGAATTATCTTCTTGAAGTTGGAAAAGATGACAAACTCATAGCTTCAGATATTGCATCAATGCATATAAGAAGGATTGAGGCTGGAATATTAGATTATGGTACAGATTTTGATCAAAGGCTTAATCCTTTTGATCTTGGATTACAGAAATTTATAGATTTTGAAAAAAATGATTTTATTGGAAAAGAAGCATTAGTAAAAAAAGAGAAAAGTCCTATAAAAATTAGGGGCATAAAGTGCCCTTCCGTAAAGCCAGTTGTTGATGATGAATTGCAGTCACTTGATGGTAAAGTTATTGGATCTGTAACAGCCGGAGCGTGGTCTCCTTTTCTTGAAATAGGTATTGCTATAGTGCAGTTAAATTGTGATTTGGAGAATGTTAGTGAAGCAAAATTAAAAAATAGCGAAGGCATTCATGATGTTAAGATATGTGACTTACCGTTCCATGATAAAGAAAAAAATATACCAACAGGTTAGAGATGTTTGATGATAAAGAATTAATTTTTACTGCTGAAACAACCCCGGATCTCTCTATGGATTTAGAAAGCAGTGTCAATAAAATTATCCCTTTAGTTGGTTTGGCAGATGCTGTAAATATTACTGATTCTCCAAACTGCAAAACTAAGTTATCAAGTATTCTTGTTGCTGCAGAAATCAAGAGAAAAGGACTAGATGTTATTCTGCAATTAACAGGAAGAGATAGGAACAGGATTGCCATTGAATCTGAAATTATTGGTGCTGCATCAATAGATATAAATAAGGTTCTTTGTTTAACAGGTGATCAACC
>CAXGZN010000024.1:0-7448 GCA_964014565.1 uncultured Gammaproteobacteria bacterium
TTGCGCAGTCACCAACGTTTTGAGGAGGAACATCATTTTCTGAAGCCCATGAAGGATAATCATTCATGTAAGCGCCCCACTCCTTATATTGGTCTTGACCACTTGGCCAGTTTCCCCACATAACATAATCATATTCAGCATCATTATCCCAAATAGGTAATAGATTAATTCTGTTATATTGAAGGCCTTTTTCCTTAAGAAAATCTTCATATGGAGCTTGTTCTGCAAGCAAATCACTATAGCTTTTACCTTCGTTAAAATTACAAAAGAAAAACTCTGATCTATGCACATATTGTTCTGAAGTTTCAGCCAAAACTGCTGTAGAACTAATCAGAAGTGAAATTGTTAAAAATGATTTATACATTCTTTACTCCGGCGCTCTCATTACAAGACCTGTATAAGTTCTTGCATTAGTGCATGAAAAACTAGCTTGTAAATCTTTTGTTTCTTGTCGATCTGCAAAGTTTTCAGTAAACAAAGCTTGGTTTACCCCCGACTCAGAAATAGAAGCTGTATACATTAATCTAATAAAATCTACTCCATCAGGAAGAGTTCTTCCTGCATTAGGCACAATCATTTTTCTTCCAATAGTGTCACCATCTTCTTTTACCATATTCGCAAAATCCATATAGAGATCATGAACAGATCTATTGTTATGTCCTTCTGCATTCGAGCAATCAGCATATGTTGCATACATCATATCTCCAACACCAAATTCAGCTGGATTAGATATAGTCCATTGCCACGCATCAACTTGTGCAGAATTTTCAGATGGAAGCGTTTTTAACAACTTATCTCCGCCGCCAGTAACCCAGGTTTCAAGACCCTTGAACTGCTCAACTGGTGAAGGCCAATTACTGACCCAAACAACATCTAAAGCCGCCATATCACTATTAAAGTAAGGTGAGAGAAGCGCAACTGTCATATTGTCGTACACATCGCCCTGATCTTCAGCCCAATCAGCAAATTTGTTATACCACATGACCATATCATCTAGATCTTTTCCATTTTTATATGATCCTATATAGTACTCTGCTTTATTAACAACTGGCTCATACTTATACTCAACATCTTGAGCAAAGCCACCAATTGAGAATAAAAAAGGTATTAATAATAAATATTTCATCTAAGTTCTCCGAAAAAATTAATTTTGATGAGAAAAATCACTCCCTAAGATTGTTTCAAATCACTTATAAAGATTGTTTCAGGAAGAAAAGAAAAAATCAATATATACCTTAAAAAAACACCTAAATGCTAAAAAACTTTATAACCGATATATGAATTTGAGGAAAAGCACTCAGATTGTTCAGAAAAAAGATCTTTGATTTCAATTGAATCTTCACTATCAATCCAGCTTGCATAAAAATTATCTCTATCTATAGAAGAATTAAAGAAGTTATGCCAGTAGAAGTTCCTTGAACTAGAATCTGAGTTAAGAAAGTCAGCTCTATAAGAAACACTATACTCATTTAAGAGATTATAAAAATAATCAGAAGCAATCTTAAACGTTCCAAAGTTTGAATCGGAACTAAATTCACAATCTAGAATTTCTAAGTAGAAAATATCATCTTGCTGATCAAGCTTTGAAATTAATGTAGTTGCAACAAGATTATTATTCTTTTGAAGACACTGAAATATGTTGTTTTCAGAATTGATGAATAAACCAAGATCCTCTTGGTCGATAGATTCTTTATTTTTTACGTTGATTATAAAATTTTTAATTTCATCATCTTGGCTGTCTGAAAAATAAAAATCTAACTGATACTTAAAACTATGATTCTTAAGCAGTTGAGAAAGTTTAGGAATGTATTGCTCAAGATCATTTAAGTTATTGTTTTGACTTAAAGTACATTCATACTGAGAAATAAAGTAGTTTTGGTTTGGTTGCATTAATTCAGATATATTTTGTTGATTATCTGAGACCTCTTTGCTGCATGAGGCAAGAAAAAATAAAGTAATTAAAAAATTTTTATATGACATCATCAATTATAATTAATACATGAATAATTTTATCAAATTATATCTTTTATCTGCTTTAAGTTTGTCTTTTGTTCATGCCGAAACTACAAAATTTGGGCTTGGGTCATGCCTTGATCAAGATTTTCCTCAACCTATATGGGATGCTATTGGTGAAGAGAACTTAGACTACTTCGTATTTCTTGGAGATAATGTATATGGAGATGTTCCAAGCGGATCTCTAAGGAAAATGGTTGATGCTTACAAAAAGCAGAAAAATTTATTTCCAAAATGGCTAAATAATGTAGAGATATTTCCTATCTGGGATGACCATGATTATGGTTTAAACGATGCTGGCTCAGAATATCCTCTTAAAAGACAGTCTCAAGAAATATTTTTAAATTTTTGGGACATATCACTAGATGATGATAGACATAATAGAGATGGTATTTATTTTTCAGAAGAAAAAATAATACAAGGGAAAGTTTTTAAACTAATATTTCTAGATACAAGATTTTTTAGATCTAACTTGAAAGGTCCTAAAGGAAAATATATTGAAAATCTAGATCCTGATGCAACAATACTTGGAAGTTCTCAGTGGAGCTGGCTCGAGAATGAACTCAAAGATGAGTTTGATTTCTTAATAATGTTTAGCTCCATTCAAATAATTGCCAAAGATCATCCTTACGAGAAGTGGAGCAACTTCCCTCTAGAGCAACAAAGATTGTTTAGCCTAATTGATAATCACAAAGATAACGTCTTGCTTGTTTCCGGAGATAGACATAGAGGCGGTATCTACAATATGGATGGAATTTATGAGATAACCTCTTCTTCTATGAATAAGCCTGGTAGTTCTTTTGATGAAACTGATGAATATTTAATAGATGAAACCTACTATAAAGAAAATTACGGAGTCATTGAGATTGATAACAACTCCGTTATAGTCGAATTATTAGATATAGAGGGAGAGATTATAAATAGTATTAAGCTATCTTATTAATCTATAAAATTAAGACAAACTTTACTTATAGAACTTTCCTTCATTAACTCGTCTAATTTTTTAAAAATTTTACTCATTTTATTGTGTCCTAATTGTGACATTTGCATGTCAATTTGTAACATTAATGTCACATAATAGACACATTAGCAGGAAAGTCAAGTATTTAGAGGTCTTCAAGCAAGAATGGAGCAGCGGCTTGAATCATTTTTGAGTTCTCATGGGCTGCATTTTTGACAACTTGCAACCGCCATCTAAATGGCATATCTAAAGAATCTGCAATTAGAACATTTCTTTCAAAATAACGAATACCCCTTTGAAATCTATTATTGCCCTGCTCTTTTGCACCTTTATCATTTCTTAGAGAACCACTATTAGGATCTATATCTTCATCACCAAGCATTATCGCTCCTTTGACAGATAAGAACCATTTAAGTCTATCTTCAGATATGGGCATATCTTGAACACCATAAGGATAATTAATATCTTTTAAAAAGGTATACCATCCAGCATTGGCCATAACTGCTTTTTCAGCCCTAGCATCCTGACCAAATAAAAGATATCTATGAACAAACTGTGATCCTCCTGAGTGGCCATAAATTCTATATGAGTTCTCCTGAATATCGAATTTAGACCTAAAATAATCAAATATTAAACTGATTGAATCACTGAGAGAATTGCTGGGATTATTTTGAGGTTCTAAACAGTAGCCCGAATATTCATATTCACAACCCTTTCCTTGAGCAAGTTTTTTATCGACGACAAGAGAGTTATAGGATGGAAAAGCTGCTTTATCAAACTTTGGCGCAATCAGAATAATATTTTTATTATTCGTATATTCATACCATTTTGTAAAATATGACTCGGCTGTCCTTGATGCGCCATGAATAACAAAAAGGACTTTAGTATCCTCATTAACCTCCTCTGGCAGCGAATAAAAGATTTCTATATCTGGTTTTGACCAAAGTGAGAACGTTAACTTGTTGAAGCTATCTGCCAAAGAAGAAAAAGAGATAAATAAGCAAACTATAGAAAAATACATTTTTATGCGCATATATGCATAATAAAGCAAATAATAATTATTTACACACAATGATCTTTGATAATTCATCCATCAAAGCGATTCATGAATCGCCCTACAAGTTTGTAATTTCATCTAGTGGTGGAGGAACTAATGCAATTTCTGCTTTAATGGGTGTGCCAGGTGCAAGCCAATCTATTTTAGAGTCTTATGTGCCCTACTCGAGGGAATCTCTAGATATTCATTTAAATAAAAAACCTGATCATTATTGTTCGCAAGCAACATCACTTCATATGGCATCATTGGCATATAAGAAAGCGTTAAAGATATCCGATATTGATAAAAAATATCTATTTGGCATCGCTGTAACAGCCTCTTTGAAGAGTAATTACAATAAGCTTGGTGAGCATAGATTCCACATTGCCTTGCAAAACGAGAAACAAACTGTAGTCATCAACTGTGTTCTTGAAAAAAATATGAGATCTCGTGAAGAAGAAGAAAATTTATTATCAACATTTATATTAAATTTAATATCAAAGTCTTGTGCTTTAGAGTTTGAATATCCTCAAATATCTGATGAGATAGAAATTAGTGAAGTTCATGGAGAAAAAGATTGGATTGACCTGATTGATGATAAGGTCGGCTTTATCTCCAATACAGCAAACAAACCAGAATTAATATTTCCTGGATCATTCAACCCTCTTCATAAAGGTCATCTTAAAATGAAAGAGGTCGCAGAAAGGAAAACTGGAATGGATCTATATTATGAAATCTGTATTGATAATGTTGATAAGCCGCCATTAACTTTCTTTGAAATCTCAAACACAATCAATCAGTTTGAAAATGATTCCTGGGTTTTAACAAAGGCTGGTAGGTTTATTGATAAAGCCAAATTGTTCGAAAATGCTACTTTTGTGATTGGTTATGACACCCTAAGAAGATTATTTAATGAAAAGTATTATGAAAACTCAAAAATCATGAAGGAAAATCTAATGATCTTTGATGACTTCAATATAAACTTCCTTGTATTTGGGAGAAAGGATTTTGATAAATTTAGATCTCTTGAAGATGTTGATATACCAGCGGAATTAAAACCCAGATTCACTGGTTTTGATGAAGATACATTCAGAGATGATATATCGTCATCAGAAATAAGGAAAAAAGAATTAGATTAACTGTGAGGCGGTAATTTAGCTTCAACAAACCATTCGTGAACTCTCTTAACAGGATTAAACTTCTTAAGTCTGAGTTTAGTGTTTTCTAAAATAAATTTTCTAGTTTTAATTACAGTGTAGTGATAAGTGTGAGAATCACGCGTTTCACCTTCAGGAATTAAATACACTTTTGTTTGTTTTTTATCTGCCATAACGTGCTGAATTATACACAAGAACTAGTGATTTTGAACAGATTAAATGCTATTAATATAATTAAGACTGCCAAAAAGACAGGTATAACCCCTATTCACTACTTTAATACCGACCTTATTAAGAATTTCCTTATGAATATCACTTTTTCCGTCTATAAAATGCTCATTAAACAAATCTTTATTTGCTATCGTCAAAAAAGACCTAGAAAGAGAGCCTGCAAGAATAATTCCCCCTCCGCTTGAGAATGCCAGCGATAAATCTGAGAGAGTTCTTGCAAATGCTATGGTAAACATATCAATTACTTTTATGGCATCAATGTCGCCGTTGAGAGAAAGAGAAAAGATTTCTTCTGACTTAAGTTTATTTCCAGTCTTTGTTTCAAACATTCTAGATATTCCAGTACCTGAAATAACATCCTCTAAAACATTAAATTCATCACTGTTTATCTCAAGAAGAGATTTCAAAGCAGATAAGCCCAAATTAGTGTTTCCTATCTCTGTTGCGATCACATTGTTACCAGAAATCACTGATGCACCCAGACCAGTTCCAGGCCCAATTACTAGAAAGTTATCATTAAAAGGCTCGCCCTCTTTAAAATTATCAAAATCATTTTCAGAGAATGTTCTAATACTATATCCAATTGACTCCCAGTCATTTAGCAAATAACAGGATTCTAGATTAAATCTTTTTCTAATTTCATCAGCATCAATTTCAAAATTCCTATTAGTCATCTTGATTGAATTATTTACCTTGGGCCCTGCAACAGAAAAAACGATATTTTTAACATCCGACTCAGCTAACAACTCTGACATTAAATTATCAAAATCATTTAGGCTATCAAGCTCAGCTTTGTTTTCAGAAACAAAATCAGAGTCTCCAATGTTCGAATAAGCATATCTAATATTTGTTCCGCCAATATCGACAAGAAGAAGATTCTTATCTAGCACTGAATAACTCTCTTGGAACTTCTATCTTTATTTATAACAATCTTATTAATATCTATATCCCATTTTCCAGAAGTCATTAACATCGCAGGAATATATACTTTAGATAAATCTAGACCGCTTTTCTCTAGACATTTATAACTAATATCAACCTCGATCCAAGAATTATTATTTTGATCACTTAAGAAATCCATTAAATTAATTGCTCCACTGCAATTTACACCGCAGGTTGCAACAAAAAATAATAGATCATCAGATCTAGAGTTTACTCGAAACTTCATGCTCACATATGGGTTGCTAAGCTCACTCATAACAAGATTCTCATTCAATGATATTCCCCAAGCATTCATTAGCTCGGAATCATTAAAAACAATGTTTCTAGAATCGTACTGCTGATTAAGATCAAATCTTTTCAAAGAAATATTTTTTTCAGGACTAGTGTATAAATTAGCATTAACAATCGATGGAGATTTATTATTTTCAATTACAAACTCATTAGCATTCAAAGGTGAGCCTTCAAAAATAATCTTACTTTCAATCTTTTCGATTATTTCTTCTTCTTCAAGAAAAGGAATGTTAATAGTATCGGAATAAGATAATCCATATCCAAAGGCGAACAAATGATCGGATAGAGGATCATTAGAATTTAGAACAGTCTGCGTAGATTTTTTAGGCCAAGTAAATGAAAGTTTTCCTGTAAAATCTTTATTTACCTTTCCATCTTTTTTCAAAATAACATCAGCTATTCCTTCAACGGCCTGACCAGGGAGCCATGCAGCAATGAAAGCAGAGGAAAGATTTATTTGTTTGTTAACCGCCAGAGGCCTTCCACTTAAAAATATTGAAGTAATGGGAATAGATTCGCTACTAATCTTTCTCATTGCATTTAAATAATTCAAGTCTGATGATTTAAAGGATAAATCCTTCACATCGCCAAAGAACTCTGCATAGGGATTTTCACCATAAACTGAAATTACATAGTCAGGTTTTTGCTTGTAACTACCATTTTGTGAAAACTCTATTGAGCCCCCATTCTTAGTGACTTGTTCAGCTAAAGCTTCGTATATGGATAGCGTATTTGGAAAATCTGATCTATTTAACTCAGTACCCTGCCACGTGATTGTCCAACCACCCATTTGATTCATTATCTCAACAGCAGCATT
>CAXGZN010000025.1:0-7367 GCA_964014565.1 uncultured Gammaproteobacteria bacterium
ATTCCTAAGATGCCAAGCATCGATTTCTCTGAATTTGGAAATGTCGAAGAAATTGATTTAACTAAATTCCAAAAAACTTCAGCTCTCAATCTCCAACAATCATGGATAACAATTCCTCATGTTACTCAGCATGATGAAACTTCAATTGATGAACTCTTAACTGTCAGAAAATCTCTAATGAAGAAACATAACGTTAAGGTCTCACCTTTAGCTTTTTTTGCTAAAGGTATCTGCAAGCTTCTTGAGGAGTTTCCATTATTCAATGCATCTATAGATATGAATACCATGAAAATTATAAAAAAAGATTATATTAATCTTGGTATTGCTGTTGATACACCTCAAGGCTTAATTGTTCCAAATATTAAATCAGCGAATAAGATGTCTATAAGAGAAATATCTGATGAAATAGCTAGGCTTGCTGACTTATCTAAATCAAGGAAGATCAGGGTAGATGATTTGAAGGGATCAACTTTTACAATTAGCTCACTTGGAAGTTTTGGCGGCAAATTCTTTACACCTATTATCAATCCACCAGAAGTAGCTATATTAGGTATTTCAAAGAGTTATGATTCAGTTTTGCTAAAAGATAAAAAACCATTAAGTATAACCAATCTCCCAATATCTCTTTCCTATGATCATAGGATTATAAATGGAGTTGAAGGTGTTAAATTTACAACAAGATTTTGTGAAATTCTTTCAGATATTAGCTACTTTGAGGAGAATTTTTAATTTTTGCTTTCATAGTTCCATCATCGTTAATTTCAATCACGAGCGGTTGCCATTCCTCGCCTCTGCAAAAGGAACGTAAGCATCCTTCCACTTTTAAATTACCACTTGGCTTATAATATAAATTTGAATTATATGTTCTTCCGCTTCTAGGGTCATATATCTTTCCACCTTTAAAAGTTTTCTGATCTTCTCTATTGATTTGAAACTCGCTAAGCAAATCTACACCAACCAATGTTCTTTCTCTAAGAGATTTATTTTTATTATTTTTATCAAGTATGGAATTTGGATCAATTCCGTCCTCGACAAAAACTGTAATAATTTTTCCACAAACTAGATTGTCGCAATTCTCAACCTTTACTATGGATCCTGAAGTAAGCCAGTACCCAAAAATATTCGCATCTGCAAAGATATTTGAATTCAAAAACGATAAACTTAGAAATAAAATATATTTTTTCATATCATTTAATAACTTAAATTAATGAATAATTTTGTCACACATTTAGAATGTTCGAAAGCCGGTGATCACTACAATCATTTAGAAATAAATAACTTATCAAAATTCAACAAACCACTTCTTGTAAAATATGATTTAGAGAAACTTAAAAATAGTTTTACAAGAGAAGATTTTGTAAATGATTTTTCATCACTTCCTGGGTTTTGGAAATATCAATACCTTCTTCCCCTTTCAAAAAAAAGTTCTGTTATTAATTTGGGAGAAGTTATAACTCCTTTAGTAAGTATAAGTAAATCTCAAAATCTATTCATTAAAGATGAGGGCAGATTGCCAACTGGTTCTTTTAAAGCAAGAGGGCTTGCCCTTGGAGTTGCAAGAGCAAAAGAGTTAGGAATAAAAAAAATAGCTATTCCAACAAATGGAAATGCTGGTGCTGCACTTGCTGCTTATGCTACTGCATCTGGCATTGAATCATTTGTTTTTTGTCCAAAAGATACGCCATCAATCAATATCAAGGAAGCGGAAATACAAGGTGCAAAAACTTTCACTGTGGATGGCCTTATTAATGATTGCGGATCAATAATTGCAAAACATAAACAAAAAGAAGATTGGTTTGATATTTCTACTTTGAAAGAACCATATAGATTAGAAGGAAAGAAAACAATGGGATTTGAGCTTGCTGAGCAATTAAACTGGGAATTACCAAAAAATATATTTTATCCTACTGGAGGCGGAACTGGATTAATAGGAATGTGGAAAGCATTTAATGAATTAAAAGAATTAAATTGGATTGATTGTGATCTCCCAAAAATGTTTGCAGTGCAATCTTCTACATGCGCACCAATAGTAAAGGCATTTGAACAGGATCAAGATTATGCAGATCCATGGCTTGATGCTCAAACATTAGCTTCAGGTATAAGAGTTCCTGAAGCAGTTGGAGATTTCCTAATATTACAAACTATTAGGGAATCAAATGGCCATGCTCTTGCCGTTGACGATGAAGAAATTATTAAAGAGAGAGATAATTTAGCAAACAAATCTGGATTTTTAGCATGTCCAGAGGGTGCTGCAACATTAGCTGGATATAAAAAAGCCTTACAACTAGGATTAGTAGATGCAAACGAAAAAACAGTATTGTTTAACTGTGCAACTGGGCTGAAATATCCAATGCCTGAGGTTAATAATAAATTTCATGACTAATAAGTTAAAGTTTTTAAATCCATTTTCTAAAAAATACAAAAAAGTATTAGCGTTTGATGGAGGAGGTGTGAGGGCCATTATCGGTCTTTATTTTTTAAGAAAATTAGAAGAAGAGTTATCAAAAAGTATCTTTGAATCTTTTGATTTATTTATAGGAACTAGCGCAGGAGCAACAAACGCACTAATGCTTGGAATGAATGGGTCTAAGATTAAAGATCTTGAGGAATTTTGGACTACAGATAATTTAAAAAGAATCATGAATCAGTCCTTGATTGATAAAACCTCAATATTTCAGACAAGACCAAAATATTCTAATGAGGGAAAGAAAGAGATCCTTCGTAATTTTTTTGAAAATAAAAAAATAGGACAGTCATTAAAGCCTGTTGTCGTAACAGCATATGATCTTGAAGAAAGAAAACCAATTCTTTTATCAAGCTATGGTGATCCCGAGGTAACAGCAGTTCAAGCAGCTAATGCTTCAAGCGCTGCCCCGATCTATTTTCCAACAGCAAGTATGGAAGACGGGAGATGGCTTATAGATGGAGGGATTGCTACTAATAATCCTTCTTTACTTGGATATGTCGAAGCCAAAAAATTATTTGCTACCAATAATATTAAGGTGCTTGGTATTGGTGCAGGCTTAAATAAAAGGAAGATAAGTGGAAGAAATTCGAGGAATTGGGGTGCTCTAGGATGGTTTAGACACGATATTCTTGGAATAATGCTGGAATCCAGTTTACAAAATGAAATTTTGAAGGATTTAATTGGAGATGATTATCTTCGAGTAAATTCACCAATTGGTAAAGTGAATCGACGAATGGATGACATGTCTGAGAGGAATTTGCAGAGAATTAAGGAACTTGCGGATGATTGGTGGCAAAAATTTGGAAAAAGATCTATAAATTTTATAAATTCTTAAACTATCTGTATTACATTCCATAAATCTGTTGTACACTCACGTTTCATTTATTTTTTATAAGGACATCTATGAATATTTACGTCGGAAACCTTCCTTGGTCTATTGATGATCAGCAGTTAGAAGATCTTTTCAAAGAGCATGGTGAGGTAACTTCAGCAAGAGTTATTACTGACCGTTTTACAAAAAGATCAAGAGGCTTTGGCTTTGTTGAAATGGAAAGTGGAGCTGAGGATGCAATACAAGCTTTGAATGATTCAGAAGTTGATGGAAGAAAGCTTGTTGTAAACGAATCAAAACCAAAAGAAGATAGATAGTCAAAACGCCTTAAAAATAGCTTAAAACTTGACATATAAGTCTTATTTTTATTCAATTGACATACTTTTTACTCACTTGTTAGGGGATTTCATGAATATGAAGAATTTTTTAATGATTACAACGGTGTTTTTTATGGCACCAAACTTTGTTTTTGCCCAGGATAATGATGAAGCTACTGATGTAGAAGAAATTATTGTTACTGCTACAAAAAGAGAGACAAACCTAATGGAAACACCGCTTGCAGTATCTGTTATTACTCAAGAACAGATGGCTTTGCAGGGTCTTTCCAGGATATCTGACCTATCGTCACTTGTACCAAACTTAGTTGTTGGAAACTCTGGTGAAGATTCTGGTGTATCAATCGCTATAAGAGGAGTTAGTTCTAATAACTATACAGAGCTTGGCGATCCTACTGTTGCAATCCATGTAGATGGAATGTATACACCTAGAGCTCAAGCAGCACTTGCTTTAGCACACGATATAGAAAGAATTGAGGTACTCAGAGGTCCACAAGGAACACTATTTGGAAGAAATTCAACCTCTGGTGCTGTTAATGTGATTTCAGCAAGACCAAAGTTCGGTGATGAAATTTCTGGAAGAATGGGCCTAAGACTTTCTGCAGATGGAAGAAATATGACAGAAGTTGATGGTTTTCTTAATATTCCTGTTAGCGATGAAATTGCATTTAGAGCATCTTTTAAATCTTCACTTGCTGACTCTTTTATAAATCAAACAGTTGATAGATATGATTGGTCTCTTGATTACAATAGAGACGGTAAAATTGGTCAAAATGTTTCTGGACCTGGAGGTCCTGACCAAGGGACTGTTACATGGGCTGATGGTAGAGATATTGTTGCTGATGGAATCCCAAATGTTGATCAGAGAAGAGCAAGAGAAGTTGGTCCTAGTGATGCGTATTACAACATAGACAATGAAGCAATGAGACTAGGAATGCTATATGCTCCAGTTGATAAAGATTTTGAGTGGTATTTGTCCTTTGACTCATTTCAGGATAATGGTGCTGGATCAATTTATCTAAAAGATTGTGAGCAAGCAGAGCTTTCAAGAGGTCAAGCATATGATTTTTCTTGTGATACTGGCGCAAATGATCCATTTCATGCTGCTATTAATAACCCTGGTGAGCTTGATCTAAGTATAGAAACAATTCGATCAGAGCTTAAATTTCAAGTAAATGAAAATATTGTTGGTGAGTTAAGAGTTGCTGTTGGCGAACATGACAGATATCAAATGTATGATGGTGATGGCGGTTTTCATACTTCACCGACTCACCCAGCTTATGGTTTTGTTAGAAATAATGCAGATTCTATGATGATGAACTGGAATGCTCTAAGAGGACATTTCGGTGGCATATTTGGATATCAGTATGGTTGGGGACCAAGAGTAGAGGGTTCAAATGGAACTGGATTCAATGGTGATGCATATTTCCAAAATACTGCATGGGATATGGGTTACGATAACTGTCAAATGGGATGGGGTGGTTCTGTTGAATCATCTTTTGCATACGGTTGTCAGTACTCTTATTGGATGCAGGATTTAGATACAGTAGCAGCTCTTCTTGGGCTTTCTCCTGGAAATGCAGCGGCAGCTTTAAATAATGCTGTAAAACCAATGTGGTTTGATGAGCTCTACAGAACAATTCAAAACAACAAATCTAATGTTCTAGAATTTCAACTTAAATCTGATGGAGAAGGTGATGTTCAATGGGTTGCAGGTGTTTTCCATATGGATGAAGAAACGTATACAAGATTTGATGTTGAAATGCCATTTCTTGGGCCGATTATAAGACCTTTACATGAAATATACCTTCAACCAGAAAGAACTACAGAAACTTCAGCTATTTTTGGTCAATTAGATTATAAAACTGGTGTTGATGGCCTGAACCTAACAGTAGGTTACAGACATACATGGGATGAAAAAAGAGACGTAGGTGGAAAAACATATAAAACATATGGCTACTTCGATAATGCTAACGCTTATTGTAATGGTGGACCTTGTTTTTGGTTTGAAAGCTATGATTTTGTTGGTGATACAACACTTACAGGCTTTGACGGAACAAACTTTACATTTACTCCATGGAATCAATACTATCAATCCGATGACTTGCTTCCAAGCATGGGTATAAGTGGAAGCGATGATCTTTCAGCATTCGTAGCTAATGCAAGCAATGACTATGATGCAAAATGGGACCAAGGAACTTGGAGACTCGGTGCAGACTATGTTGCTAATGAAGATCTATTCCTTTATGCATCTGTTGCAACGGGTTATAAAGCTGGTGGGTTCGGAGACAATGTTGATAGAGGTGATGGCCAGTTCATTAATTTTGAATATGATCCTGAATTTAATACAACATATGAGTTAGGCTTTAAGTCCGTTCATCTTGACGGAGATCTTAAACTTCTTGGAAATGTTTTTTATAGTGATTATGAAGATATGCAAAGAACATTATTTGGTTTTGTTGGATATAGAGAACTAGATGGCCAAGCTATTTATACTCTTATGACAAAAAACGTTCCAAATTCTACAATCCAAGGTGTTGAGTTAGAGTTTGACTGGAAACCTTATGAGGCTGGTCGACTATTTGGTTGGGTTTCAATGCTTGAAACAGAAAATGGTGGCTCAAGTTCAGCTGAAGCTACTCAAGATGGATATCTCTGCATGGAGAGAGCCTTAGTTGGTGTTGATCCATGTAGCGCTGATGGAACTATCGATTTAAGCGGTAAGCATCTTACATGGTCTCCAGAATTATCATGGAATCTTCAGTTTGAACATAATACATACACTGGAAATGGTTTTAGAATCATGAACATTGTTAATGTTAATTACACCGGTGAAATGTTTTATAACGAAAGTAACTATGATGTAGAGCCTTTCCATAGCGGAAGAGATGACTTATATACTGTGAACACCAGTATGGTATTCATTAATGAAGCTAATGCATGGGGCTTAGAATTTTATATTCATAACGCTACTGATGAGCTAATCAAAACTGATTCATATCCTGCTAATGCTGGATTTGTTAAAGCAATGTATGCTCCTCCAATGGCATATGGAGTTAGATTCCAAAAAGATTTCTAATTTTTAAGCAATCTAAAAAAAGAGGGGAGCATAGCTCTCCTTTTTTTTGAATTAAATTTATAATACGTATATGGCAAATGCAGCAGATTATATAAAGAAATGGCATGAGGTTATGCTTGAAGGGAAAATGGAGCTTCTTGATAACCTTCTTAATGATAATGCTACTTTTTATTCACCCGTTGTTTTTACACCACTTGAAGGCAAAGAAATTACAAAAATGTATCTAAGCGCGGCTGGTCTTTCATTCAATATGGACAGCTTTAAATACACTAGAGAATTGAATGATGGTAATTACTCTGTTCTAGAGTTCGAGACGACAATTGATGACATAAGCGTAAATGGGGTGGATATGATTGAGTGGGATGATGATGGCAAGATACTTAATTTTAAAGTCATGATTAGACCCTTTAAAGCAGTTGAAATCGTTAGAGCAAAAATGGTTGAAGCTCTAGAACAAATTTAGTTGAATCCTTTATTTTATCAATCAGTCTAAGGTGATTGGTTAGTCAAATTAGGTGAAAGCATTGAACATGCAAAAGTAGACAATACTGATTCTAAAACCAATGTATTAGTATTTACTGAGATTAAATATCGAGTTAATTAGCCATTGCCGCTTCGTTATAGGCAGATATTAGTATTTGCCAATCGGCCAGT
>CAXGZN010000026.1:0-7268 GCA_964014565.1 uncultured Gammaproteobacteria bacterium
TTAGCAGCTAATGCAGCTGCTTTTTTTGCATCAGCTTTATCTTTCTTCGCAGCTTTTCTTGCATCAAGCTCTTCTGGTGATAGTTTAGAATCTTTGATTAATCTTTTTACTCTTTCACTAACCTGAGCTCCCTTTGAAACCCACTCCTCTACTTTTTCGATGTCTATACGTAATGTTTCTTCTTGCCCTTTAGCTGAAGGATTATAAAATCCAAGCCTCTCAATAAAAGCGCCATCTCTTGCATTTCTTGAGTCTGCAACTGTAATAAAGTAGTAAGGGTTTTTTTTAGCCCCACTTCTTGAAAGTCTAATAACTACCATAATTCCTTTAAAGTTAAATTTAGTTGGAGTATTTTAGGTTAACCTTGATGATTTTGGTAGTAAAAAAGTATAATTTCTTTAAATGATAGAACCATTCCCGCTTGCTTTACTTTTAAGTGTTTTAGTCTTTGTAGCTTTTAGATTCTTTATAAGATTAAAATCTTCGACATTAATTTCTGCAACGTTTTCAATATTAGCCTTTTCTTTTCTTTTACCTGATGTCGCTGGTTCAGATAACATTTATTACTGGGGATTAATTCCAAATGAAAATTTTAACCAAGTTGATGCCTTAAGACTGCATATATTTTTCTCAAGCTTGGCAATTTTAGTTTTAATCATGTCATTCCTAGAAATAATATTGTTGACAAGAAAAATTAGGCTTACGAAGTCACTCAACACTTTAAGAAATGATCAAATTCCCATAGAAACCAGATATAAAACAGTGTTTTGGCTTATTGGTTTAAGTTTGGTTCTATTATCAATAGGCTTGGCATCTGGCTTTCTTCTTGATCTTAATAATGTTGACTATTTAATTATAAAAATTGTATTCACTGTCTTAGCTTGGATTACTTATATGACTACTTTTATAAGGATGCGTTTTTATAGCCTCCAAACAAAATTCATTGTTCGCTATAGTTTTCTATCAATTATCTTTATAATGATCGCCTTTTTTGTGAATATCTAGTTTTAAATGTCTGAAGAACCCTCCTTATTAATTTTACTAACATCAATAATATTTTTGTTACTTTTATCAGCCTTCTTTTCTGGATCAGAAACAGGAATGATGGCATCAAACAAAATTAAATTGAGAAATAAGGCAAAATCTGGTGAAAAGAATTCTGCTAGGGCCTTAAAACTTCTTTCTAAGCCAGATAATTTGTTATCAGTAATTCTTGTAGGGAATAACTTCGCAAATATTTTAGCTTCAGCTCTGGTAACAATACTTATGATCAATTTCTTTGATGGTAGAGTTTTGTTAGGATCTATAATCCTTACAATAATAATTTTAATTTTTTCTGAGATTACTCCAAAAACTACAGCCTCAGCTTATCCAGAAAACTTTGCATCAAGGTCCTCTTGGGTGCTTTCAAAACTAAGTTTCTTGTTTAAACCAATAGTAGTAATGACAAATCAAGTTAGCTCGAGACTTCTCAATTTAATGAAGGTTGATATAAAAAAATCAAATGACTCAGATAATCTTAATACTGATGAATTAAAAACTTTATTAGATGATTCAAATAGTCTGATTCCTGGAGATTACAGAAAGATGTTAAGTGCTGTGCTTGGAATGGATAAGCTAATTGTTGAAGATATTATGATTCCATTATCTGAGATTGAAGGAATAAATATTAATGATGGGTTAGAAAAAATAAAAAAAAGAATAAAGGACTCGCCCTATACGACTTTACCAGTTTATGATCAGAGCATTGCCGACTGTATTGGTTTGCTTCATCTAAAAGATTCTTCAGATTTTTTAGATGCTTTTGAAGAGAATAAACCAGTCAGCTCCTATCTTTCAGACCCATACTTTGCTTCTCTAACCACGAATCTAACAAAACAGCTTCATGAATTCCAAAACAATAACGAAAGTATTGCTCTTGTCGTAGATGAATACGGTGAAATAGAGGGTCTAGTAAGTGTTGAAGATATTTTTATAGAAATTGTAGGGAAGTTTGGAAGCGATATACTTGAACAAGAAAAAGAGTTCTCTCTTCAGTCAGATGGCTCAGTCATAACTGATGGAAACTCAAAAATTAGAGACTTAAATAAATTTATGTCTTGGAGTATCCCTGATGATGAATCAAAAACTATTAATGGTCTTGCGCTAAAAATAATCGATGAAATACCAGTTGCAAATCTTTGTATAGAGCTTGATGGTTATAGATTTGAAATTATCAAAATTAAAAATAACTCAATATCAAGTATTAAAATTAAGAACTTTAAATCTTAAAAAAAACTTTTCCCAAAACGCTATCAGAATTGAATATTTGAGAATAATATTCTGAATCATATTCAGAGTTATCACCGGAAACTCTGATCTCTCCATCTTGAATCTTTGAAATACGTTTAATTATCTGTGAATTATCATTTGTTTTTAAAACAACAACATCGCTAACAGACAAATTTCTTGTTTTTCTTGCAAAAACTATTTGACCGGGCTTAAAGTTCGGGAGCATACTGCTCCCTTTAACTCTGAAGAACCTAATCACTAACCACAGGAACAATAAGATCTAAATTTGGAGGATTTAGAGATTTCTTACTTTCTACCTGCACTTCTTTTGTTGTCCAGAATATTTCTGCAAATCTATTAACAAGCTCAACCAATTTTAAGCCATTCTCTCTATCTAGGCTTTGTTTGCACTTTGAAGCAGTCATCATAATAGAGTGTGTTAAGGAGTGTATTTCAGGGAATTTTTCCATATGCGGTTCTTTGAAGTAGTCACCCCAAATTGTTGCAACAGCCTCTTTAACTTCCTTAGCATGAGATTCTTTCTGCTCCATAATCCTAGATAAGTGTGCAATATCTTCTTTGGAACTAAGGCTATCATCCATCTCACCTATAAGATCTAAAAATCTTACAACACTTAGAGCTGCAAATTGAGCAACTGCTGGATCATAAACAGCACATGGAATATCACAGTGTGCATCGACTTTTTTAATTTTAAACATAATTTCTCCTAAACTTTTGAAAAATATTTCTTGATAAAGAAAACTGCAGCAAGCGAAGTAAAAATAACTAGCGCAAACAATTCAAAATGTATATGTACTGTCATACCTGATGTTTCATGTGCATTTACAAAAAAAGGTACTAACATTAATAAAAAAACTTTTTTCATTTTTTCTCCTTAAAAATTTATTTTATATCAAATAAAAAAAAATGGGGCACTAAGCCCCACTTATATTCAATTTTGGAAAAATTACATCATCCCAGGCATTCCGCCCATTCCACCCATGTCGGGCATCGCAGGAGCAGCTCCCTCATCCTTTGGAATATCAGTAACCATAGCTTCAGTTGTAATCATCATTCCTGCAACTGAACCAGCTGCTTGAAGAGCAGTTCTAGTTACCTTAGCAGGATCGAGAATACCCATTTCAATCATATCTCCATAGTCACCAGTAGCTGCATTGAAACCATGTGAGCCTTTACCATCTCTAACAGCAGCAACCACCACAGATGATTCTTCTCCTGCATTTGATGCTATTTGTCTTAATGGAGCTTCTAGAGCTCTTTTAGCAATACTAATACCTACGTTTTGATCTTCGTTATCGCCTGTTAATTTTTCAAGAGATTCAAGAGCTCTGATTAGAGCAGTTCCACCACCAGGAACAACGCCCTCTTCAACAGCTGCCCTAGTAGAGTGTAATGCATCTTCTACACGAGCTTTTTTCTCTTTCATTTCTACTTCAGATCCAGCTCCAACCTTGATTACGGCAACACCACCTGCAAGTTTTGCTACTCTCTCTTGTAACTTCTCTCTATCATAGTCTGAAGAAGTATCTTCGATTTGAACTCTGATTTGGTTAACCCTTGCTTCTATAGCTGACTGATCACCAGAACCATCAATAATTGTTGTATTGTCTTTATTTAAAACAACTTTTTTTGCAGTTCCTAAATCTTCGATAGTAGCTCCTTCAAGAGATAAACCTACCTCTTCAGAAATAACAGTTCCTCCTGTGAGGATTGCTATATCTTCAAGCATAGCTTTTCTTCTGTCTCCAAAACCTGGAGCTTTACATGCAGCAGCCTTAACAATACCTCTCAGATTGTTAACTACGAGCGTTGCAAGTGCCTCACCTTCAATATCTTCTGCAATTATTAGTAACGGCTTACCAGCTTTGGCAACGGATTCTAGCAGTGGAAGCATATCTCTTATATTTGAGACTTTCTTGTCATGAAGGAGGATCAGAGGATCATCAAGTTCAGTAGTCATGTTATCTTGATTAGTAACGAAATATGGAGATAGATAGCCTCTATCAAACTGCATACCCTCAACAACATCAAGTTCATTATCAATACCGCTTCCTTCTTCGACTGTAATGACACCTTCTTTGCCGACCTTACCCATTGCTTCTGCAATAATTTCTCCTACTGCAGTATCACCATTGGCAGATATTGTGCCAACCTGAGCAATTGCAGTGTCATCCGCGCATGGAACGCTTAATGACTTCACAAACTCAACTGCTGTTGTGACTGCCTTATCAATACCCCTTTTAAGGTCCATTGGATTCATTCCTGCGGCAACCGATTTGTTACCTTCATTCACAATCGACTGAGCAAGAACAGTAGCAGTTGTAGTTCCATCACCCGCCTCATCAGAGGTTTGCGAGGCAACTTCTTTAAGCATCTGTGCGCCCATATTCTCAAACTTGTTTTCAAGCTCAATCTCTTTCGCAACTGAAACACCATCTTTAGTAACAGTTGGAGCTCCGAATGACTTATCTAAAACAACATTTCTTCCTTTAGGCCCAAGTGTAACCTTCACTGCGTTTGCGAGTGTGTTTACCCCATCAAGCATTTGAGATCTTGCTGAATCACCAAATTTCACATCTTTTGCTGACATATTATTTCTCCCTCTAGATAAATTAACTTACGACGCCAAAAATATCTGATTCACTAAGAATTAGATACTCATCGCCATCTATTTTGATTTCATTTCCGCCATATTGACCAAAAATTACTGTATCGCCAACTGCAACACCAACCGGTGAAACATCGCCATTTTCAGTCTTTTTGCCAGGCCCTACAGCAACAACCTCACCCTGAGATGGTTTTTCCGTAGCACTACCAGGTAGAACTATACCTCCAGCAGATTTTTCTTCTTCTTCAGTTCTTTTAACAAGAACTTTATCGTGTAAAGGTGTAAATTTCATTATTAATTCCCTCTTAAAAAATGCAATTATATTCCTATTGAGCTAAATATGGTTAAAAAGTTTTAATTCAATAGGATTTTTTAAGTTTTTTGGAGTGTTTTATGAATTACTCCTGCAAGAATAATTCCAAGAAAATTTGCTAATAAGTCTGCCCATTCAAAATATCTGTAGGGGTGAAAATAGTGAACAATTTCAATGGTTAACCCAAAAGAAAATATTATTACCATTAGGATTTGATTTTTAATTTTAAAATTACAAAACATTCCAAGTATTGCAAGATAAAAGAAAATAACGCCATGCGAAATCTTATCCCCAATGAAAGATAGAGCGCTAAAAAATTCAAGCTCTGAAGCAGGAATTAAGCTTAAATAAAATATTAAAATTATTGATAAAAAGAAAGTGCCTCTGATTACTAAAATCATCTCTGAATTAAACTTTTATTTAAAGATATTAGGATAATTGCGGGTATTGCTAACATTGAAGTGAAAATAAAAAATAGCATCCAGCCATAATCCGCCCCTGAGATAGATTGGAAATAATCAGCAAGTATTCCTGAAAAGCCACTAAATACCTTGCCTGGCAGCATCATGAAAGAAGTTAATAGCGCATATTGAGTTGCTGTAAACTGCTTTGAAACCAAGCTTGTTAAGAATGCTATGTTGACAGTACCAACAATACCTGCTGAAAAGCTATCAGTGAATACAATTATTGAAAGAAGATTTAAATTTGGTTCTGAAATAGCGACAATCGAAAAAAGGACATTTGATATCATCACTGCAAATGCTCCAAAAAGCAGCGATCTATAAAGACCAGCTTTCTTAATAAGTATTCCTCCTAAAAAGAGACCAAAAATTGATGCTATTAAAGCTACAATTTTTACAATAGATCCAATTTCAGTCAATGAGAAGCCCATATCTATGTAAAATGGATTGGCCATTGGTCCCATGACGATATCGGTAAGCCTATATGTTGCAACAATTAGCAACAAAATAGATGCAGCGAATAGATTAAATCTTTTTATGAAATCCTTAATTGGTTCATAAAAATTTTCTAA
This sequence comes from uncultured Gammaproteobacteria bacterium, assembly GCA_964014565.1. Lineage (GTDB taxonomy): Bacteria > Pseudomonadota > Gammaproteobacteria > Magnimaribacterales > D2472 > CACNXK01. The sequence goes on from CAXGZN010000026.1 coordinate 6,247, forward strand.
AAAAGTAAGCTCTCTTTTTTCATTATTTTTCCCCTCAGGAGTAATTAATAAGGCAATTAGCCCTATAAGCATTAAAGCGGCCATCAAGAAATATGCATTTCCCCAGGAATAATTTTCAGCATAGATTAATGCAAAAGATGTTGCAGTTAAGATAGCTCCTCTATATCCAAATTGATAATAAGCTGCCAAGTTCCCTTGCTCCTCAATTCCTGCAAGCTCTATCCTAAATGCATCAATTGCAATATCTTGAAATGAGCCTGCAAAAGCTATCAAAATTGCGAATGTCGCTAAATATTTAATATCTATGACTGGGTCTGCATTTGAGAGACAAATAAGAAAAATAATAATGAAAATCTGCATTAAAATGATCCAACTCTTTCTACTTCCAAAATAATTGAGGAATGGTATCGAATATCTGTCTACTAAAGGGGACCAAAGAAACTTCAAAGAGTAAGTCAAACTAATCCAAGCAAAAAAACCAATAATTGTAAGATCAATGCCTGCATCTCTAAGCCAAATTGAAAGAGTTGAAAAGATCAACATGTAAGGCAGACCTGATGTAAATCCAAGACCTGTCATTGTTAAGTTTTTATTCATAATCTTTCAAGATAATAGCTCCATTTAAAATATTTCCCAGGATCTTCCTTCCTGTCTGGAGAAATATCACTATGACCAACTATATTATCCTTGCTTAAATCTTTATAGTTATTTATTAGCGCCTTGGAGACTTCTACCAATGATTCATATTGGTTATTTGTATATTTTTCTGTGTGATAGCCCTCAAGCTCAATACCTATAGAAAACTCATTACAATTTTCTTCATTCCTGTAAGTAGATAATCCAGCGTGCCAAGCTTTTTTATTAAAAGGGACAAACTGAATAATTTCGCCACTCCTTTTTATTAGGACATGGCTTGATACCTTAAGATCTTTTATTTCTCTAAAGTATTCGTGATTATTAGAATTTAATTTATTACAGAAGAAATCTTCAATGTAGCTATTTCCATAGATTTTCGGGGGAAG
>CAXGZN010000027.1:0-7263 GCA_964014565.1 uncultured Gammaproteobacteria bacterium
GTCATTGCTGAAGAGCTTGGAAGACAGCTTGCTCCAGTACCCTTCTCATCCTCAGTATATTTGTTTACTGAGACCCTAATTGAATTTGGTAGTGAGGAGCAAAAACAATCAATCCTTCCAAAATTAGTAACCGGAGACGTTATTGGAACTCTTGCAATTGCAGAAACAAATTCAGCTCCCACTATAAATAATATTTCCGTGGAACTTAAAGATGGAAAACTTTCTGGAACTAAGATTGCAGTTCCTGATGCAGAAGTAGCTACTCATGCAGTTGTTGTAGCAAAAAATGGTGATAGTGTTTCTTTATGTGTTGCAGATCTAAATTCAGATGATGTTGATATTTCTGTTCAAAGAAATATCGATGAAAGCAGAGGCTATTATTCAGTTTCTTTTAATGACGCTAATGCTGAAATAATTGGCGATGAGGAATCAGGTTGGTCAAACCTTGAAAAAATTATGGACCATGCTGCGGTTTTATTCTCCTTTGAACAAATAGGCGGTGCTCAAGCAAGTCTAGATATGGCTAATACATATGCAAAAGAAAGGTATGCATTTGGAAGACCAATAGGATCTTTCCAATCTATGAAACATAAATTAGCTGACATGTATGTAGCTTTAACTCTAGCTAAATCAAACTCTTTTTATGGAGCATGGGCTTTATCTTCAAATGCAGCTGAACTTCCAACAGCTGCTGCAACGGCCAGAGTTTCTGCAACCAAAGCTTTCCAGCTATGTTCTCAAGAAAATATTCAAACGCATGGCGGTAACGGGTTTACATGGGAATATGACTGTCATATGTTCTATAAAAGATCTAAAGTGCTTTCACTTAACTTGGGTTCGCTGCCATCATGGCGCGAAAAACTTATTAAAAGCTTAGAACAAGCAAATATTAAACTATAGGAGAAAATATGGATTTTAATGATACTCCACAAGAAGCAGAATTTAGAGCTAAGTGCAGAGCTTGGTTAGAAGCCAATGCTGAGCTCAAAACAAAGAAGACTAATTCTGCAAAAAATATGAATGTTGGTAATAAAAGTTTGCTAGAAGCAGCTGCTGAATGGCAGAAGAAAAAATATGATGCTGGCTGGGCAATGATCCATTGGCCAAAAGAATTTGGAGGAATCGGTGCTACGCCTATTGAAAGGATTATCTGGGCACAAGAGGAGTCAAAGTTTAATGTTCCTAAAGGCGTTTATGAGATCGGTCTTGGTATGGCTGGTCCTGTAATGATGGAATATGCAACTGATGAGCAAAAAGAAAGATACTTACCTCCAATGGCTGAAGGAAAAGAAATATGGTGTCAGTTGTTTTCAGAGCCATCTGCTGGTTCTGATGTTGCTGGTCTCAGATCAAAAGCTGTTCAAGATGGAGAGAATTGGATTGTAAATGGTCAAAAAGTATGGACTTCTGGTGCACATTTCTCTGACTTTGGTATTTTAGTTGTCAGACATGATCCTGGTTTAGAAAAACATAAAGGTCTAACCTTTTTCTTTGTTGATATGAAATCTCCAGGTATTGAAGTTAAGCCTATCAAACAGCTAACTGGCGGATCTAGTTTCAATGAAGTCTATTTTAATGATGTGGTTATACCTGACTCACAAAGACTTGGTGAAATTGGTGATGGATGGAAAGTTGCTATCACAACCCTTATGAATGAAAGGCTTGCAGTTGGTGATGCTGATGGAGTGGATGCTAATGAAGCTTTTGAACTTGCAAAAAAACATGACAAGGACGGAGAACAGCTAATTGATAATAATGCTGTAAGGGAGTCTATTGCTGATTGGTATTGTGAGGCATCAGGACTTAAAAATACAAAACTCAGGACTATGTCAGCACTTTCTAGAGGAGATACTCCAGGACCTGAAGCTTCAATCACAAAAATTGTAAGTGCTAATAAGCTTCAAGCAATAGGTAACTTTGGAATGGACTCATCAGACATGTCAGGCATGCTGATGGATGAGGAATCTGATTTTATAAAATTTCAAATGGCATGGATGGGTGCAGCTGGCTTGAGAATAGCCGGTGGAACCGATGAAATCCTTAAAAATATTATTGCAGAGCGTGTACTTGGTCTACCTCAAGAAGCAAGAGCTGATAAGGGTCTTGCCTTTAAGGATATACCTAGCGGATCTTAATCAGTAAATTTTGATAAATAAGTGAGAAAGGCAACTGAGTTGCCTTTTTTCATTTCCATTTCACCAGCGCCCAACGTCTTTATGGGGCCCTTAATCCCAGCTAATACCTCTTTGAAAGTTATTTCTTCACTTGAAACAATAAAATCGCAGTCTTCTTCTTCAAAATAAGATGAAATCTCTAATACTTGGTTTCTTATAGTAGTTTTAATCTTTTTCTTATTATCAAAAATAAAACATCCATTTATTAACTCTCCATCAACTTTAGAAGGATTTAGCCTTACTGATAAAATACTGAAAAAGTTCTCTACAGGAATCTGATAAAGTGTATCGCTATTAGACAATCCTATTGCTGGATCTCTACCTTCCATGAACTCTTTTGCAGAAGAAAGGAAAAAATTTCTCTTTGGTGGATTAGTTTCATAAATACCAATCTGCATGACTGACTTATTCCTAATCTTCATTACTTCTTCTGTCTTGAAGTCTAAGCTAATTAACATATTTGATAGCTCTAAAACCCACTGATGCTCGCTTGCATCACTTGCTCTAATCAACTCAGAAAATAAATTTTCATTACCTCCTACTAAATTAGAAATCTTTTGTGATTTCTCATCTATATTTAATGGATCTAAATCAGCTAAATCTCCACTAAACCAGCCTAAATACCCATTAAAAATACTTCTAACAGAATATCTAACAGTTCCATAAAACTCAGCCAAGTAAGGCGATTCTTTTAGATTTTGAGGCAGCTCAAGCTCTTTAACAATCTCATCTGGGGTAAGTCCTTTATTCATTAATCTAACCGTTTGGTCGTGAACATACTGCATGCCATCCCTATAAATAATTAGTGCATTTGATATTTCCTCACCTTCAACAGGCATTGTATGACTCGGGAAAAGGTATTGTGGATCTAGCGATCTCATTTTATCAATACTGTTCACCCAGCCTATAACATCTCGATGTGAGGTACCTCTGATGGTATAAAGATTGGGAAATGTTGTGTAAAAATTATCACCGGGCATAAGTGCAGACAATTCTGGAAACCATACAAACAATTGATCATCGGTTTCACCTGGAGCGTGGTAAAGCTCAACTTTGTGTCCTGCTATTTCAAGCTTAAGCTCTTTTTCAAAGGTCAATGTTGGAGCAATATATCCTGGCGAACTCCTTCCAGCACTCAAATATGGACCCAGACCTACATTAATAAGCTCATTATCATCAAGATTTGTTCCAAACATCTTTCCACTTCTGAGGGTAATAATTGGATTTATGATTCCAAGAATCTTTTCGACTTTCTCTGCTGTGGTTGAGTGGGCAATTACTAAGGGATTTTCCTCTTGTGCATTATAAAATTCAGAGGCACCAAAAACATGATCTCCATGGTTGTGTGTGTATATAATTGCCTTAATTGGATTTTGATTAATCTTTTGGAATTCGCTTAAAACTTCTTTAGCTTGAGAAACATCATCAGTTGTATCAATGATAATATTGCCTCCCTCTCCTTCTACCATTATTGAGTTAGCAATACCGAAGCCGATCGCGACATGAATTCCGTTATCATAAGAATATATGCCCTTAATAAATTGATTTGAATGCTCCTCTAATTTTTCAAGCTTACTAATTTTAGGAATATCAAAATCTTCTGAATTTGAACAACTTACTAAAAAAATGAATAAAATAGGTATTATTAAGAAATTTCTCATTAAGAGCCTCAGCATAATTCTAACTTGAAAGTGAACGATCATCCATTAAAAGTAGAACATCACAACACAACCTCAGATGGAGGATCAATTGCTTCCAAAGATTATGAAGATAGGTATTTTCAAGATAATGGGTTTGACGAATCAAAAGAAGTCTACATTGATGGTAATAACCTCGAAGAGAGGTGGGAAAGTTTCTCAGGGAGTTGTTTTACTATTGGTGAGCTGGGTTTTGGTTTAGGTTTAAATTTCTTAACTACGATGCATTGTTGGTTGAAGAAAGAGAGATCCTTTGATCTTGATTACATAGGAATTGATAAAAAAATAATAGAAAAAAGAAATCTGGTGCTGCTTGAGGAAGCATTTCCAAACTTAAAAAAAGAAATCAAAATCCTTAAAGAATGTGATGTAGTTGGTCATAATGGTTTCGAGTGCATTTCGATACCACATCTTAAAATTAGATTAATTTTAGTAACCGAAGATATTCAAAAAGCAGTAAATGATATTTGTATTTCAAATATAGATGCTTGGTTCTTAGACGGGTTTGATCCGAAGAAAAATCCTGAGATGTGGACAGAAGATGTTTTAAAAGCGGTCTTTGATCTAAGCTCTAGTGATTCATCTTTTAGCTCTTTTACTTCGGTAGGAAGGATAAGAAGAGCGCTTTTAGAAAATGGCTTCGAGGTGAACAAAGTACCAGGGTTTGGCACTAAGAGACATCGAATTGTTGGAAGAAAGTTTGTTGGAAATAAGAAATCCAATGGGATCAAAAAGATTGCAATCTTGGGTGCTGGTCTTTCTGGGAGTAACTTAGCTTTTAACCTTGCAAATTCTAATATTGAAGTTGATGTATATGATGCTCTAGATGACTTAAGCAAGGGTTCGTCAGGTGGTCCAATTGCTTCCATGTATCCAAAATTTTCTTTAGACAATAGCCCAAGATCCAAGTTTTTAGTTGCTTCTTATTTCTTTTCATTAAATTTTTATATCAAAACTCTTGGCTTTGAGAATACGGGATTACTTTTTTATGGATCAGATGAAACAAAAGATAAGTGGATTTCTAAGATACTAACTCTTAAAAGAGATGATTTATTTGAACTCTTAAGCGATGATGAGTTAGAAGATTTGCTTGGAGTCAGTGAGATAAAAAAAGCTCTGCATGTAAAAAAAGGACTATTTCTTCAACCATTAGAATTAAAAAAGAAATTACTAGAGCATCGCTTTATAAAAATCATACTTAATGAGAAGTTTGTTTCCTTTACTGAAGAAAAGAATAAAGTTGAAGTACATTTTAAATCTGGTCTGAGCAAATCTTATGATGCTCTTGCAGTTTGTACAGGAAAAGGCCTCAAAGATTTTAATGACAATCTTAAGGTTAGCTATGGGCAGATGGCAGGCATAAGCAACAAGGATTTATTCAATATTAAAATGCCCCTCAATCATCAGGGATATATTATTCCAAAAGTAAATGGCACCAATTGGATCGGAAGTACATATGAACAGTCAACAGATTTTAAAAAAGAAAATATTGAGGAGAAAGTTAAATTAAATCATGCCATTTTTGGCAATAAAGATATGTCTTTTGAGATACAAGATCTGTGGGAAGGTGAAAGAGTGAGTGCTAGAAATAATCTTCCTATAGCATCAAAAATACCTGAAGCAAAAAATATTTATTGTATCGGAGGACTCGGTTCTCGGGGTTTATCCTATGCCCCTTTCCTCGCAGAGATTGTTTCTTCAGCAATACAAGATAAGCAAATACCTCTTGGTAAAGAGATATTTACTTTACTTAATATTTAAATCTATAGTTCTTGTAAAAGGCTGTTTACAAGTGCTTGTATTGTTTCTGTATCACTTGAATCATTTAGCCTGTTTTGATTCCAGCTTGTAAAACCAGTCCACAATGATTTGTCTTCAGCTTTGTCTTTGATAGTTAACCTTAAAACAAATCTTTCTTCGGTCTCAATATCATCATCTAGGTAAAAGTATCTTCTATCATAGTAATAGCTTCTGGGACCAAATCTGTTTGATTCAATCTCATCTTTGGCTGAAATTGAAAGCTCAAAAACTAGATTAGAGTCTTTTGAAGAGTCTAAGCCTCTTAATTCAAGCTCACTAACTAATCTTGATTCAATTGCCTCAAGAACAATTGGATTAACTTCAGGAGATAAATTTTCGCTGTTAGTTTCTACATAAAAGTCTTCATAACTAAGAAGTGTAAAACCATTCACAGAATCAACTTTTAGATAAAAAGATTGATTAGAGACGCATCCGGTTAAAAAAATTACAGTTGCTATCGTAAGGAAATTTTTAAAATTATTCATAATACTAATATGCAGTTCATGTTTAGAAAATTCAAGTTATTGAAATAAAAAAAGATTAAAAAAATATAAATCTTTTTTTCTTAAGTTCTTTCGCGCAACCCCAGTATTGCTGTTGATAAATCTGGGATTTTGCTTGAACTCTATCGGCAACCTTTATAAGCCATTGTTTTTTTCTATAAGTTTTATTTCTAAAACCGGTATATCCTTCATGATAAGCAAGATATAAAGATCTCGCATCTTGTTTTTCGAAACCTTGAAAATAGCCTTTAGATGCATACCAGCCTATGAAATCTGCAGAGTCCGAAAAATTGTCTCTTCTGGCAAATCTATTTCCAGTCTCGTCTTGATAATCTTCCCACGTTTTTTCAAGCGCCTGAGAATAGCCTTTTGCTGAAGATGGTCTAAACCAAGGAATAAATCCAAGAAGTTTATCTCTTTCTGGCTTTGCTTTTGCATTATAGCTAGACTCTTGAAAAACAAATGACATTAATACATAAGGTGGCAACTTCCATCTTTTTTCAGTTCTTATTGCTGCCTTATACCAGGAGTTTTTTTCCTTGAAGATGCTACAAATATTATCAGGTTGTTGTGGCGGTGTTGCGGTGCAACCAACAATTAGCAGTGAAAGAAAAATAATTTTAAAGAAATTTTTTTGTATCATTTAAGAATTCCTCACACTGATCACTATTTATTATATCAATACCTAAAGACTCTGCCTTTTTAAGTTTGGAGCCAGCCTTCTCCCCAGCTATCAGAAGCGAAGTCTTTGATGAGACTGATGAGGTAACATTTGCTCCCATGCTAATGAGGATTTCCTTTAATTCATCTCGTGAATAATTCTCTAATTTACCAGTAAGCACTATTTGCTTTCCTCTTAGAGGCATGTCCTTGAAATCTTCTTTTGATAATTCTTGCAGAGCAATTTCTTCTAATAGCTTTGGCACCATTTCAACTATTGGTGGATTCTGAAAAAACTGAATGATATTTTCAGCAACCTTTGGTCCAATGTCTTTTACTTCAATGAGCTCATCATAGGTAGCTTCAAAAATTCCTTTAAATTTTTCAAAATGACTTTCAAGGTTTCTAGCAGTTGATTCACCGACCTCA
>CAXGZN010000028.1:0-7204 GCA_964014565.1 uncultured Gammaproteobacteria bacterium
TAGTTCTTAACGGATATGAAATCGGCGGAGGCTCTTTGAGGGTTCATGACTCTGAAATGCAATCGGCTATCTTTGATGCTCTAAATATTTCAAATGAGGAAGCAAGTCTTAAGTTTGGATTTTTGCTTGATGCTCTTAAAACTGGATGTCCACCTCATGGCGGTATAGCTCTAGGTCTTGATAGAATTGTCATGCTGCTTACTCAAACTGAAAATATAAGAGACGTAATTGCATTCCCGAAGACTCAGAGCGCATCATGTCTTCTTACAGATGCACCAAATATTGTTGATGAGTCTCAACTCAATGAACTGCATATTAAAAAAGATCTTGATGAGGAATAAATAATGGCTGGTCATTCCAAATGGGCAAATATAAAACATAGAAAAGCCAGACAAGATGCTAAAAGAGGAAAGATTTATACTAAATTGATCCGTGAACTTACCGTTGCAGCAAAAGCAGGTGGCGGTGATCCTAATGATAACCCCAGACTGAGGTTGGCTCTTGATAAAGCTAATTCTGAAAATATGCCTAAAGATACCATAAATAGGGCTATAGAGCGGGGAACTGGTGCAGGAGAGGCTGGGAATCTTGAGGAAATTACATATGAAGGATACGGTCCAGGCGGGGTTGCTGTTTTAGTTGAGGCAATGACTGATAATCGAAATAGAACTGTTGCAGATGTAAGACATGCATTCACAAAGTTTGGAGGCAATCTTGGTACAGATGGTTCCGTCAGTTACTTATTTAACAAAATTGGCCTTGCGATGATTGAAAAAAATCAAGATGAAGATGCTGTAATGGAAATTTTATTGGATTTTGATGGTGAAGACCTTGAAGATACCGGAGATAATTTTGTAGCGACCGTGCCATCTCAAAATCTTTCTGCATTTGTAGAGAAGCTTAAGGAGCAGGGGATAGAAGTTGAAGATGCAGAGGTCACAATGAAAGCTGATACAAGTGTACCTGTTGATCAAGAAATGGGAGAAAAAGTTCTTAGGATTCTTGATTTTTTAGATGAAGTAGATGACGTTCAAGAAGTCCATTCAAATGCAGAATTTCCTGATGACTTTAAACCTTCGGAGTAGAAATGCCAGTTAATTCTAGAGCAAAGGGAGCTAATTTTGAGAGAGAAATTGGTAACCTTCTTGTAAAAGATTTAGGTTTAAAGAATCCTGTTAAAAGGATCCTTGAACAGACTAGAACAAAAGAATTACCCGATCTCATGCTGGGAAGATGGTGTATTGAATGCAAGCGTTATGGTGATGGCTCTGAGCCAAGTGATGATTGGTGGAATCAAGTGCTTATCGCATCAAGAAATGACAATCAAATTCCAGCTTTGGTTTATAAATTTAATAGGAAACCACTAAAAGTTAGGATTCTGGCATCAAGCATTAATACTGAAATTCAAAATCAAGATATAACTGTTGATCTATCATGGGAAGATTTCATTTCGATTATTAAAGAATTATTTTTAGAAGATATTGACTTACATGAGCAAAGTCCACAGGTGTAGAGATCTCGACATTTTTGTTTTTGTTGAGGATACTGATTTTCAAGGAATCGTTTACCACGCAAATTACTTGAAATATTTCGAAAGAGCGCGATCAAGCTGCCTTAAAGATCTTGATATTTCTCAGAGTGAGGAAATTGCCGAAGGAAAAGTTTTTATCATAAAGGCTATAAATATTGAGTTCGTAAAACCAGCTAAGATTGAGGATAATTTGTTTGTTTCATCAGAAATTGAATACTCGTCTAATGCTCGACTATTCTTTCATCAACAAATCAAAAGGAAAGAAAGTGATGATATTATATGTAGTGGAAAAGTTGAGGTATGTTTTTACGATCAACATAAAAATAAACCAGTTGCTTTCCCAAAAAAATTATTAAAAGTCTTTAAAAATGAATGAAGTATCAGCTATAGAATTATTTTTGCAAGCAGGAATAGTTGTTAAGTCAGTAATGATTGTTTTGATTTTTGCTTCGATTATTTCATGGATAATTATTTTTGAAAGATATATTTTCTTTAGGAAAGCCAATGAAAATAGATTTATTTTTGAAGATAAATTCTGGTCAGGAACTGATCTAAATGATCTTTATTCTGAACTTGATGGATTAGATGTTGATTTAATTGGCTCAACAAGTGTTTTTAAAAATTCTTTCAAGGAATTCAAAAGGATATCTAATAGGGGCAGACTAACAGATATGGACCTTGAAGGTCTAAATAGATCCATGAGAGTTTCTATAGCAAGAGATGAAGAGGATATGAATAAAAATTTATCGATACTTGCAAATATAGGTTCAGTGAGTCCTTATATTGGCTTATTTGGAACAGTTTGGGGAATTATGGGTTCTTTCCAAGGCCTTTCAGATGCAACACAGGCTACTATTAATGCTGTTGCACCTGGGATATCTGAGGCTTTAATTGCAACAGCTATGGGTCTTTTTGCAGCTATACCAGCTGTAATAGCTTTTAATAGATTTACTTCAAAAGCAGATTCTTATTTACAAACAACAACAATTTTTGCTGAAGAGCTTGCAAGCATCTTCTATAGAGAATCAGTAAAGCAAAAAGATGATCTATAGACTAGGTCGAAGAAAGAAACTACATGCAGAAATTAATGTAGTCCCCTACATTGATGTAATGCTCGTATTACTAATAATCTTTATGGTTTTATCACCACTATTGATACAAGGTATTGATGTTAACCTTCCTAGGACAGATACAACAAAAATGTCAATTCAGAATGAGCCTTTGGTGGTATCAATCGATAAAAATGGTAATTATTTTCTTAATCTGGGAGAAGAAGAAATTGCCATTTCGCTTGATGAGCTTAAAGATAAGGCGTTTGTTATTTTTGATGCTAATCCAGAAATTGAAGTTGTTTTTAAAGGAGATGAGGCAGCTGATTTTCAAAGTGTGGCTGCTGCAATGGCAGCAATCCAAAGTGTTGGCATTGCAAAAATAGGAATTGTAACTTCGGGATATGATGACTAGCACTAATATACTTATTGCATCCTTTTATTCTTTCTTAATTCATGCAGGACTTTTTTTAGGATTTTTTGGATATTTTGAACAAACTGCAAAGCCAAACAAAATACTTAGCTCGCCTCTCAGCGTAAAAATGCTTATCGAGGAAGTAACTCCAAACACTCAAAAAAAGAACTATGTAAAGATGCAGCCAGATATCTACAAGGAACCTATTGTTGAATCAGCAGAAATAATTCAGGAAGTTGTGAAAACAAAATCTTATGAGATATTTGACTCTGGAATAGATTCCTTATTGAGTGAAGAAAAAGATTCTGATAATGCTTATGATGAGGATATTGTAAGATTTTATAATGCAATAAAACTTAAGATTGAATCAGCATGGATTAAGCCAAGAAATATTCCATCTAACCTTTCATGTGATCTAAAAATTACAATTAATCCGCAAGGCAGAGTAGTTGGCTTAAATCTTTTAAAAAGTAGTGGGAATATAAGATTTGATAATTCTGCTATGCAGGCGGTAAGAAGGGTTGAAACTTTTTCTATATTTAAAGAAATGGAAAGACAGGTTTATGAAGAAACTTTTAAGAACATTATCTTTAGATTTAATCCAACAAAATGAAATTTATAAAATACTTTTTGATAATTCCACTTTTCCTGAACGCTGAGCTAGTAATTGAGATTACAAAAGGTTCTGATAATCCATACCGAATAGCATTAATTCCATTCCAAGGAGAATCTAGTGCAGCAAAACAAGCCAACGAGATTGTTAAGAATGATCTTATTAGAACAGGAGAATTTTATATTTTTGATGAGAAGTCTTTGATTGCATATCCACCCAGTGAAGAAGATATTAATTACAGTGACTGGAGACTTATAAACGCTGATTTTCTTCTTCTTACATCAGTTGTTGATAGCAATTCGGGCATTGAGGCCAGATATGAAATATTTGATGTTAGGAAAAAATCTAAAATTAGAAGCTCAAAGGTTTATGGAGTTACTAATAATGTTAGACAGCTCTCTCATTATGTAAGTGATGGAATTTATGAAGCAATTACAGGAATCCAAGGTGTCGCATCAACAAAGATACTTTATGTAAGTCAGTCAAATGATATTGATACCTCATACAGGCTTTACGTAGCAGATGCAGATGGAGTTAATGAACAACTTTTAGTGAAAAGTCCTGAGCCAATAATATCTCCAGCATGGTCACCTGATTCCAAGAAGGTCGCCTATGTTTCTTTTGAAACTGGCATTGCGAATGTATACATTCAGGATATTTCAACTGGAGAGAGACAATCAATTATTGAGAAGAGGTGTTTGACATGTATCTCTAATGAACAAATTAGTTCTCCCTCTTGGTCGCCAGATGGGAAGTATCTGTCATTAACTTTATATCAAGATGGAAATGCTGAAATTTATATTTATAACCTCCAAAAAAGAAACCTAACAAGATTAACAAATCATTATTCCATTGACACAGAATCTCAATGGTCGCCTGATGGGAGGAAACTGATGTTCACGTCAGGAAGGTCTGGCTCACCTCAATTGTATGAGCTAGATTTACGAAAGCTAAACAAAAAGCCAAAACGCTTAACATTTGAAGGAAATTACAATGCAAAGGGTTCTTATCTTCCAGGTGGAGAGGGCATTGTTTTTGTTCATAGGTCCTCTGATAAATTCCAAATAGCGATAAAATATTTTGAAGACAATTTTGTGATTCCTCTTACTGATGCAAAAATGGATGAATCTCCTAGTGTTTCTCCAAATGGTAATGTGATAATCTATGCTATAAGCGAACAAAATAATGACATTTTGGCAGGAGTAACTTTAAGTGGAGCCAAGTTCCGTTTACCCTCTGCAAAAGGTCAGGTAAGAGAACCAGCTTGGTCAGGTTTCTTAAAATAAATGGGAGATAAAATGCAATTAATTAAATCTTTTTTCACAATTTCTCTAGTGACAATATTTATTGTTTCATGTAGCTCTGTTCAGGTAACCGAGGAGTCTGTTAGAGAATCAAGTATTGCAACTGTAGAGGTATCAACATCTGATACCTATGAAACAAAATCAACGGCTGTATCAACTTCTGCAACAATTTATTTTGATTTTGACAAATACAATCTTACATCTAGATCTATTCAAACGTTAAGAGGTGTAATTTCAGCAATGAAAGACAACTCTTCCATAACTCTTGTTCTTGAGGGACATGCAGATGAAAGAGGGACTAGGGAATATAATTTAGCTCTAGGACAACGAAGAGCTGAGTCTGTTGCTGATTATCTTGAATCAAGAGGAATAAATAGATCAAGACTGGTAATCAAAAGTTATGGAGAGGAAAGTCCAGCTGTTTCTGCGTCTAATGAGAGAGCTTGGGCAAGGAATAGAAGAGTAGAAATAAAATAAATTTATGCGATTTGCATTTATTTTCCTTGCATTAACTTCTTTTCAATCTTTTTCTCAAGATTTTGAAAGTACAGAATCTGATATTTTGTTTCTCAAAATACAAGAGCTTGAACAGGAAATTGCAGAGCTAAGAAATGAGCTTGAAACACAAGCATATCTTCTTGAAAAGCTTCTCAATGAGTTAGAGTCTATTGGGGACGAATCAGAGGCAGGATTGACAGAGGAAATTATCGATGAGGATATTTTTAGATTTGAGGGCATCAATGATTCGCAAAGTATAGATGAGGTTTATGATTCTGCAATAGATGCACTTGAGAATGATGATCTAGAAAATGCAAAAAGGCTTTTAGATTTTTTTCTGATTAATTTCCCAGATGCTGAACGAATTCCCCTTGTTTTATTTTGGTTAGGAGAGATATCTTTTATAAATGGAGATATTGATGATAGCTTCATATATTTTCTAGAACTTGTTTCTAATCATGAAGATCATTGGAGGGCTCCGCAATCGCATAAGCGACTTGGCGATATTTATCTTTCAAAAGATGACTTAGATAATGCTAAAGCAAAATATAATTTTGTATTAAAAAACTATCCCAATAATTCTGTATCATCAATTGTCTTGCAGATATTGGAAAATATGGAATAATCACCATCTTTAGTATTATGAATGGGTCGCTAGCTCAGTTGGTAGAGCAGTTGGCTTTTAACCAATTGGTCACAGGTTCGAATCCTGTGCGACCCACCACTTATGAATGATTATCTAGATACATTAAAGCAGTCTTTTTCAAAAGATTCTTTTCTAGCTAGTCTTTTTTTCTTTTTTGTTCTTTCCTCGTGGTATACGTTAAGACCTCTTAGGAATGAGCTAGCCGTTCAGGATATTGATAACATATCTCTACTTTTGGCTATGGTTGGAATCGGAATGCTATTTGCTAACCTCATCTATTCTTGGGTAGCTTCAAAAACAAATCTTAAGCAGCTAATTATTTTTTGCTATCTTTTTCTTGCCAGCAACTTAGTAGTTTTTATAAATCTTGATTTTTCCTCAAGCGCATGGGTAGGAAGATCCTTCTATGTTTGGTGCAACATTTACAGCTTTTTTGTTGTAGCAATTTTTTGGGTAGTGGCTATAAATCTATTTCGACAAAACAAAGCAAAAAAATACTTTGGATTTATTTCATTTGGCGGCACTTTAGGAGCAGCTTTTGGTTCAAGGTTATCCAAATATATTGCTAACAATTTCTCAATTGCTCCTATTGATGGTGGTCCCGAAGAAATAAATATCTCAATATTTGCTATTTTTACATTAGGACTTTTGATAATTGGTTTATTAATTGGTCTATATTGCATTGGTAGAGTCAAAAGTGAGAATATTGCTCTTGGCGGCTCTGCAAAAGATGCATTTAAAAATCTTTTTGATTCTGGTGATGTAAGGCAGCTCGCTGTATATATGTTCTTATTTACATCGCTGATGACTATTCATTGGATAACTTCAGCAATTATATTTGAAGAAGCAATAGAAAGCTCAATCGAGAGGGTAGCACTTTTTGCTGATATTGAGCTGGCAGTTAGCTTAATTGCTGGAATAACACAAATATTTCTTACTTCTTTTATAGTAAAAAGGCTGGGGATTAAATTTATTTTATTTTCTTATGGAGTAATTTTTTCAATTGTATTTATTGTTTATGCTTTTGCTCCTTTACTAATTTCTGCGATTCTAATAACTGTTTTTCTCAGAGTGTTTGAGTATTCAATCAATAAACCAAGCAGGGAGATTGTTTTTAGCCACTTATCCAAAAATAAAAGATATAAATC
>CAXGZN010000029.1:0-6941 GCA_964014565.1 uncultured Gammaproteobacteria bacterium
TCGTATTAAATAATAAAGATATTTTTATTAGAAGAATATTAGGTTAATATTTAATTTTAATTATAAGAAATATGAGTGAAGTTCCAGTATATGTTGTAGCAAATATCGTAATTCAAGATCCTGATACTTATAAAAAATATGAAAAAGGATTCTTTCCGATATTAAAGAAATATGAAGGCCAGTTCATTACTTATGACGATAATATTGGTCAACTTGAAGGAAGTTCAGAAGTTTCTGGCAGAGTTATAATTTTTTCTTTTCCAAATGAAAACTTAGCCGATAATTGGTATAACAGTGTCGAATACCAAGAATTAAGTGCTTTTAGAAGAGAGGGCACTGATACCATTTCAATTTTTAAAGTTAAAGGTCAACCACCAAGAAATTAAAGGAGGAATAATTATGTTATTAGGAGATATGCAAGACTGGAAACCAAATGTTGCAAGCATTATAGAGTATGCTGCAGATATTTATCCTGACACCGAAGTAGTAAGTAAATTAGTGAGTGGTGAAGTCCATAGGACTAATTACAAAGAGGTATGTGTTAGATCAAGGAAATTAGCTTCAAAGCTTATTCAAGATGGTTATAAGCAAGGGGATGTCATTGCTACGCTTGCTCTGAACACATTTAGGCATCTTGAAGCATATTATGGTGTTTCAGGAATGGGCGCAGTTGTTCATACTTTGAATTTTAGATTACATCCCGAGCAGGCAGTTTACATAATTAATCATGCTGAGGATAAAGTAATCTTTGTTGAGGCACCTTTTGTTCCTATCCTAGAGGCGCTTCAAGAAAACCTAAGTACTGTTGAGAAATATATTGTCTTTTGCAATAAAGATGAGATGCCTGAAACTTCTCTCAAAAATTGTTTGTCATATGAAGAATATATTGAAGATGGCGATGAAAATTTTATTTGGCCAGACCTTCCTGATAATGCAGCTTGTGGACTTTGCTATACATCGGGCACAACAGGAAATCCAAAAGGAGTTTTATATTCACATAAATCAACTATTCTTCACGCAATTTCAGCAGCTGGACCAAAGGCTTTAAAAATTGAAGGAGATGACTCTGTTCTAATGGTTGTTCCAATGTTCCATGTTATGGCGTGGGGAGTCCCATACTATGGTGCAATTTATGGACTTAAAATTGTAATGCCTGGAATGGCAATGGATGGTGAATCTCTCTATGAAATGTGTAAGGAGGAGAAGGTAACACTTGCCTTTGGGGTGCCAACAGTTTGGATGCAGCTGTTAGGCTATTGCAGAGAAAATAATGTTGTCCTTGAATCAATGAATAGTACTGTTATAGGGGGATCAGCAGTAACAGTAGCTATGATAAAAGAGTTTGATCAAGTTCATGGAGTAACCGTTCTTCAAGGATGGGGTATGACTGAGATGAGCCCTCTTGGAACAACAAATTTCCCAACTCCAGAAATGGAGCAAATGTCTGATGATGAAAAATATGCAATTCAAGTTAAAGCAGGTAGACCTGTTTTTGGTGTAGAAATGAAGATAGTAGATTCTGATGGTAATACCCTTCCAAATGATGGTAAGGCTTCAGGAAGCTTATTAGTGAGAGGCCCTTGGATTATTAAAAAATATTTTAAAGCTGAGGAGGATGCCGTAGACAAAGATGGTTGGTTTGATACAGGCGACATATCTTCAATAGATCCAGATGGATATATGTCTATTGTTGATAGAGAAAAAGATGTCATTAAATCAGGCGGTGAATGGATTAGTTCAATTGATGTCGAAAATGCTGTAGCCAGTCATCCAGATGTAATGCAAACAGCAGTTGTTGGCATTCCTCATCCAAAATGGGATGAAAGACCACTTTTATTTGTTGTTTCTAATTCAGGCAATGAAATTAATAGAGAAGAATTAGATGAATTAATGCTAAAGAAATTTGAAAAATGGCAACTTCCTGATCAGGTAGTCTTCTTAAAAGAATTGCCAATAGGGGCTACAGGAAAGGTGAAAAAGATCGATTTAAGGGAAGAATATAAAGAGCACTACATGTAGGAGAACATTATGCCAATGACATTTGTAAAACCTGAAGAATTAAATAGTTATGTTGGTAAGTCGCTTGAACCCAGTGAGTGGCTGACTATTGACCAAGAAAGAATAAATAATTTTGCTGATGCAACTAATGATCATCAATTTATTCATGTTGATCCTGAGCAAGCTGCACCAATATTTGGATCAACAATTGCGCATGGATTTTTATCATTATCTCTGACTTCGGGAATGGGAGAGGAAAATGCTTTAGTTGTTGAGGGCTCAAAAATGAGTCTAAACTATGGATTAGATAAAATTAGATTTCTTGCACCTGTTCCTGTAAATTCTAGAATAAGAATGCATTCAAAGATTGTAGAAGTTAAGGAAAAGAACCCAGGTCAATATCTCATTAAAAGTGAGGTTACTATGGAGCTAGAGGGCTCCGAAAAACCAGCTTTTATTGCTGAACAACTTGGTCTTTGGGTCACTTAAGAATTTAGCGCTTTTTTCAATAAATCGTTCACTGCTTGAGGGTTAGCTTTCCCTTGAGTTTCTTTCATTACTTGGCCGACAAAGAAACCAAATAGCTTATCTTTACCATTTTTGTAATCTTCAACTTGTTTTGTATTTGATTCGATTACTTTTGTAATAACTTCTTCCAGAAGGTTCTCATCTTGAATCTGAACCAATCCTTGATCATTAATTATTTCATCTGCATTTCTGCCTGTTTCCCAAATTTCAGCAAGTATAGTTTTTGCTATTTTTTTAGATATTGTTCCATCAGATATTCTTTGAAGAAGAATATTAAAATTATCTGACGTAAGTTTAGATTCATCTATCTTTATATTATCCTTATTAAGCAAGGAGCCAATTTCACCCACTATAAGATTGGCAGCAAGTTTTGGATCGTTTTTAGATTCTACTGCAACCTCAAAGAAATTAGATAGCTCTCTTGATGAGGAAATAATTTCAGCTTCACTTTCGTCAATTTGGAATTCTGAAATATATCTTTTTGATTTATCTGCTGGGAGTTCAGGGAAAGTACTTCTTATTTCCTCCATCTCATCATCAGAAATAACTACTGGTAGCAGATCAGGATCAGGAAAGTATCTATAATCATTCGCAAACTCTTTTGATCGCATCGGTCTTGTTTCATCCTTTCCACTATCGTAAAGCCTTGTTTCTTGAGTAACTTTTTCACCGCTCTCAAGTACTTTAATTTGTCTTTTGATTTCGAAATTAATAGCTTTTTCAATAAACCTAAATGAATTAATATTTTTTATCTCAGTTCTAGTGCCTAACTCAGCATCACCAACTTTTCTAATAGAAACATTCGCATCGCAACGCAGAGATCCTTGCGACATGTCACCATCACATACATCAAGAAATGTAACAAGTTGATGCAAAGCCTTCATATAAGAAACAGCTTCTTTGGCGCTGGATATTTCTGGCTCAGATACAATCTCAAGCAGAGGGGTTCCTGCTCTGTTTAAATCAATAACAGATTTATCTGGATAGGCATCATGTATTGACTTTCCAGCATCTTCCTCAAGATGCGCTCTTGTAATGTTTATGGTTTTTTTATCTCCATCCACATCAATATCGATAGATCCTCCCTCTACTATAGGTTTTGTCATTTGAGTTATTTGATAGCCTTTTGGTAGGTCGGGGTAGAAATAATTTTTCCTATCAAAAGTAGATTCCTGATTAATATCTGCTTCAATTGCTAATCCAAATCTTATTGCTTTTTTAAATGCATCCTTATTAACAACAGGCAGAACTCCCGGTAAACCCAAATCAACTAAATCTACTTGAGTATTAGGCTCTGAACCAAACTTAGTTGAAGCACTGGAGAAGAGTTTAGTATTTGTAGACAGTTGCGCATGAACCTCTAAACCAATTACTGTTTCCCAACTCATGAGCTCTCTCCAAGATTGGGAGTTTTGAAATGCCAATCACTATTTTTTTGATATTGATGAGCAAAATTTAATATCTTTGATTCCTCTAGATAATTTCCTATAAGCTGTAAACCAATAGGAAGGCCATCAGAAAAACCATGAGGTATAGACATTGCTGGTACACCAGCTAGATTCGAAGAAATCGTAAACAAGTCTTCTAGATACATCTCAATTGGATCTTCAGTTTTTGAACCAATTTTAAAAGCAGAGCTTGGTGATGAAGGAGACATTATTACATCAACTTTATTAAAAGCGTCTACGAAATCATTTTTTATCATTCTTCTAGTTTGCTGAGCCTTCTTATAATAAGCGTCATAGAAACCCGCTGATAAAACATATGTTCCTATTAGAATCCTTCTTTTAACTTCGTCACCAAAACCTTCAGATCTTGATTTTACGTATAGTTCTTCTAAATTATCAACATCTTTTGCTCTATAACCGTATTTAACACCATCGAATCTGGAAAGGTTTGATGAGCATTCAGCTGGAGCAACTACATAGTAAGTTGGAACAGAAAGTTTAATATTTGGCATTGAAACTTCTACAAAGTTTGCTCCCAAAGCTTCAAATATTTTCTTCGATTGTTCAAAAGAATCTTGAACTTCTTTACTCAGACTAGAAATATCGAATTCTTTAATAATGCCAATTTTTTTACCTTTAAGATCATTGTTAATATTATCAAGATAATTTTCCTGCAAATCACTAATTGAGGTTGAATCTTTTATGTCATGACTGCAAATATGATTAAGTAAAAGAGCGCAATCCTCAGCATTTCTTGCAAAGGCTCCAGCCTGATCAAGACTAGACGCAAAAGCTATCATTCCCCACCTCGAAGCTCTTCCATAGGTAGGCTTTATCCCAGTAATTCCGCATAATGCAGCTGGTTGCCTTATAGAGCCACCTGTATCTGTTCCAGTTGCAGCACAAACAAGACCTTCTGAAACGGCTGCTGCTGAACCACCAGAGCTTCCTCCTGGAACTCTTTCAAGATCCCAAGGATTTCTTACTGTTCCATAAAAGCTCGTTTCATTTGAGGATCCCATTGCAAACTCATCCATATTTGTTTTTCCAACACAAATACTTCCAGCTGCTGAGAGATTATCCACAACAGTAGCATCATAAGGAGGGATAAAGTTCTCTAAGATCTTTGACCCACAAGTTGTCCTTAAATTTTTTGTACAAAATAGATCTTTCTGAGCAATTGGTATTCCTGCGAGATCACCATCAACTTTGCCCTCATCAAAATCTCTCGCTCTGTTTAATGCAGCTTCTTCATCTAGTGTAATGAATGAATTCGTTTTACTTGACGAAATATTTTTAAAGGTTTCCTTTACTAGCTCATAGGAAGATATCTCTTTTTTTTCTAAAAGTTCTTTTAATTCAGCTAATGTCTTAAATCTAATATTCATTCAACGACTTTTGGAACCACAAAATAATCTTGATCTGACTCAGGAGAGTTCGTGAGAAAAGCTTCTTTTCTACTTTTTGAATTCACTGAGTCTTCTCTTTTAGGAGCTACTTTTTCTAATGGATTTGAAAGTGGAGCTACATCTTTAGTATTAAGATCTTGAAGTTCAGCAACGAAATCAATTATATTTTCTAGGTCTTTGGTAATTTTTTCTTTTTTATCCTTATCTAGCTTTAATCTGGCTAAATAAGAGATAGTTTCAACTGTTTTATTGTCCATATATAGGATATTATATTAAAGTTGCGAGATGTTAACCTAACGCAGTGTAATTTTATATATTTTTGAGGAAAATTGTGGAATTTAACTTATTCAAAACAGCCAGAGGGCTTTTTTCAAATGATCTATCAATAGATCTCGGAACTGCTAATACCTTAATTTATACAAAAGATGTAGGAATAGTACTAAATGAACCTTCGGTTGTAGCAATAAGAGAATCTAGAGGCCAAAAGACTGTTGTTGCCGTTGGCGCTGAAGCAAAGAAGATGCTTGGAAGAACGCCAGGTAATATTACCGCAATAAGGCCCTTATCCGATGGAGTTATAGCTGATTTCCAAGTAACAGAGAAAATGCTTCAACATTTCATCGCTACTGTTCATGAGCAAAGATTCATAAAACCAAGCCCAAGGATACTAGTTTGCGTTCCATGCAGATCAACTCAAGTTGAAAGAAGAGCCATAAGGGAATCTGTTCTTGGCGCAGGAGCAAGAGATGTAAAGCTTATTGAAGAGCCAATGGCTGCAGCAATAGGAGCAGGCTTGCCTGTTGAAGAAGCTAGTGGAAGCATGGTTATAGATATTGGTGGTGGTACTTCTGAGATTGCCATACTTGCGTTAAACGGAGTTGTCTATGCTGAATCGGTAAAAATCGGAGGAGATAAGATGGATGAATCAATTGTTTCCTATATTCGAAGGAATTATGGATGCGTTATCGGAGAATCAACCGCTGAGAAAATTAAGCAAACAATCGGATGTGCATCTGAGGACTCTGAAAAACAAGAAATGATGGTTACTGGTAGAAACTTAGCAGAGGGTATTCCTGAAACATTTAGTCTTTCAAGTGATCATGTTTACGATGCTATGAAAGATCCGCTTAATGGTATTATCCGTGGAATAAGGGATGCACTTGAGCTTTCTCCACCCGAGCTCTCTGCAGATATAGCAGAAAGAGGTATTGTCTTAACAGGAGGAGGAGCGTTGTTGAGAGATTTAGACCGTTTAATTTCATCTCAAACTGGAATACCAGTAATTATTGCTGAAGACCCCCTTACCTGCGTCGCAAGAGGGGGAGGCCAAGCGTTAGAAATAATAGATAAATACAACATAGACCTATTATCAACTGAGTAATATGGCAAGATTGCCTGACAGATCATCAAGGTTTATGTTGATAGCGACCTTTATTATTTGTTCATCAATCTTATTTGTTGATTTCAGATTCGATTCTTTTAAGCCTGTTCAGAATTTTTATAACTCTTCTTCGATATTTATTCGAGTGTTTTCCAGTGAATACATTGTAAGACCCTT
>CAXGZN010000030.1:0-6455 GCA_964014565.1 uncultured Gammaproteobacteria bacterium
ATGGCTCAATAGTAGTTACAGAATATGCTGATAGAAAAATTAGTGAGGGCTTATCAAGATTTGAAGCATATAGACTAGGCGCTAAAAGAATGTTTTATCCAATTCTTGCCTCGACTGGAACAACTTTAGCAGCATTTATTCCATTAATATTCTGGCCTGGATATACAGGACAGTTTATGAAATATCTCCCAATGACGGTTTTCTTCGTGCTTTGTGCATCTTTTTTTTATGCAATGATCATTACACCAGTAATTGGAACATACTTTGGTCAGCATAAATCAGTTTTAAGCTCGAAAGATTCAGTTGATAAAACTGGTCAAATTATTTTTGATACGATTTCAGAGTTTTATTCAAAAAAAATAAAGTT
Organism: uncultured Gammaproteobacteria bacterium; assembly: GCA_964014565.1. Classification (GTDB taxonomy): domain Bacteria; phylum Pseudomonadota; class Gammaproteobacteria; order Magnimaribacterales; family D2472; genus CACNXK01. The sequence continues at coordinate 368 of CAXGZN010000030.1, forward strand.
CTTTATTAAAAATCCTATAGAAACTATGGTTGCTTGCATTTCAGTCATTGCGCTAATTGTTACAACATATAATTTTTATGGTAAAGGAACAGAATATTTTGCAACTATAGATCCTCTTGAAGCAAAAATATCTATTCGAGGAAGAGGTAATTTTTCTGCTCTAGAGAAAAAAGACATTATTGAATCGATTGAAGAAAGATTATTAGAAATTGACGAATTAAAGAGTATTTATTTAAAAGCTGGTGCAGATTGGTTTGACTCTGGAAGTGACAAAATTGGAAGTGGTTTTGTTGAGGTGGTTCCTCCATCTGAGAGAGAAATTAGTGGGCTCGAAGCAATTGGTCTGATTACTAAAGTTACACAAGATATACCTGGTGTAGTTGTTGAAGCTGAGCCAGATATGGGCGGCCCTCAGTTCGGTGCTCCTATAATGCTCGGTATTTATGGAGATACAGAAGAAAGTGTTACCTATGCTGCAAAAGAAATTGAGAATCATATGCGTACTGAAATAAATGGCATAACAAATATTTTTTCATCTAGAGCTTATCCAGCTGTAGAGTGGAGCGTTGAAGTAGATAATCAAAAAGCTGCTCAGCTTGGAGTAAGTGTTTTTAATGTAGGTGCTCTTGTACAAATGCTCACTTCAGGATTTAAGGTTGGAGAATTTACTCCGGATGATTCAAAAGATGCAATTGAAATAAGAGCAAGATTTCAGCCTCAGGACCGAACTATAACTGGAATTAATAATCTTAAGGTACAGACACCTAATGGATTAGTTCCCGTAAGTAGCTTTATCTCTCTGAAGCCACAACAATATAAGGAGAATGTCTCTCGAAGGAATGGATATTTTTATCATGAGATTTATGCCTCAAATGTTCCAGGGATTTTAGTAAATGATAAAGTAGAAGAACTAGATAATTGGCTTTCAGATCAGGATTTTGGTGGTGACATAAAATATGGCTTCCAAGGCCAAGCTGAAGAAACTGAAGAAGTTAACGAGTTTTTAGGAGTTGCTGGAGGTACAGCAATTTTTGTAATGCTGTTGATGCTTCTTACGCAATTTAATAGCTTCTATCAATCTCTCCTGATCTTGTCTGCTGTTGTTATGTCTTTTGTTGGAGTGCTGCTCGGACTTCTCATAACTAATAAGCCTTTCAGCTCAACCATGACTGGTATTTCGATAGTTACTCTTGCGGGTATTGTTGTTAATAATAATATTGTTTTAATTGATACTTTTAACAGGCTTAAAAGTGATATGCCTCATGAAGAAATTACCAAGATTATAAAAATAGCATGCATGCAAAGATTAAGACCTATCCTGCTAACTACCACAACAACAATACTCGGACTTCTTCCACTAGCTCTTGGATTAAGTGTAGATATTATTGGAAGAGATATTTCAGTTGGCAGTAGAGTTGTTGACTGGTGGTCGAATCTTGCTCAATCAATTGTTTTTGGTTTAAGTTTTAGTACTTTACTGACTTTAATCTTCACTCCTGCAGCATTATCAATACCTCCAAAGATAAAAAAATTCTTGGAAAAAAGGGAGCAGCTTCAAATTAACCCACAGTAATAATTTTTAGTTACAATATAGTATGAGTAATTCAAAGAATAACTTCGAGTCTTCGCTGAAGAAGCTTGAAAAGATTGTGGCTAAGCTCGAGGAAGGTAACATTGACCTCGATGATTCAATTAAATCATTTGAAGAAGGAGTCATGCTTGTTAAAGAGTGTCAAAAGCAATTATCTGAAGCAGAATTAAAAGTTGAGAAGCTCTTAGATAATGGTGACTCTGAACTTTTAGAAGATTAATTTAAATTATGTTTCCTGAAATCCTTACAGAGGCTAGGTCACTAGTCTTAGAAAGAATAGCCAATCTTATAAAGGCTGAATCAAAAGTTTCAGATTCAATGTTATATACCTCAACAGCTGAAAGTAAAATGATCAGATCTGCCCTATTGATCGCGGCAAGTAAAAAAAATACTGCGCTCACAAAATCATCTGCTATAAATTTAGCTACAAGCATTGAATTACTTCACAGTTACTCTTTAATTCATGACGATTTGCCATCTATGGATAACGACAATATAAGAAGGGGTAAAGATTCTAACCACATAAAGTATGGAGAAGCGATAGCTATATTGTCCGGAGATGCATTACAGACATTAGCTTTCGAAGTAATAACAAATGATCATGATCTTGAAAGCGATTTAAAAGTCTCTGCTATTTCTCTTTTAACTGATGCATGCGGTCATAAGGGTATGGTGCTTGGACAAGAGCTTGATATAACTGCTGATCCAATTCATGCGGATGAAGAGTTTATTAAGAAAATGCACTATTTAAAAACAGGAAAATTAATAGAGATATCATTGGTTTTAGGTTTCCTTGGATGGAAAAGATTCTCTGAGGATAAAGATCTAATTTATAAACTCGGAAGATCTATTGGAGTTGGATTCCAAATAGTTGATGATTACTTAGATGAATTTGGTAATCAAAATGAAATTGGTAAGCCAATAGGTTCTGATTTAAAGAATAAAAAAATTAATATTCTTAGTATCCTCAATGAAGAGCAATGTTCGGAGTTAATCAGTAAGAATCATTCTGAATCACTTGAGTTTGCTGAAAAAATCTTTGATAAAGAGAATGATAAAGATATTTTTAAAATAATAGATTATATTTACCAGCGGAAAATGTAATGAAAATATTTAATGAAATCCCTCAAGAAATTCCTTCTACTGAGCTGCTTGATAAAATTAATTATCCAAAAGATCTTAAAGACCTTTCGCCTCATGACCTAAAAATCTTAGCTGATGAGTTAAGAGAGTTTTTGCTCTACTCGGTTGGTAAAAGTGGTGGACATCTTGGAGCAGGTCTTGGTGTTGTGGAGTTAACAATTGTTTTACATTATCTTTATGATGCTCCATCAGACAATATTGTTTGGGATGTTGGGCACCAAGCTTATCCTCATAAGATATTGACTGGAAGGAAGAATCAAATTAATTCAATAAGATCAAAAGATGGCTTAGCGCCCTTTCCATCAAGAAATGAAAGCAATTTTGATGCTTTTGGAGCTGGGCATTCAAGCACGTCTATAAGCTCAGCAATTGGTATGGCTATTGCCAACAAATTAAATGAAGGAGATAAAAAAACAGTTGCTGTTATTGGAGACGGAGCAATGACTGCTGGGATGGCTTTCGAGGCGATGCAACATGCTGGAGGCGCAAAGCCAGATATGCTGATAATCCTAAACGATAATGACATGTCAATCTCTGAGAATGTTGGAGGACTAAATAATTACTTCTCTAGGATATGGGCATCTAAGCTTTATAGAGGAATTAAAAGTAATGGTAAAAAGTTTTTAAAGAATATCCCTGTTGCTCATCATTTAGCCCGCACTGTTGAAACTCATATGAAAACAATGGTAGCTCCAGGAGCTATTTTTGAGGAGCTTGGACTAAATTATATTGGGCCAATTGATGGTCATGATATTGATCAACTTTTGAATGTAATTGGTAATCTAAAGAATTTTGAAGGGCCGCAGTTCCTTCACATAATTACAAAAAAAGGTGCTGGATATGATTTAGCTGAAGAGGACAGAATTAAATATCATGCAATATCTAAAACTAATTCTTCAAAAAGCATAGAAAAAACAAAGCCAAAATATCAAGATATATTTAGCAACTGGGTAGTAGATATGGCTAGAGAAAACAATGATCTTGTTGCAATAACTCCAGCTATGAGAGAAGGATCAGGATTAGTTGAATTTAGTAAAGAGTTTCCAGAAAGATACTTTGATGTTGCAATTGCTGAACAGCATGCTGTTACTTTGTCCGCTGGACTAGCCTGTGAAAAAAAGAAGCCTGTGGTAGCAATTTATTCTACATTCCTTCAGAGAGCCTATGATCAGCTTATTCATGATGTTGCACTTCAAAACTTAGATGTCACTTTTGCTATTGATAGAGCTGGATTAGTTGGAGAGGATGGACCTACCCATTCAGGAAACTATGATCTGGTTTACTTAAGGTGCATACCTAATATGATCGTGATGACCCCATCAGATGAAAATGAAACTAGAAAGCTTTTAACAACTGGTTTTTTCTATAATGGTCCTGCATCAATAAGATATCCAAGAGGATCTGGTCCCAATGTTGTTGTTGAAAATGATCTTTCACCAGTTGAAATCGGAAAAGGAAGGTTGATTAAACAGGGTTCAAAAAAATTAATTGTGATCAATTTTGGAGCTTTACTCGATCAAGCAAGAGAAGTTGCAGATACTCTAGGTCTTACTCTTATAGATATGCGTTTTGTGAAACCTCTTGATGAAGATATTCTCAAAAAATACCTATCCGAGGCACAGGCATTTGTTTCAATTGAGGATGGGTCAGTTGCTGGTGGTGCCGGAAGTGCTGTTCAAGAATTTTGTTCAAAAAATAATATAAATGTTAAGTCTAAACTTTTTGGCATACCTGATATATTCATTGAACATCAATCCAGAGAAGAAATGATTGAAGAGTCTGGTTTAAAAGCTTCTAGAATAATAAAAGAGATAGAGGAATTAGGATTAAAAGAGTAATTATTCCTGCAATAACATCATCTATCACTATCCCAAAACCATTTTTAAATTTTTGATCAAAATAATTTATAGGGAACGGCTTCAAAATATCAAAGACTCTAAATAAGAGTAATGCAAGGATTGCGATTATCGTTCTTTCGGACTGAGTGTCAGCAAAATAGATGGCGGGCATTAATGCAATCCACATTCCTACCAGTTCATCAATAACGATTGATTTATCATCTTTTTCTTCAAGATCTCTCGAAATATATTCACAAACCCAAACCGCTAATAAGAATGCCAAAGAGGTGAGGAGGATCATATTTAGATAGTGGGATAAAAAAATAAATAAGAACCACGCAAAAATAGAGCCAAATGTACCAGGTGCAAATCTTACTAATCCAATTCCACCTAATGAAGCGATGAAAAAAATTGGGTTTTTTAATGTTTTCTTATTATTCATTATCAACAATTTTAACAATATTTCTTGCTATTGAAGGTGCTGTCGTCCATTTTCCTCCAAAAAGACTCAATAAATTATGGTCTTTTTGTATGTAAAAATCTCTTGATGATGAATGAAAATCCTGAGCCTTTGACTTAATAAGTGGCCTAACCCCTGAATAACTTTCAATTATTTCATCTTTGTTAATAGGCCTATCAATATAAATATTTATACTTTCTAAAAGATAATTTACTTCTGAATCTAATACATGGTTATCTTCAGGTGAGCTGACTCTCTGTTCAGTTGTTCCAAGAAGAAGATTGCCTTGGTAAGGAAGAGCAAATATATATCTATGTTTTTTTTGATCCTTGAACATAAAACCCTTTTTAATTTTCCTATTAATTATTAAATGACTTCCTTTTATATAATCGATAGTTTTATTTGTATCGATTTTATTTTGTTCAAGAAATGAAGACACCCAAGGCCCAGTAGCAATGATAATTTTTTTATATTGTTTTTCTTCAATACGCCCTTCCGATCTTATGCTCTTTATTTCATTATTCTCGAAGAAATTTACTCCATTACTTTTACATCTTTTTATAATTTCTTGGCCTACACTTTCTTGCATCAAACCATCATAGAAAGATATACCTGCTGCAATATTATTTTTTATATCTAAAGACAAAAGATCGTCATGCTTATATAACCTGCCAGTTTTAATATTTGATCGGCCAGCAAATGTCTCATAGATTTTTATACCGAAGAAAAACTTAAAAATTTCAGGAGATAATTTTTTTTTTGAAAGAATTATAATTTCCTGAAGTTTTGTTTCATCGGGAAAATTTTCAAGCCACCATTTTCTATCATTAATCCCATTTTTTACTTCATGAAATTGCAAATTTTCTAGGTATCTTATACCGCCATGTATTAGCTTAGTTGTCTTGGAGCTTGTCTCACTCAAGAGTGTTTTCTTTTCATATAAATCAACTTTGTATCCCTCTTGGGATAGAAAATATGCAGAGATAAGCCCTGTTATTCCACCACCAACAATACCAATCTTATTACTCAAATGGATCCCATCCATTCTTTTCAAAT
>CAXGZN010000031.1:0-6418 GCA_964014565.1 uncultured Gammaproteobacteria bacterium
TCATCTCCATGATCATCATGTCCTTCATGACCTTCGCCATGATATGGGATTCCATAAAGACTTTCTGAACTTGAAAAGGAAAGACCTACATATCCCCAATCTGCAACTTTAGAAACACCAAATCTTGTTGCTTCTTGTGCAGAGTCAGAATTCTCAAGGTATCCCATGTCTTCTTCATGCTCGTCATGATCTCCATCTTCGTCATGATCTCCATCTTCATCATGATGCTCTTCTTCATGCAGAATTGCACCGCTTGGAACATCATAGTTTCCGAATGAAGCATCACTGTAAGAGAAATATACATTTAATCCACCCAAGTTATCTTTAACAGAAAAACTTTGAGCATCTCCAGAATTTACAGACTGAGTCTCAAGACCTAACTTAAACACTCTATCAACTACGTCTTCCATTGCAATTGTATTATCTACAATGTTCACAATTCCGCCTGTAACACCATTGGCATATAGCAATGAAGATGGACCGCGGACAACTTCTATTTGCTGAATATCATTAAGATCAACTTCATTTTTGTGATCGGCACCAATGCCAGCAACATCTCTGTTTACTAGACCATTAGTTAAGATCTTAACTCTAGAGCCACTTAGCCCTCTGATTATTGGCTGACCAACTGCTGATCCATAATCTGCAGATGTAACACCAACCAACGAATCCAAGACTTCACCTAAACTTACAGTTCCCAAATCAGAAACATCTGAACCACTCAAGATATGAAGCGGATCTCCAATTTCATCCTCAGTAACATCTAGTAGTGAGGCTTGAACAATAACCTCTTCGACTTCATCAGAATGCATGAAGTTTGCTGAGAATATACCTAGCATTGCTAGCATTATTAATTTATTTTTCATGTTTACTCCTAAAAATTTAAAATTTAAAAAATCAAAAAATTAAATTTTTGGTGGAGCTCTCTGATGATAATTTTTAGATAATGATTGATCAGTAAGACTCACAAGTTTTGAGCCTTCAATATCAAAATCTATAAAAGTTATATTTGTCTTAGAATTTTCTAAGTCTTGTGTTTGATTTTCTTCGCAATAATCGCAATTGATTTCAAAAGCTTCATCTTCAATTTCAAAAGCTTCTGCAATATGTTCTACCTCATGAGTAGTAGCTAGGGCAAGAAATGCAAGCCCAAGCAGTAAAGATGTCTTATTTTTAAGATCAGTGATCATGTTTGAGACATACTAAACCATTAATAGAGCCACTCGCAAGGTCTTTAATGGTTTTATCAGCTTCTGAAACATTTCTTGCTTCAACAGGCACAGGATCAATCTTTCCAGACTTAACTAAATCCATCAATTCACCCATCTCAGCTAAGCTTCCAACATATGTCCCAGTGAGTGTTCTTGCTGTCAATGTTACTAGTGGTAATTGAAGAGTAGTTTGGCCACCAAGCAGTCCTACTAGAACATAAGTACCACCTCTTACCAGACCAAAAAGACCATAAGCAAATTCAAATGCTGGAGCTGCTCCAACAAAATCAATAACGCTTTTAGCTCCTCCACCAGTGATCTCAAATATTTTCATTGCAGCATCTTCATCATTAGAGTTTATTGCTGCTGATGCTCCTGCCTCTTTTGCAATGGCTAACTTCTCATCATCGATATCAACAACAATTGGATTAATATCATAAACAGCTTTTAATATTTTTAATGACAACAAACCCATCCCTCCAGCGCCAACAACCACAACTGATTTCTGACCTTCAACAAGATTAGCTTTTTTTATAGCACTGTATGCAGTTAATCCTCTACAAGCATAACTTCCCGCAAGATTATCGTGAGTATCTCCAGCATCAAAAAGATATTTTTTATCAGGTACCAAGACATATTCACCATATCCTCCATCTCTAGTAATGCCGATATTTCTGTTTGTTGTTATTCCACAATAGTGCTCATTTCCACTTTCACAAATTTCACAATCACTGCATCCAATCCATGGATAGACTACATATTTTTTACCTATCTCAAGATCTTTAACATTTTCGCCAAGCTCAACCACTTCTCCAAAGACTTCATGACCCATAGCAAGATCCTTTGCCGGTGTCGGTAGTTTTGCACCTCCACCTAAATCAAAGAAACCTTCATAGATATGAACGTCTGAATGACAGACCCCACATGAAACTGTTTTAACCAGAATTTCATCGCCTACAGGAATAGGCTTTTCAATTTCAACCTGTTCAATAGGCTTACCATTTTCTATGATTTTGTATGACTTCATAGTTTATTTAGAAACTTCGTATTTAATAATTGTACTATTTTTTATATCTTCCCATCGCTTTTTTTCAGTTAGATAACACAAGATTGAATCAGACTCTCCGCTTTGATTAAAAGAATATCCCTCTGGTATTAAGTTTTTATTAAGGGAGCATTTTTCGGTAATTGTTCTGCCACTTTTTAATGACTTAAAAGTTATTTCAACTTCAGAAGACTCTAAAAGTTTTTTCAGATCTTTTATCTCCATTTGTGGCATTCTAACTTAGCGAAACAAAGTTTTGTGAAGTTTATTTCTGAAAGTTATTAGATTAATATAGAAATATGAAAAAGCTTTTCTTTGTTTTATTTACTCTGACAATTAATGTTGATACTTTTGCAGCTTTTGAATCAACATATGAACCACTCCAATCCGAAAAGATACTTTTTATTAATGGAAATATTCTCGATGGAGAGGGTAACGAATTGCTTGATACTGACCTTCTTATTGCCGACGGAAAAATAATTGCTATTGGGAAAGGCATTAGTGTTGATGACAAAGATGTAAAAATTATTGATGCAAAAAATAAATGGATAACACCGGGAATTATAGATATTCATTCCCATATGGGTGTATATCCAGCTCCTAGTGTCAGAACCAGCAGCGATGGCAATGAAGCAACTAGCCCGGTAACAGCAGAGGTCTGGGCAGAGCACTCCATGTGGGTTCAAGACCCTCAATATGCTCTTGCACTGAAGGGAGGAATAACAACCTTTCATGTTCTTCCAGGATCAGCAAACCTAATCGGTGGAAGAGGAGTAACTGTTAAAAACTTACAACGTAATACCATCCAGTCTATGAAATATCCAGACGCCAAACACTCTTTAAAGATGGCATGTGGGGAAAATCCAAAAAGGGTTTATGGCAGTAGAGGACAGGCACCTTCAACAAGAATGGGTAACTTTGCAGGTTACCGAAAGGCTTGGATTGAGGCTGAGAATTATTTAAGTAAGTTAGAAGCATACGATGCAAAATCGGATGAAGAAAAAATGGTTGAGTCTCCACCCAAGAGAGATCTAAGACTTGATACACTTAGTGATGTGCTCAAAGACGAAATACTGGTTCATATCCATTGTTATCGAGCAGAAGAAATGGCTTTGATGATAGATGTCGCAAAAGAGTTCAACTACAAGATTACCGCTTTTCATCATGGCGTAGAAGCATATAAGATTGCTGACTTATTGGCAGATAATGGAATCTGCGGAGCGCTTTGGGCAGATTGGTGGGGCTTTAAACATGAGGCTTATGATATGGTCCAAGCAAATATTGCAATAGTTGACCAAGCAAGAGGTGGAAAGGGTTGCGCAATTGTCCACTCAGATGATGAGAGAGGGATTCAAAGACTTAACCAAGAGGCAGCAAAAGCAAGAGCTGCCGGTAACAAAGCAGGATATGATATTTCAAAGGCCAGAGCTATGAACTGGATAACTAGTAATCCTGCAAAAGCAGCTGGTATTTATGATGAAACGGGTTCCTTGGTCGCTGGGAAAAATGCTGACGTTGTTCTTTGGTCAGGAGATCCATTTAGTGTTTATTCTCTTGCCGAACAGGTCTTTATCGATGGGGCCTTAGCATTCGATCGCAATACAGGATTTGGGCCTGTTTCAGATTTTGACGTTGGTATAGTTGATCCAAGAGAGGATAGGGTGAATGATTAGAATAATATACTGCTTTGCATTGTGCTTTATATCAATCAGCGCTTATTCTCAAACAATTGTAATTAAAGGTGGAGAAATTCACACAGGACTGAATGAAGAACCATTCGTTGGAGATATTCTTATTGAGGGAGATACTATTTTAGAAGTATCAAAAACTGCCCTCAAAGGTGATGTAATTGTAGATGCAGCAAATAAGATAATTACTCCAGGAGTGATAGCGCCAGATACTCAAATAGGTATCCTAGAAATTGGCGCAATCAGTGAAACCAGAGATGGTGATAGTAATATGTATAGTATGGGGTTTAGTGTCTATGATGCTATAAATCCAAACTCAACTTTAATTCCATGGAATAGATCAAATGGAGTTACTTCAGCAATAACTCTTCCTGATTTTAATTGGGATCCTTTGAGCGGAATGGCTTCTTATTTTCTTCTTGACGGAAGTTTAAGAGTCAACGGTATTGCAGATATAGCTCTTACAGGAGAGATAGGAGCTGTAAGCTCTGGTTCAAGGGCTGAAAGTCTTATTTTGCTGAAGGATCTTTTAGAGTTTGCATCAACTTTAAGCGAAAAAGATATCTCATCTTCAGAGAAAATATCAGAAGCTATGGAAGGTTTTGAGGTTGCAGATTTGATGGAGCTGCAGCCTAGAGATGTAGTCGCGCTTTACAACTTACTCAATAATAACTTGCCTCTAATAATTAATGTTAATAGAGCTTCAGATATTTTAAAGTTGATAGATATTAAAAAGCTTTATGGGCTTAATCTAATTTTAATGAGTGCTCAGGAAGCAGACCTGGTTAAAAATGAAATTGCTGAAAACAATATTCCAGTGATAATAAATCCTTTTGACAATATTCCTGACTCATTCGATGAGCTTGCATCAAATATTCGAATATCAGCCTCTCTTGAAGAAGTTGGAATTAAAGTAATGTTTAGTGAGTCTAGAACACATAATTATCATTTAATAAGACAGGGAGCTGGAAATGCTGTTGCTAATGGCATGTCATATACTGGAGCAATAATGGCTTTAACATCAAATGTTGCTAAGAGCTTTAACATCGCTGATAGAGGAATTCTTAAAAAAGGCATGAAGGCTGACATAGTTGTATGGGAAGACGACCCACTAGAGCCATCAACTTTCCCAATGAAAGTTTTTATTGATGGTAACGATATGGATCTAACGACTAGGTCATCCCGACTAACTGATAGGTATGTAGATAAAAGAGATCTTCCCAATACATATAAGTAGTTTGAAGATTTTTAATGTACTATGTCCTTTGATATGTAAATTTTTTATACATAGATCACTTTAAGGAGAAAATATGACAATAGGAAATGGCGTACTAGTTTTTTTAGCAATATTAATTATTTATGTAATTTATCTTGGTATCAAGATTGTTCCGCAATCAAAAGTATTTGTAATAGAAAGATTTGGTAAATTCACTAGGATTTTAGAATCAGGCCTTTCAATAATAATTCCTTTTATAGACAGAGTAGCCTTTAGAGTTGATATTTTAGAAAGGCAGTTACCGCCATTTAAGATGTCTGTTATAACTGAGGACAACGTTGAGGTTGAGCTTGTGTCAACAGTCTTTTTTAGAGTTTTAGATGCAGCTAAATCAGTTTATAGGATAAGAAATATTGATCTCGCAATTGAAAATACTGCAATATCAATTATTCGTTCTGCAGCTGGTAAGCTTGAGCTTGATGATTTGCAATCAAGCAGAGAGGCAATGAACCAAGAAATTGCTGCTCGATTAAGTAAGGCAGCAGAAGTTTGGGGTGTTGAAGTAACGAGAACTGAAATTTTGGATGTTCTTGTTGACGAAAAGACAAAGGAATCACAAAGACAGCAACTTAATGCAGAAAGAGAAAGAAGAGCTACAATTGCAAAAGCTGAGGGTGATAAAAGAAGTGTGGAGCTAAAAGCTGATGCAGAACTTTATGAGGCTCAAAAGCAAGCCGAAGCTGTAAAGGTCCAAGCGGATGCTGATGCTTACGCAGTTAAAATAACAGCAGAAGCAGATGCAGAACAAACAAGATTAATAGCTGAAGCAATCAAAAACGATGGACAGCCAGCTATTAATTATGAAATTATGAAACGACAGGTCGATGGTTTGGCAGAGGTTGCCGCCTCTAATCAGACTAAGACGCTTGTTGTCCCAACTGATATAACAAAAGCTTTGGGAACACTTGAACTATTTTTAGATAGTTTAGATAAAGGTAAAAAAAATGATGCTTGATTTTCTTTTGTACTCTGGAAATGTATGGTTAATGATAGGGCTTTTGCTGGCAATCTTAGAGTTAACTAATGGCACACTTATATTTTTTCTTCCTACTGGGGCAAGCGGACTTCTAACGGGGCTTGTTCTTAAACTTCAAGAAAGTGGATCATTACCAATTCTCTTAGATAGCTGGTCTGGAGCTCTAACCTTGTGGGCAATATTATCTTTTATACTCTCACTGGCTTTAAACTTTATTGTTAG
>CAXGZN010000032.1:0-6285 GCA_964014565.1 uncultured Gammaproteobacteria bacterium
TGATCCCAGTCTTTGAGAGTTAAATCACCAATAGGAGTTGGATAAAAAGAGGAAGCATTATTAACAATTGCATCCAATGACCCGAAACAACTTTTTACCTCATCAATCATTCTTTCGACATGATCGTCTTTATCAAGATTGGCCTGAACAACTTTTGCAGATGAATCGAAGTTTTCCTCAATCTCTTTCGCTAAAGCTTCAGCTTTTTCAGTAGAACTATTGCAGTGAATAATTATGTTCCAACCATCTTTAGCAAAAGTTAATGCAATTTCTCTCCCAATTCTTACTGCTGCGCCCGTTACTAAGATTGTTTTTTTCATTTAGATTCCTTTATTGATTCTATATAGAGATTTTTTTTCATTTTCATCACATCTTCTTTAGGAGCTTCACCTAAAATAGAAAAATCTTTAGATAGGATATTATCTTTCAATTTTATTAAATAATCTCTTTTGTTCTCAAAAAATTTGAGTTTTATTATTTCTTCGACTTCTTTTTGATTTCTATGAAAATTTATTTTTTCTAACTTGTCGATAAGATTTTCCTGATTTTCTTCAATATCAACAGCAGCAAGCTGAAAAGATAAATTTGTAAGATCAATAAATTCTCTAGGAAGCTCTAGAGATTCATGCAGTGAAAAATTGTTTTGAAGTTCTAGTTCGATCCACTTTAATTGGGGTGAATTACTCTCATCTACATCAAATGAGATTATTTTAGAAAACCATGGATCAGTTAAGCCTAATGAGACAAGAGATGAAAAAAAGTTCGCAGACCTTGGTGAAGATAATGCAGTTCTTAGTTCCATCCAAATTCTGTCAGCAGATAAATGATTTAATTCATTCGATTTACCGATACTTCTAATACTTTCCTCAGTGATCTTGTCCAGATCAAAATCAGCCAAATGAGGATATGTTTTAAACTTTGCATATCTTATTGATCGAAGGGGATCCTCAGAAAAAGATTCCGAGGTTTGTCTGAAAATTTTATTTTTTAAATCTTCAAGACCACCATATGGGTCTATAAGACTTCCATTTTCATCTTTTGCTATAGAATTGATGGTGAAGTCGCGCCTCTTAAGATCTTCCTCAAGAGTTACTGTCTCATCATAGTAAAATGTAAAACCTTTATAACCCTTACCTGACTTTTTTTCAGTTCTTGCAAGAGCGTATTCTTCATTGGACTCAGGATGCAGGAAGACAGGAAAATCTTTTCCGATAGGTTTGAAGCCTTCGGCAACCATTTTCTCTGGTGATGACCCAACTACAACCCAGTCCTTATCATTTGCTTCTACTCCCAGAACCTCGTCCCGAACGGATCCACCAACCTGAAATATTTTCATAATGACTTTATTTTAAAGATTTTTCTGTCATTAATCCTTATCGCTTTCAAATGTCCACCCCAAACACAGCCGCCATCAAGACCGATCACATTTCTTCTATTTGTCTTGCCTTTCAAAGCTGCCCAATGACCAAATAGCTGATAGCTATCTTTTTCATTTTTTATAAATTTGAACCAAGCTTTATATTTACTGTCTTTTGAAGAGATCTTAGTTTTAAGATCAAGCTCACCTTTTTGAGTTATTAGTCGCATTCTTGTGAAGTAATTTATTATTACCCTTATTCTGCTAAAACCTCTCAAGTTTTCTGACCATATATCGGGATGATCCCCCCACATATTTCTAAAAACACCACCAGGATTTTTCTTGATTGCTTTTAAATACTCAATATTAAGTCTTCGAGCATCCTCTAAATCCCAAATATGGGGAATTCCAGCATGTGAAATAATAAATTTTTCATTTTTATTATTTTTTCTTTCAAGCATTAGAGGTTTTTCAATTAGCCAGCTAAAAAACTTTTTTTTATTCTTAGATTCAAGAACAGGAGCTAGCTCATAGTTTTTTTTATTTTGATGAATAAGGTAAAGAAGATAAATATCATGGTTTCCAAGAACAACATCGATTGACTTCTTATTTTCAAGGCAGAATTCGAGTACCTCAAGAGATTTGGGGCCTCTATTTATAAGATCGCCTGCAAAAATTAATTCATCATTTTTTGGATCAAAATTTATTTTGTCCAGAAGAAGCATTAACTCATCGAAACATCCCTGGACATCACCAATGACATAGCTAGGCATTTTTATAAATCTCTAAAAAATCCTCAAGGCTAAGCTGCTCAGCTCGTAAATTTTTGTCAAACTTCAACTTGTCCCAATTTATATTATGTTTTTTTAAATTATTGAATATAGTTTTTCTTTTAGATTGGAAGCAAAAATCTATAATTTGAAATAGTTTCTTTATTTCAAAAGCTTGGCTATTTATTGGCTTGAACCTTACCAGAGAAGAATCAACATTAGGTTTGATATCAAATGCTTCAGGAGATATGTCCATCAATATCTCAGTTTCATAAAAAAAAGCTACTTTCACGGCAAATTTATTCCAACTCTTATTTCCCGGACTTGAGGTAAGGACTTCGGCCATTTCTTTTTGGACCATAAAGTGCATATCAAAAATTTTCTTATTCAATTCTAAGAATCTAAGTATTATTTGAGAAGCTATGTTGTAGGGGAGGTTGCCGATGATCCTATCATTATTCTTTATAAAACCAAGATCAATCTTTAGAACATCCTCTTCGAATATCTTAATTTCATTACCAAGAGAGTTCTTTAAGTAAGCTACGTTTTCTTTATCAATTTCTACAAGAGCAAGATTCTTAGAATTATTTTTTATAGCTCCTGTTATTGCTCCTTGACCAGGACCAATTTCAATGAAGCTATCTTCCTTTCTAGGATCAATTTTATCCACTATTTGGTAAATAACAGACTTATCTTTTAAGTAATTTTGGCCAAAGCGTCTTCGGGATGATCTATCAATCATTAGATTAGGTTATCAGCTGCATAAAAAGCATTCTTCAAAGAGGAGTTATTTGCGACTCCCTTCCCAGCAATGTCTAAGGCAACCCCATGATCAACTGAAGTTCTTACAATAGGCACACCTAAAGTTATATTAATTGAATCTCCAAAACTTAAAGCTTTTAGCACTGGAAGTCCTTGATCATGATACATAGCAAAATATGCGTCAGTATCATCAAGAAGGTTTTTATTGAAAGCTGTATCTGCAGACAGCGGCATAGAGACATCAACATTAGAAGCTTTTAATTCTTTTACAGCAGGTATTATTATTTCAATTTCTTCCTTTCCTAATTTTCCTCCTTCTCCTGCATGCGGATTAAGCCCTAGAAGAGAAATCTTAGGTTTTTCAATATTGAACTTTGATTTCAGCTCATGATTTAAAATCTTTACTTTATTGATTATTAGATCTGTCGTAATCGATTCTGAAACCTTATTTAGTGGTATGTGTGTTGTTGCCAAAGCTACCTTTAATCTTTCTGAAGCTAGCAGCATTAACACGTCATCACTATTAGTCTTTTCCATTATTCTCTCAGTATGACCAGAGAAAGAATATCCTCCTTCAATAATATTCTCTTTACTTATTGGCCCAGTCACTAATCCTATATCTTTACTGTTCACACACGTATCAATTCCAAAATCAAGATTCTTGATTACATACTCAGAGTTAATAGCATTTAGCCTGCCACATGAGATATCTGGACACTTTATAATTTCAAGACACCCAACTTTTTCATTTACATCATTGATATCAGTAAAAGTATTTATTTCAAAGCTATATCCCAATTTTTCTGCTCTTGAGGCAAAAAGTTCGTGGTCGCCTATACAAACCACATTTGCCTTTATAAATCTAAAGAAATTTTCATTCAAAAGGCTTAAAAATAGGTCTGGTCCAATGCCTGCTGGGTCACCGGGAGAATAAATAATAGTTTTCAATCTAGATCTTTAAACTCAACAAAAGCCTCTGCTCTCATTGATCTGAGAGTGTTTTCAAGCTCTTCATCGTATTTCCTTGAAAAGAGAACTGAGTATGCGCGTTCTTCAATTTGATAGTCTGTTACATCTTCAACTCTTTTGCCTGTAACCTCAAGAAAATGAAATCCAAACTGAGATTCAAAAACCTCCGAAACTTCATTGACTTCAGAGTTCAACATAACATTCTCAAATTCACCTACTGTGGCACCTTTTGGGAGCCATTCAAGATTTCCACCGTTTGAGCCAGAGCCAGGATCTTCAGAAAATTCTTCTGCAATCAATGCAAAGTCTTCGCCTGCAAGAACACGTTCCCGTAAAACTTCTGCTTCTGCCTTTGTAGCATCTACATCTCTAATAGCTGAGGGTATTAATAAAACATGTCTTGTCTCCCACTGCTCCTCAAACTTTACAAGCGGACCTCTCTTTTCTTCAAGCTTGAGCAGGTGGAATCCTGATCCTGTTTTAATTGGTTCTGAAACGAACCCAAGTGACTGATTCCTTATTGCATCAGCAAAAACTGAAGGCATTTCATTAATCTTTCTCCATGGCATTAAGCCGCCCTGTGATTTATTCTGATTTATTGATTTCTCCTCAACAAGAGCTTCAAAATCTTCTCCTTCTTCAAGCCTTAGTAGGATAGTCTCAGCAGCTTCAAGAGAATTAACTTGTATTTGTCTTACAAGCAATTCAGGTGTTAGTTGAGCAATTGCTTCCTCTGTAGCTAAAAAGCCCTCAATTTCTTGCGCAGTTATATTGATAGAGCCACTAACAATTCCCCTTTGAACTCTTTGTATTATCATATCTCTTCTTATTTCTTCTCTTAACTTTTCATAGCTTTGGCCTGAGGCCTCATAATCTTTTATAAATTGCTCAAGATTTACACCATTATTTGCTGCAATTTGGATGAATGTTTGATTGAGTTCGCCGTCACTTATCCTTATTCCAAATTCTTGTCCTCTTTGAAGTTGAAGCTCTTGAATAATAAGCTGTTCTTGGATTTCTTCAAGCAGAGCTTCGGTAGGAGGAAGCTGCATACCTTGTTCTATGGATCTCAATTTTGTAGTTTGAAGTAGGTCTCTAATTTGAGATTCCATCACCACTCCTTCATCCACAATAATTGCAACTCGATCAAGCACTTCAATCTTTGCAAATGAAAAAGCAGACATAAGGATTGTGATTTGTATAAGTAATAGTTTTTTCATTTAGTTAAGAATTGAGTTTTGTATATATCTCTTAAAACCTCTATTTGTGTTATTAAACCCCTTTAACTGAAAAGAGATATTAATACGACTTTTATTTTCTGTTTCTATTATATTGTCCCATAGCTCATTTAAAAACATATTATTTGAAATATTAATATCATTGAATCGAATTAATGTTCTCTTTGATGCTGTTAAAGATGCAGCAAAACAACAGTTTTCATATCCCAGACCCAGCCTTGCTTCAATAAATTTGTCAGTTTCGTTATCTCGTTGACCCAATGCAAATATTGAATAACCACTTTCTAATGGAACATCTAAAAAGAATTCGGTTAAGTCCAGATTATCTTGCAGGGATGAGTTTATTCTCCTATATTTCTGGCCAATTCCAATATTGATTTTCTGGTTTGTATAGAGCACCTCTAATCCAATATTGTTTATTTTTGACTGCTCATCTGAATAGTTCATATATGAATTAAATTTTATTTCTTTTGAAGGATTCCAAGAAAAAGACGAGGCAATTGGTCCAGCATCATCTTTTATTTCAAAAGGATTGTTTAGGTAAACCTCTCTATCTTTGAAGTAAAACTTCTTTTTAATTGTAAAGTTTATTTTCTCAAGACTATCCTCAAACCTTGAGAAATTTAACCCGACAGCATGAAACTTCTCATCTGCGATTCGATCATAACCAGAGAATTGTCTATTCATATAAGTATTAACACCCTGAGGTATCAAAGCTGAATCAAAAATAGGATTATCAGACTGATCCTCTGTCTTGGCATATCCAAATGTATATATTGGAGTTAAGAATGCGACTCCACCATCAGAAGTTTTGAAGAGATCTTTGGAGATTCTAATATGAATATTCGGAACATTTATATCGTTAGCAGCATTTTCGGTATTTTTAAGGTCATAGCTAATTGACTTTATTCCAATCGAAGCCTCCATATCAAAGTTTTTGTAGCTACTTTCAGTTTTTAATGTGTTATTCATAAAAATTCTTGAGCCTTCAGGTGGGCTCTCAACTAGCAGCAAGTATTTTCCTTCATGTATCTGATACCCAATATAGTCATGAAGAGTGCCTGCAGAAAAATCTGCTAACTTAAGAGATGATTCAAATTTAAGATTTCCGAGGTCATTTTCATATTCAAGATTAATAAAAGGCTTTTTGACATAGCCATTTGTAAGTATTGGATTTGATGATTCAAAC
>CAXGZN010000033.1:0-6253 GCA_964014565.1 uncultured Gammaproteobacteria bacterium
GAAGCTTTTTCTCCAAATATTGCTCTTAGAAGCTTTTCTTCTGGAGATAATTGATTTTCTCCTTTTGGAGTAATCTTACCAACAAGGATATCTCCGGGGTTAACTTCTGCACCTTTATAGACTATTCCACACTCATCAAGTTTTGATAGTGATCCTTCTCCAACATTAGGAATATCAGCCGTAATTTCTTCAGAACCAAGTTTTGTATCTCTGGCAACACAAGTTAGTTCTTGAATATGAATTGATGTAAACCTATCCTCTCTTGCAACTTTTTCAGAAATAAGAATTGAGTCCTCAAAGTTATAACCATTCCATGGCATAAAGGCAATTCTAATATTTTGTCCTAATGCAAGTTCCCCATTGTCTACTGATGGTCCATCAGCAAGAATATCGCCTTCAACAACTTTATCACCAACCTTTACAAGTGGTCTTTGATTGATACAGGTATTTTGATTTGATCTTGTGTATTTAACGAGGTTGTAGATGTCAACTTCTGCAGTTTTATTTTTTGCATCCGTTACTCTTACAACGATTCTTCCAGCGTCTACGCTCTCCACAACACCTTTATTCTTAGCAACCACACAGACTCCAGAATCCCTGGCAACAACTGTTTCAAGGCCTGTCCCAACAAGAGGTTTTTCTGGTCTTAAGACTGGAACCGCTTGACGTTGCATATTTGAACCCATTAACGCTCTATTTGCGTCATCATGCTCCAAAAATGGAATTAATGATGCAGCGACAGAAACTACTTGTTGAGGCGAAACATCCATTAAATCAACCATATCTGATGACATCAATTCAAACTCGTTAGCGTGCCTAACAGGTACTAGATCATCTACAAATCTATTCTTTTTATCTAATGTTGCATTGGCCTGAGCGATAATATGCTCCCCTTCATCAATGGCAGACAAATAAACAATCTCATCAGTAACTGTTCCCTTTACGACCTTTCTATAGGGAGTTTCTATAAATCCATATGAATTAGTTCTTGCATAAGAAGCAAAGGAGTTTATAAGACCAATGTTTGGTCCCTCTGGTGTTTCGATGGGGCAAACTCTTCCATAGTGAGTTGGATGAACGTCTCTAACTTCAAAACCTGCTCTTTCTCTTGTAAGTCCGCCAGGACCTAATGCAGAAACTCTTCTCTTATGAGTTATTTCAGACAATGGATTATTTTGATCCATAAACTGTGACAACTGACTTGAGCCAAAAAATTCTTTTATTGCCGCAGTAACCGGTTTGGCATTAATAAGGTCTTGTGGGCCAAGCTCATCTGCTTCCGCCATACTTAATCTTTCTCTTACAGCTCTCTCAACTCTAATAAGTCCGACTCTAAATTGGTTAGCTGTCATTTCTCCAACAGACCTAACTCGTCTATTTCCAAGATGATCAATATCATCAACAAAGTCATGGCCATCTCTAATATCTAATATGCCTTTCATGACAGAGATAATGTCTTGAAGATCAAGTACATTTGGATTCTCTCTTTCATCTTCGATTTTTAGCCTTCTGTTAAATTTCATTCTTCCGACTTCAGATAAATCATATCTTTCAGGATTAAAGAATAAATTTCTAAACAAAGTTTCTGCTGAGTCTTTAGTTGGTGGTTCACCAGGTCTCATCATTCTATATATTTCAACGAGAGCTTCTAACCTATTCGATGTTGGGTCAGTTCTGAGTGTATTTGCTATATATGGTCCCTTCTCTAACTCATTAATATAAAGAGTATCAATTGTTGTTATGTTTTTTTCTGAAAGAAGAGATAAAACTGCTTCATCTATTTCACTGTTACAAGCTAAAGTAACTTCTCCAGTTTCCTCATCAAATATATCTTTTGAGGTAACTTTTCCTAAAAGGTATTCATTTGAAAAAGAAATTTCTTTCTCTCCAGAATCTCTCAGCAATTTAACATGTCTTGCAGTAACTCGCTTACCGGCTTCGACAATAACTTTATTTTTAACTTTTATGTCTTCACTAAGGACTTCGCCTCTTAATCTTTCTGGCTTTAATTCAGTTTTTACTCTTGATTTATCAAGTGTATAAGTTTCCGTTTCAAAAAATGACTGAAGAATCTCTTCAGTAGTCATTTCCAATGCTTTAAGAAGAATAGTTGCAGGTATTTTTCTCTTTCTATCTATCCTACAAAAAAGACTGTCTTTTGGATCGAATTCAAAATCTAACCAAGAACCTCTATAGGGGATAATTCTTGCTGAGTAAAGAACTTTCCCAGAGCTATGAGTCTTTCCTTTATCATGATCAAAGAAAACACCTGGAGATCTATGGAGCTGTGAAACAACAACTCTCTCTGTTCCATTAATAATAAAAGAACCTGTTGAAGTCATTAAAGGAACCTCTCCCATAAAAACTTCGCCTTCTTTTACATCTTTAACTTCCTCAAAGTTAGACTCTTTATCATAAATAACTAGCCTAACTTTAATTCTAAGTGGTGCTGAGTAGCTTAGTCCTTGAATGAGGCATTCTTGAACATCAAAACTATTTTTACCAAGCTCATATGAGACGTACTCAAGGGCAGCATTGCCTGAAACACTTGTTATAGGGAAAAGAGACTGAAAAACTTCTTCTAGACCTTTATTTTCCCTTTTATCTGGATCGACGTCAGCTTGAAGAAACTCAGCATATGAATTCAGCTGTGTTTCTGTCAGGGTTGGTAGATCCATAACTTTTGGGAATCTTCCAAAGTTTTTTCTTATTCTCTTTTTTTCAGTGTAGCTATATGACATATATGTTGCCCTTTAAGTATTAGTAAAATTATTTAAGTTCTGCTGTAGCTCCAGCTTCTGAAAGCTGTTTAAGCATTTCTTCAGCTTCTTCTTTTTTAACACCCTCTTTAAGAGTATTTGGAGCGCCATCGACTAAGTCTTTAGCTTCCTTAAGACCAAGACCTGTTATAGCTCTAACAGCTTTAATAACTTGGACTTTTTGGTCGCCAGCTGCAGAAAGAACAACATCAAATTCGTCTTTCTCTTCAGCAGCATCACCACCAGCAGCATCGCCAGCAGCTGCAGCAGGTGCAGCAGCGACTGCAGCAGCTGCAGTAACACCAAATTTTTCTTCGATAGCAGAAATAAGCTCTACTAACTCCATAACTGACATTTCTTCAATTGCTTTAAGAATGTCTTCAGATTTTATTGTTGCCATAATAATTCTCCGATTTAGGCACTAGCCTGTTTATTGTCACGAACTGCAGCAAGAACCCTTGCAAGCTTACTTGGAACTTCATTTAATAAAGTAGCAAACTTACCCATAGGTGCTTGAAGAACTGATGCAATTAAAGTTATAGCCTCTTCTCTTGATGGAAGTGTTGCCAATAAATCAATTTGGCTTCCATCTAGCAGTTGGCCCTCAACACATAATGCTTTAATTTCGAGAGCTTCGAAGTTTTTAGCATATGTTTTGAGCAACTTTGCAGCAGCTCCTGGCTCAGCAAAAGAAAAAGCAAATAATGAAGGGCCCTTGAGAGCCTCTTCTGTGCAACCAAAATCGGTATCTTTAAATGCAAGCTTTGCAAGTGAATTTTTAATCACTTGGATATGCACACCTTTTTCGTTTGCTTCCTTTCTTATTTCAGATAGTTCAGAAACTTTTAATCCTCTTGCATCAGATATCACCAATGTAGATGCATCTGCAACAACAGCTTTTACTTCTTCAACAATCCTTTCTTTTTCATTCTTGGCTAATGCCATACAATTCTCCTATTTAGACCTTTCGGTCATTTTTGGCGACAAACTGCTAATGCAATTGAGTCACCACCTGCGTAGGAAATTAAGCTAATAAGCACCTACGGTCTTCGACGGCTGCGAATAAACGCAACAATCTAGAGTTTTAAAAAACTCTAAAAACTTATGCCAGCTCCGATATATTTAATTTCAATCCAGGCCCCATTGTGCTGCTAATTGAAATACCTTTTATATATACACCCTTGGCGGATGCTGGTTTTAATCTTTTTAATTCTTCAACAAGTGCAGTTAAATTCTGATTTACCTTGCCATCATCAAATGAAACTTTTCCAATGCAGCCATGAACAATACCGCTTTTATCAGTTCTGAACCTAACTTGTCCAGATTTTGCATTCTTTATTGCATCGGCAACATTATCAGTAACAGTTCCAGTTTTTGGATTTGGCATAAGCCCTTTTGGCCCTAAAACCTGGCCAAGCTTACCAACAACTTTCATAGCTGCCTGTGTTGAGATTACAACATCTACAGCGATCTCATTTTTTGTAAACTTCTCGCTCAAATCATCCATACCTATAAAATCAGCACCGGCTGATTTTGCATCTTCAGCTGCATCACCATCCGCAAAAACAGCTACAACAACTTCTTTACCAAGAGAGTTTGGAAGTGTTAAAGCTCCTCGAACATTTTGATCAGATTTATTCCCGTCAACTCCGAGCTTGATAGCTACATCTAGGGACTCATCAAATTTTGGTGATTTATGTTCTTGTAGAATCTTCACAGCATCACTTAATGAGTAATCAGTCATGCTGTCAACGCTTTCTAGAATACTTTTTTGTTTTTTTGTAACCATAATTATATTTCTACATCTACTCCCATACTTCTTGCTGTTCCTGCAATAATTCTTACCGCATTATCTAGATCATTGGCATTTAAATCTGGCTCTTTTGCTTTTGCAATTTCTTCTAGCTGTTTTCTTGAAATTTTTCCAACCTTTTCTCTGTTAGGTTCTCCACTTCCTTTAGGAATGTTAAGAGCCTTTCTAATTAGGACAGCTGCTGGTGGTGTTTTAACAACAAAATCAAAGGATTTATCTTCATAAACACTTATTACAACTGGAAGAGGAACACCTTTCTCTGAATCTTTTGTTTTATCATTGAATGCATTACAAAAATCCATAATGTTAAGTCCCGCTTGTCCTAAAGCAGGGCCAACAGGTGGGCTAGGATTAGCTGCTCCCGCGGGTATTTGTAGTTTCAAAATATTTGCAACTTTTTTCTTTTTAGCCATTTAAGTTTTCTCTATTTGCATGAAATTTAATTGCACAGAAGTTGATCTCCCTAAAATCTGAACAGAAACTTTTACTGAGTTCCTTTCATAATCAACTTCCTCTACAACGCCATTGAAATCGTTAAAGGGTCCATCACATACTCTGATAACTTCACCTGGTTCAAACATAGTTTTAGGTCTTGGAGCTTCTTCGCCTACCTCGATCCTATTAATAATGCTATTAACTTCAGCATCAGTGATTGGGCTTGGTTTTTCTCTTGTTCCTCCAACAAAACCTGAAACTCTTGGAGTTTGTTTGACTAACTGCCAAGTGTCATCATCAAGTTCCATTTGAATGAGGATATATCCTGGGAAGAATTTTCTTTCTGTTTTTTTCTGTTCACCGCTTTTTAGTTCAACAACCTGCTCAGTAGGGACAAGAATTTCTCCGAACTTCTCTTTTAGATCTGCCAACATAATTCTTTCTTCCATAGCAGCTTTAACTTTCTGTTCGTATCCTGAATATGCTTGTACTACAAACCACTCCATCTCTTATCCTAAAATTAGTTTTGTTAACCAGCTTAATAAAGACTCTAATCCCCATAAAAGTAATGCAAGAACAAGGATAGAGATAAAAACAATTAAAAATGTCTGAGTTGTTTCAACCCTTGTAGGCCAAACAACTCTTCTTAACTCAGTTCTTGATTCTGCCATTAATTTTATTGACGATTTTCCAAAATCAGTCAGTGCCATGAAAAGTATGCCGAGGCCAATAAGACCAACAACGCCCAAAACTCTGTAAAGGAATGCAACTTCTGTGTAATAACTGTTACCAACAACAGCAACTACAAAGAAGGATAATGAAATTAACCACTTTGCTTTGTCTAAGAATTTAAATGACTCTTGTTTACTCATAATTCTTCCTAAACTCTTCCTCATTGGCAGGCCAGGAGGGAATTGAACCCCCAACCCCCGGTTTTGGAGACCGGTGCTCTACCAATTGAGCTACTGGCCTAAAAACGTTATTTACTTTCCCCATTAAAAAAAAGGCGCGCCAAGACTTCCATGTCTTGGCAATCGCTTAAATTCTTTTACTTAATGATCTTAGCAACAACTCCAGCACCAACTGTTCGCCCACCTTCACGTATTGCAAACTTAAGACCTTCGTCCATAGCAATAGGAGCAATCAGTGTTACTGTCATTTTGACGTTATCGCCTGGCATTACCATCTCAACCCCATCTGGTAATTCACAAGCACCTGTAACATCAGTAGTTCTAAAATAAAACTG
>CAXGZN010000034.1:0-6050 GCA_964014565.1 uncultured Gammaproteobacteria bacterium
CACCTCGACTTTCGTCGGCAGCGTCAGATGTGTATAAGAGACAGTTACTATACTGGGCTTGTTTTTGAAGCAGTTTCTTCGAATCTAGGCGCACAAGATTCTTTCTTGGGAGGAGGTAGATATGATGAGCTATCAAAGGATCTTGGTGGCAAAGAAATGCCTGCTGTTGGATTTGCCATTGGGTTAGAAAGACTAAATCTCATAAAGAAGCAGAAAAATAGCAAGTCTAATAAAGTAATTTCTTTTGTAACAACCTCTAGCAAAATGAATGCTTTAGCATTTAAAATAGCACAACTTTTGAGAAGTCATAATTACGATATTCGACTTGAAACGAATTTCACTGATGCTAGTCTCAAAGCAAAACTGAGAAAGGCAAGTAAGCTTGGTGCTAAATTTGTCTTTATAATGGGAGAAGAAGAATTTGAATCTGACACTATAACTGTTAAGTCATTTGATGAGGATGGTTATCAAGTAAACATGAGTTTTGATGAGATTCTAGATTTTTATAAAGATATTTAAATAAAGTTAAAATGGTTACAGTTAGAAGCGACGAAGAAAGAGTTCTGTCAATTATAAATTTCTTTAAAGATTATAAGTTTTATATTCTTTCGGTTATATTTCTTGTAGCAATCTCAGTTGGTGGTTATTTCTTTTCAGAAAGTGTGAAATCAAATAAGATTCAAGCTGCAAAAGTGCTTTATGAGGACTGGCAAGTAACTTCAGCTCAGGAAGGTAGAGAACAACTTTTCCAAAACTTAACTGAAAATTACTCTGATACAGGCTATTCACATTTGGCTCTTTTAAAAAAAGGGTCTGATCTAGCAAAAGAAAATAAACTACAGGAAAGCCTGAATCTTTTTTATCAACTAAAAGACAACAGCGACGGGTTTTTTGGTAATGCTTTAATGAATGGCTTAGCAAGAACTAATATTGCTCGTATTTCAATTTCCCTTGGTAATTTTGAAGATGCTCTTGCAGTTCTTGAAAAATATTCAAACGATGAAGATGCATATACTCATGAGCTTAAAGGTGATGCTCTAAGTGGCGTAGGCAAAGATGATTTAGCTCTTCAACAGTATCAGAGCGCCTTTGAAAAATATTCAGACAATGGGTTAAGAAACCTCGTAGAATTAAAAATAAATAATTTAAACACAAATGAATAAAATATCCTCACTAATCTTAATGTTATTAATAAGTTCATGTTCCTCTATTGCTTTTTGGCAGTCAGATGAAGTTGATCCAGATGAGCCAAGAGAGCTTGAAGATTTTAATGAGAGATTTGAGTTTACTGAGAACTGGGAAATAAAATTTAAAGGAGAGAACAATCTAAATAATTTTATTCCTGCTTTTTCTGGCGGCAGTTTATTTTTTGTTGATCAAGAGGGTAATGTCTCAAATATGGACATCGAATCTGGAGATATGCTTTGGGAGATTGAACTTGAAGAAACAATTAGCGCCGGTATTGTGGCCGGATTTGGTAAATTATTTTTGTCTGACGATCAAGGTAATTTAATTTCCCTTGACCAAGAAGATGGTTCTATTCTTTGGAGATCATTTGCAGGCGGGGAAGTGCTAGCTAATGTTGATGTCGATGCTGGCCTAGTAATTGTGAAAACAGCAAGCGGCTTTTTGAATGCTTTTAATATTGAAACAGGTTCTGAAGAATGGTCATATAGATCAGTAGCACCCAGTCTTACAGTTAGAGGTAGCAGCTCTCCAGTTATAAATGACAATATAGTTTACGCAACCTTTGACAATGGAAGAATTGGAGCATTCAATCTTAAAACTGGGTTACCTATTTGGGATGGAGCAATATCTTTTACAGAAGGAGTCTCTGAGTTGGATAACTTAATAGATGCTGATTCGTCACCAGTTTTGGACGGTAACAGAATTTATACTGTAAATTTTCAAGGAAACTTATCAGTTTTCGATGCAGCTCAAAGAAGAACGGTTTGGGAATCTAAAGAGTCATCTTTTTATGAGCCATTTATTCTTAGAGGGGTTTTAGGAATAATTTCTGCAGACTCAAAAATATCAACATATTCATCAAGAACTTTCGAGAACTCTTGGAAGCTCGAAGAATATGCCCTTAGGGAGCTTTCAAATCCTGAAACATTCAAAGGATATGTTCTGGTAGGAGATCTCGAGGGTTACATTCATGCAATAGACCCACTTACTGGCATTACTGTAGCCAGAAAGAAAATATCACGAAATAAAATCACAACTTTAATTAGCCGCTCAGATTCTTTTTATGCAATTGATGAGAAGATGAGACTCTTTAGTTTAAGTTTCTAGAATGCTTATCAGTCATGTTAAATACAGTTGCAATTATTGGCAGGCCAAACGTAGGTAAATCCACTCTTTTTAACAAACTAACTAAATCTAGAAGCGCTATAGTTTCTAATTTCTCTGGATTAACAAAGGACAGGAATTATGGCCTATTATCTGTGGGGGATAGTAAAACTTTCCTAATTGATACGGGAGGAATTGATTCACGTAAAAAAGAAAGTATTGAAAATGAGATTTCTGAGCAAGCATGGATTGCAGTTGATGAATCGTCCTTGGTTATCTTTGTGATCGATGGGTCTGAAGAATTAACGAATCTTGACTTAGAAATTTTAGAAAACCTAAGAAAAAGAAATAAGAAATTTATTCTGGTTTTAAACAAAAATGATAAAAAAAATGTTTCAGGTGCCTCTTATGATTTATCTCAAAAGGGAATAAAGAACACAATATCGATAAGCGCAGAACACTCAATTGGATTAGATGAATTAAGAAAATATTTAAAATCAAATATTGCAGAAAATTTTTCTGATTCAAAAGAGTCAGATTCGCCAAAGATTTCAATTATTGGTAGGCCAAATGCTGGAAAATCTACCTTAATTAATTCTCTATCTCTAAAAGATAGGGTGATTGTATCTCCATTAGCTGGAACTACAATTGATGCAATAAATGTTCCAGTTAAATTTGACGGAAGAGAATATGAGCTGTTTGATACAGCTGGAATAAGAAAAGGTTATAAAACAAAAACAAATATTGAATATTTTTCTTATGTAAGGGCTATGCATGCTGCATCTGAGTCAGACCTTACCGTTCTTTTAATAGATGCTGATTCTGGACTGGTCGATCAAGATCTTAAAATTCTATCCATGATTGAAAAGTTTGGTAAACCAATATTGCTTGCAATTAATAAGATCGATTTGCTAAGTAGAAAAAAAATGAAAGAATTTTTTGATAATAAGAAAATAGAGAAGAGGTATTTTGAGGATTTAAAACTTGTAAAGATTTCAGCACTAAAGGGCAAAGGTTTCAAAAAGCTTTTTAAAGAAATTGACGACACTCTTCAGAAATCAGTAACAAAATTTACAACTTCAAAACTTAATCGAATTTTAAAACGAGTTATTGAGGAGAGATCACCACCTTCAGTAGCTGGAAAATCACTTAAATTTAGATACATACATTTTGCAGGTATTAACCCAACTACATTGGTGATTCATTCATCGCAGGATAAAAAGCTACCCGCAAACTATAAGAAATATATTTATAACTCTTTTAAAAAATATCTTGATCTTAAGAGCATTCAATTAAAGATAATATTTAGGAAATCTGACAATCCTTATAAAGGCAAGAATACTCTTACTGATAGGCAAATTAAGAAAAGGAAAAGACTTTTATCATTCGTAAAAAAAGGTAAAAAATAAAGTACTAATTCTCTCCCTTTTACGTATAATTGAGGCATAAAAGGAAAGTATAAGTAAACATTTGTCTACTCTATGAATACAGATCACCGGCCGGTTTATATTGATCTACGAAAGATTAATTTACCCGTCTCGGCACTCATTTCTATAACGCATAGAATATCTGGTATGTATGTATTTTTTGTAACATTGCCTGTAGCTCTTTGTTTGATATATTTTTCAACTAAGAATGTGAATACATTTAATTCGTTAGTAAATTTTCTTAATGGTAACTTAGTCTTGAAAATCGTAATTATTTTTAGCTTTTGTGTGCTTTGGTATCACATTTTAAGTGGAGTTAGACATTTAATAATGGATGCTCATATCGGAGAGTCCCTGACCGCATCTCATTACTCTGCAATTTTTACAATATCTTTTTGGGTTTTATCATCAAGTTACATTTTTTGGAGTTTACTAGCATGAAAGGATCTACAATATGGTTCCTTCAAAGATCGAGCGCAATTATAAATTTATTTTATGTGGGCTATATGTTTTTCTTTTTTATTTCATCAAGTAGTATCACATTTGATTTGTGGGTAAATTTCTTTTATTCAAATTTAACGATCTTTCTGACAATTCTCTTCGTTGCTTCAGTTTTAGTTCATTCTTTCATAGGTCTTTGGACGGTTGGAACTGACTATTTAACTAAAAGAACAATTGGTTTTTTAAGTTTTAGAATTTCAAAATATGCAGACTTATTTAGGTCCGCATACACTGTTGTTTTTTTTACTTTTGGACTTAGTTATTTAGTAGGCTCTCTTTTAATAATTTTGGTGAACTCTTAATGAATACTGTTGTGAATTTATTTAATAATAAACAGGTTAAAGAATTTGATGCTTTGATAATTGGCGGCGGCGGTTCTGGTATGAGAACATCATTAGAACTTGCAAGATCTGGACTTAAAACAGCTGTAATTTCAAAAGTTTTTCCTACTAGATCTCATACAGTTTCTGCTCAAGGTGGAATTACATGTGCGATTCAGAGTGCAGATCCCAATGATGATTGGAGATGGCATATGTATGACACAGTGAAAGGCTCTGATTACATTGGAGATCAAGATGCTATTGAGTACATGTGCTCTGAGGGTCCAAAAGCTGTATATGAGCTAGAGCATATGGGACTTCCTTTCTCAAGATTTGACAATGGAAGGATTTATCAAAGACCATTCGGTGGTCAATCGAAAGACTTTGGTAAGGGTGGCCAAGCTGCCAGGACATGCGCAGCAGCCGACAGAACAGGACATGCTTTGCTTCATACCCTTTATCAGAACAACGTCAAAGAGGGTACAAACTTTCTTAATGAGTGGTTTGCGGTTGATCTAGTGAAGAATTCTAAAGAGGAAATAACAGGTGTTATAGCTTTTTCTATTGAGTCCGGAGAGGTTTGCTACTTTAAAGCTCAAGCTACTGTTTTGGCGACTGGTGGTGCAGGAAGGATATATGCCTCTACTACAAATGCTCTAATTAATACTGGAGACGGCTTAGGTATGACACTTAGATCAGGTTTCCCAGCACAAGATATGGAAATGTGGCAATTTCATCCAACTGGTATATATGGAGCAGGATCTCTTGTAACAGAGGGTTGCAGAGGAGAAGGTGGCTATCTTATTAACGCCGACGGTGAAAGATTTATGGAAAGATATGCGCCTAATGCAAAAGATTTAGCTGGAAGAGATGTAGTGGCAAGATCTATGGTGCTAGAAATCTTGGAGGGAAGAGGATGTGGTGAAGAAAAAGATCATGTTTTTCTTAAGTTAGATCATCTTGGAGCTGATGTTTTAAACTCTAAACTGCCAGGTATATGTGAACTTTCAAGAACATTCGCTCATGTTGATCCTGTAAAAGAACCAATTCCAGTTGTTCCAACCTGTCATTATATGATGGGAGGAACACCAACAAATATCCACGGACAGGCTTTTTCACAAAAAAATGGAGAGGACTTTACTGTACCTGGACTTTTCTCTGTCGGCGAAGCTGCATGTGTCTCTGTGCATGGAGCTAATAGACTCGGCGGTAATTCATTGCTTGATTTAGTTGTATTTGGAAGAGCAGCTGGGAAACATATTAATGAAGCTATTAAATCAGGTGGTGGAGTAGATAACTCTACCAGTGAAGACATTGACGAAGCAATGCAAAGACTAAATAGGCTAAATGAATCTCAGGATGGATTTGATGTTGCGAGGATAAAGAAAGAGCTTCAAACATGCATGCAAAATTACTTTGGTGTTTTTAGGAGAGGAGAGTTTATGGAAAAGGGTGTTAAAGAGCTAGAAGAAATCAAATTTAAAGTTGATAACTTGCACCTTAAAGACAA
>CAXGZN010000035.1:0-5722 GCA_964014565.1 uncultured Gammaproteobacteria bacterium
TCTGTATTTTCTGACTCTCGAAGCATGAGAGTATCTAAATCAGGGGCTTTTTCATGAACTTGGAGACCAAGATCATTAATCATTCCAATAATTTCTTCTACTTGATCTGGGTCCGAAATATCATCAGGGAGATGATCATTAACATCATCATAAGTAAGGAAACCTTGTTCTCTTCCCTTCTCTATAAGTTCGGCTATTTTTGAGCCTTCTTGTTTTGAAAATTTATCCACTTATCCTCTTTTTAATTCTGAAAAACTTCTCTATATCTAGTGACTAATTACTTATTTTCAATCCTTTTTTAAAGACAGATTTTTTAATAGTATTTTGTCTTCATTATCAATTTCTGGTTTCTTAAGAATAAGTTGTTGAAGCTCTCTTCTTTCGGTTTCAGAAATTGACCCGGTATTATACTTGGTTTTTAAAGATTCCTCTCTATCTTCCTCGTCTTTTAGTAATGAGTTCATACAATCGAAAAACATTTTTCTTGCATCTTCTTGCTCAATCTTAATTTCGGAAACCATTGCCTGACTAAAAAGTTCTTTTAGTGTTTTTGATTTGATGCGTTCAATAAGCTTTGAAACAAGAGTGTCAGATTCAACTTCTATCACTTCTCTTAACTCTTTCAAAAAACTTATTGATGAATCATCTTTAATCTCATCAAAAATTGGATCTTGTGTGAGCGATCTATCAGTAAGAACTGAATGAATTATTAAATAAATTGAAGCAATCTGTTTAGTATTGCTGCTTTGCTCCACCTTTACTTCTGCTGACGATGATTTTGGTTTTGGCTGGTTGGGTTTTGATATAAGTTTTTCAACTGGTATTTCACATATTTTGCTTGTTTCAGAAATAAATGCCTCCCTTAGGGGGACATTATTAATAGTTCTTATTAATTCAGATGCATAGCTAGCTATTTTTGATCTTCCCTCAAGAGAGTTTATGTCATCTACTTTTTTAACCTTTGAAAAGAAAAATTCTGAGAGTGTTTGGCCATTATTTATAAGATCAATAAAACCTTTATCTCCATGCTTATTAACATAACTATCCGGGTCATCACCTGCCTCAAAAAAAACAAATTTTATTCTTGTATCTTCACGGATAATTGGAAGCACATTCTGAAGCGCTTTCCAAGCAGCTTTTTCTCCAGCTAGATCTCCATCAAAAGCAAAGAAAATATTATTTGAATAACGCATTAACTTCGAAAGATGGTTAGATGTAACTGCGGTCCCTAAAGTTGCAACTGCATTCTTAATTCCTTTTTCATGAAGTGCAATTACATCCATATAGCCCTCGACGACTATTATTGAATCCATTTTTTTTGTTTCTCTGCGAGCTTCATAAAGTCCATAAAGTTCATTTGATTTATTGAAAAGTTTTGTTTCTGGAGAGTTTAAGTATTTTGGTTCGTCATCGGGATTTATAACTCTTCCACCAAATGCAATATTCTGACCTTTTATATTTCTAATAGGAAAGATAACTCTATTTCTAAATCTGTCATAATTCTTTTGATTTTTTTCAAGGAAAAGTCCTGATGAGGTCATAACCTTTTGTTCAAATCTCTTTTCAAATGAGGAATAGAGGCTATCCCATGAATCATCCGAAAAACCAAGTTGGAACTTCTTAGCTGTTATCCCAGATATATTTCGAGACTTTAAATAACTAATTGCCTTTTTGCTTTCTTTTAACTTCGCTTCAAATACCTTTACTGCCTCGTCTAATATTGAGTAATCGTTTTCATCCTGAATCTCGGTTTTTTCATATGGAATCTCTAAACCCAAGGAAGATGCTAATGTTTCTACAGCATCTGTGAAATCAAGATTTTCATAATCTCTTAGAAAGTTAATAGAGTTTCCCGATGCCTGACAAACGAAACAATAGTAAAACTGTTTATCCTGATTGACAGCCATTGATGGTTTATGATCATCATGAAATGGACAAACACCCCAATAGTTCGAGCCTTTTTTGTTCAATTGAACCCTTCTGCCAACCACATCAACGATATCTGTTTGGTCTAAGACTTGATCAATGAAGCTTTTAGGAATGCTCATTATTTAACCAACTATCTAAAATTATCTTTGCGGCAACATCATCTATCATTTCAGAATCTTCATCTAATTGACGGGCTTCAAAAGACGTTAATCTTTCATCGAAGAATTCAATCTCAACATCTATTATAGATCTGAGCTTTTTAGCAAACCTTTCTACTTTTTCCATAAAATCACTTCTCGTACCATCCATATTAAGTGGTTTACCAATGATAATTCTATTAGGCTCCCACTCCATAATCTTTTCTTTTAACTCATCCCAATTAAATCCGGTCTTTGCTTTTTTAACAATTGAAATTGGTGATGAAGTCATTGTTTCGGTGTTACCCACAGCAAGACCTATCTTCTTTTCTCCGTAATCAATGGCAATAACTACCATTACTTATGACCCAAATTTCCAAATTCTATCTACTTGCAAAACTTCATACTCACTTAACATTTCATCTGAAAAAGGCTCGAATGGTGATGCCAGTCTTACAATTTCTTTAGCTATTTTATCAATTTCTGAGTTTCCTGATGAGTCGATTATTTTAGTTTCAATTAAATTACCTAATGAATCTATGCTAACAACCAGTCTAAGTTGGGTTAAGTCTAATTGAGAATACTCTTTCTTTAGAACATTATGTCCCACTCTCTCAATTTTTCTTTGCCAAGCATTTAAGTACTTTGATTCAATAGTATTTTGATCTGAGTTAGCATCTAACATTTTTACTTTTAGGGTTTTTTGTTTGATCTGATCATCAATCAATTTAGATGATTCTGCACCTTTCCCATTTATTAGATTATTCACTTGCGGTAAAAAATCTGGGTCTTGATCTACATCCGCATTTGCTAACTTTATGTTCACTACTGGGGAAGAATCAAAAAGCGGTTGCTTATAAATAAAAATAAAAGAAACACCGAATATTAAAAAAACATGGATTAATGTCGATAGAAGAAATGATTTTTTAAGGTTAACCCTATTCTTAATGTTTTTGTTATAAAGAATGGGATGGCTCATAGGGAATCAAAAATCTTTGTTATTGGGTTTTCACCAGTTTGGTCGAAAATTTCAACTGCGCAGGTAGGACTAGTTATATTTATTTCAGTTAGTTTGTCATCAATTATGTCGATACCTGCAAAAAGTATATTCTCACTTTTTAATCTAGCGCCAACTTTTTCTCCAATTTCTTTCTGATTAGAAGTAATTTTCTTAGCTACTCCCTTACCTCCTTGTGCCAAATTTCCTAGAAATGATCCATCCTTT
This sequence comes from uncultured Gammaproteobacteria bacterium, assembly GCA_964014565.1. Lineage (GTDB taxonomy): Bacteria > Pseudomonadota > Gammaproteobacteria > Magnimaribacterales > D2472 > CACNXK01. The sequence continues at coordinate 3,292 of CAXGZN010000035.1, forward strand.
GGTATTCTAGCCAAGCAATACTCAAAAGGTTCTCCATTTATCACAAGAACTCTAAAATCTCCTTCATTAATCTTTGGAAGGAACTTTTGACCAATAATCTGTGTTTTAGAGTCTTCCGTTAGATCTATAACTTTTCCCAAACTTTTTGGGTCATTAGTTGAAACCTTGTGAATATTATCTCCGCCCATCCCATTAAGAGGTTTTATGACAATCTCCTCATGAATTCTTAAGAATTCTTCTATTTTTGTTGCATCTGCTGAAATAATTGTGGGAGGCATAAGATCGATAAACTCCATAGCAAAAATCTTTTCATTAAAAATTTTTATGGCATTTGGATTGTTGATTATATTGGCTCCATCCTGCGATGCTACATTTAATAGATGTAAACAATTCATATAGTCTTGATCAACCGGTGGATCTTTTCTCATAAAGCAAAATGAAAAACTTGTCAGATCAATTTCATTCTTTTTTGCTGTTTCTAGACTGTCATTATTATTGATGATTTGTGTGCATTGTGATGATAGTCTTTGCTTAAGCGTAAGATCACTCATCTCACACTGAAAAACCTCAAAATCTCTTCTTAATGCCTCTTTCATAATAAATATAGAGGTATCTTTTTCTTGTTTTAGAGAATCAAACGGGTCTGTTATAAATAAAATTGAGTTTCCCATCAATCTATAATAAACCAAGATTACTTTTTATCACTGATAACGCGGTTATAGGGGCAGTTTCTGCTCTTAAAATATTTTTACCAAGAGAAATATTATGACTAGTTGTAGCATTAAGAAATTCTTTCTCTTTTTTGCTAAATCCTGATTCAGGTCCAGTGATTAAAGTAATGCTATCTTCAACGTTCTCGATGGACTGGAAGTCATTAGTAGCATCCAAATCAAAAAAAATACTAAAGCTATCATGATCAATTGCTGATGATAGGTCTTCATATATTTGGAAATCAGGAACTATATTTGATCCATTTTGTTCACATGCCTGAGTAATAATTGATAAAGCTTTTTCACTAATTTTTGATAGGTCTTTATTTTTAATGCTTTGATCAATATTGTCTGGTCTGAACAATGAAACATTACTAACACCTATTTCTGTTACTTTTTGGATAGCAAAGAAAAGGTTTTCTTTTTTTATATAAGGCATCAAAACCTTTAAATTGATTCTCTCTGGTTGCTGAAATTCAATGTCGCCAACTTGCTCCAATACTATCTTTTTTTTCTCAAGCGATACAATCTTATAAATGGATGAATTACCCTCACCATCAAATACATCTAACTTAGATCCCTCTGTGAGCCTAAGGACATTCCTCAAATGATTAATCTTAGATTTATTATCAATTGAAATTTTATCTATTCGACTAAATTCTTTGTAATATACTCTATGGAGCTTCATTAAATAATTATAAATTGTTCTCAAACATTAATGCATAAGAAAAAAATAATCCTCATCCGTCACGGGGAAGCTGCTTCAACCTGGGATGGAGATGACAGAGATCCTGGCTTAAGCAAAAAAGGTGTTGATCAAGCTAAATCAATTAATGATTTTACAAAAAGTATTTTTTCAAAAGGATATGATTTTATCTCAAGTCCAAAAAAAAGAGCTGTAGAAACCCTCAATTATGCCTCTGAGGGTATTGATGTTGATTTTGATATAAATGAAAGTTTTGTTGAGATACCCGCAGAGGATATTGATTCGGATATAAGATTTGAATGGCTTAAGGATATTAGTACAAGGAAAATTGAAACGCTTCCTGATGACATTAAAAACTGGAGGGAGCGAATTATTACAGAGACTCTTGGGCTTAAAAATAATTCCATAATTTTTTGTCACTTCATGGTGATAAATGTTCTTGTTGGCTATGCAATCAAAAAAGACAGGTTGTTACACTTTTATCCAGATAACGCATCAATAACCGAGATTGAAGTAGAAAATGAAAAAATCTCTGTGATCTCAATGAAGGATGTTGAAAAAACCATCATAAATGTATGAAGTAGTATTGATCATTTTTTAATCAATTGTAAACTACAAGATCAATTAACAATTTTTTTGCATTTGAAAAAAAATAAGAAAGCTTTAGTAAGTAAAAACAAAAGTCTTAACGAGGATGTAAAAAAGGCCCTTAAACTATATTTTAAAAGTTTAGACTCACAGGAGCCTAGAGATGTATACGACTTAGTTATGCGTGAGGTTGAAACCCCGTTATTTAATTTTATTCTGCAGCATACAAATAATAATCAATCCAAAGCAGCAAAGATTCTTGGCATTAACAGAGGCACTTTTAGAACAAAACTAAAAAAATATGGGATTATAAAGTGAAGAATGTCTCGCCTAAGTCAGCCTTGGTAAGCCTCTCTGATAAAACTAATTTAGATCTTTTAATTTCATTCCTTTTAGAGAGAAATGTAGAAATCATTTCTACTGGCGG
>CAXGZN010000036.1:0-5696 GCA_964014565.1 uncultured Gammaproteobacteria bacterium
TTTTTATAATTTTAAAGATACAAGTTTTGCAATATCTGAACCTCTCGACGGTAAAAAAGCGACTGTTGCAAATGGAGCTACGATTGGATTTAACTTGGAAAGTGTTGAGCAAGGAGACCTTTGGCATATGGCTGGAGTTCAAAACGGTGGAACTTCCATTGAAGAGCCTCCTGGTATTCGCGAATATGATGACTATAGTTTTTACCTAGCTTACTTAAGAGACCCAACCGGGCATAAGTTATGTGGACTGATGAGAGTTAAATAAAGTTTATTTCTTTTCAATTTTCTCTAGAAAATCTTTTGGCAAGTCCTCTGATACTGAATTTGGAAAGTTAGCAGCTCGCTTTTCCAAAAATGAGGTCACTCCTTCCCTAGCATCTCCAGACTTTCCTCTAGAGCTTATGAAAATACTTTCCAAATCATGCGATCTATCAGGTCCATTATCTCCAAGCGAAGTCCAAAATAATCTTCGCGCCATCGCAACTGAAACGGGGGCAGATTTCTTGGCAAGATCTTTGCAATAATCTAGAGATTTCTCAAGCATTTCATCGTCTTCGAAAATATATGAAACAAGCCCAATCTCCTTGGCTTCGTTAGCATCAATAATCTTTCCAGAGAAGCAAAGCTCTAAGGCTTTTGATATGCCTACTATTTTTGGAAGGAACCATGAGCTACTGGCATCATTCACAATTCCTCTATTTAAAAAAACAAATCCGAATCTTGCACTTGTTGAAGCAATTCTAATATCTGCTGCCAGTTGTAGAGTTGCTCCTACACCTACAGCTGGACCATTACAGGCCGTTATAATTGGTTTAAGTGACTTATACATTCTGAGTGTCAAAATCCCGCCAGCATCTTTATTGTGATCTTGAGGATATTCTTCAGATGTATCAAATTTATCGACAAAGGTATTTTCTCCTCCTGAGAGATCAGCACCTGCACAGAATGCCCTTCCAGAACCAGTTATAAGTGTTGCTCTTATTTTGTCATCATTATCAATGACATCAAAAGCATCACAAAGCTCTTCCATCATAGTTAAAGTAAATGCATTGAGTTTCTCTGGTCGATTCAGCTTTATCAAAGCAACCGAATCTTGAGTTTCAAATTTTATGTGCTTGTAATTCAAAGTCTAGAAAGGGATATCTTCTTCTGAGAATTCGCCATTGTCTTGATTTACATTCTCTTCACTCATACCTGAGTTATTATTTTCAAAGGAGGATCCTGAAGAATCACCTCTTGAATCAAGCATCGTAAGCTCTTGTCCTAGAACCTCAGTTGTATATCTATCATTTCCTGCCTGATCTTGCCATTTTCTTGTTTGCAATTTGCCTTCAACATAAACTTTAGATCCTTTATCAAGATATTGTTCTGCAATCTCAGCAAGTTTTCCAAAATATACAACCCTATGCCACTCAGTTTTTGTTTTTAAATCGCCGCTGTCTTTATCTTTCCATGATTCCGAAGTTGCCAAACTTAAATTGGCTACTGCGGTATTGCTTTGGGTATACTTCATGTCTGGTTTTTGACCTAAATTACCTACTAAAATTACTTTATTTACACCTCTACTCATATTTACCTCTTATAATATTAAAAGTTTAACCCATATTTCTTATTACATACATTTTAAATGAAAAGCATATCAATTAAAGGTGCTCGTACTCATAATTTAAAAAATATTGATGTTGATATTCCTAGAAATAAACTTGTTGTAATTACTGGATTATCTGGATCAGGAAAGTCATCTTTAGCGTTTGATACCTTGTATGCAGAGGGTCAGAGAAGATATGTTGAATCACTATCGGCATACGCCAGACAGTTCTTATCAATGATGGAAAAGCCTGACGTTGATCAAATTGAAGGGCTTTCCCCAGCTATTTCTATAGAGCAAAAATCTGCGTCTCATAATCCTAGGTCGACTGTAGGAACTGTTACTGAGATTTATGACTACTTAAGACTTCTCTACTCTCGAGTTGGTACTCCTAAATGTCCAGATCATGACATTGAGCTAAAAGCTAAATCTATTTCTGAAATTACCGATCAGATATGTAGTTTTGAGGAAGGCCAAAAAATAATGATTATTGCTCCAATAATTAGAGGAAAAAAAGGAGAGCATCTTGCTGTTTATGAAGACCTTCGACAAGAAGGTTTTGTGAGAGCTAAAGTTAATGAAAAGATTTATTCATTAGATGAATTTCCTGAGTTAGAAAAAAATAAAAAACACAATATTTCAGCAGTTGTTGATAGGCTTGTAATAAAAAACAATGATGAATTTAGGCAACGTGTAGCAGAGTCAGTTGAGACAGCCTCAAACTTTTCCGATGGAATAATTGAAATAGACTTTATTGATGGAAAGAATGAATCTATTCTATTTTCAACAAATTTTTCATGTCCAGAGTGTGGTTATTCTATTCCTGAGCTTGAGCCAAGAATGTTTTCTTTCAATAGCCCTTTTGGAGCATGCGATGCGTGTGATGGGCTTGGCATAATTCAATATATTGATCCCTCAAAACTTATTCCGGATGAGGATGTCTCAATAACTAATGGAGCCATCAAGGGATGGACAAGAAGAAATAGATTTTATTTTTATCAACTAAAGTGTCTTGCAAAGCATTATGATTTCTCGCTTACAACTAAGTGGTCAGACCTAGATGAAAAATACAAAGATATTGTTCTCTGGGGAAGTGATGATGTCATAGATTTTTCAAAAAGATGGCGAAGTGGGAGTAGATTGGTAAGAAAACACAAGTTCGAAGGTGTAATTGTAAATACGCAAAGACGATTTAGAGACACAGATTCAGAATTTATGAGGAATGAGCTATCTAAACTTCTTTCTGATAAAAATTGTGATGCATGTGATGGCTCTAGACTAAGAAAAGAATCTAGAAATATCTTCATCGAAAATACTCCCATTTATCAAATAACTGAAATGAGGATAAATGAAAGTCTCGAATTCGTATCAGACTTAAATCTTATTGGTAACAAAAAAAAGATTTCTGAAAAAATACTTAAAGAAATTAATGATAGACTTTCGTTCCTTGAGAATGTTGGTCTTGGATATCTTGCTCTAGATAGAAGTGCAGAATCTTTATCAGGTGGAGAAGCTCAAAGAATTAGACTGGCTAGTCAAATTGGCTCCGGCTTGGTGGGAGTTACATATATTCTTGATGAGCCAAGCATAGGACTTCATCAAAGAGATAATGGGAAATTAATAGAAACGCTTAAAAATTTAAGAGACCTTGGTAATACTGTAATAGTTGTAGAACATGATGAGGATGCAATGCGTGAGGCTGACTATATTATCGATATGGGCCCTGGCGCAGGAGTTCATGGTGGAAAAGTATGTGCTGAAGGAGACTTTGAAAAAATTATTAAAGATAAAAAATCTATAACTGCAAAATTTTTATCTAAAAAAAGAGAGATCAAAGTCCCAAAAAAGAGGTCAAAACATCAAGACAAATTTATTGAAATTAAGTCTGCATTTGCTAACAACTTAAATAATATAGATATTGAGATACCTATTGGGCTATTTACTGCAGTTACCGGAGTATCTGGCTCTGGAAAATCATCACTAATAAATCAAACTCTTCTTCCAATGAGTTCTTTTATGCTTAATAGAGCAAACCTTAAAAAAGAAGTTAAATGTAAAGAAATAAGAGGTCTTGAGCATCTGGATAAAGTTATTGATATTGATCAATCACCGATAGGAAGGACGCCACGCTCCAATCCTGCAACTTACATTGGATTATTTTCAAATATTAGAGATCTTTTTGCTCAAACTATTGAAGCGCGAGCAAGAGGATATAAGCCTGGAAGATTTAGCTTTAATGTTAAAGGAGGAAGATGTGAGTCTTGCCAAGGAGATGGTCTTATCAAAGTGGAAATGCACTTTCTAGCTGACGTTTATGTCACATGTGATGTTTGTCATGGATCAAGATATAACGATCAAACTCTGGAAGTAAAATATAAAGATAAGAATATAAGCGATGTTTTAAGTATGACAGTCGAGGATGCTTTGTCATTCTTTGATCAAATTCCAGCAATTAAGAATAAACTCAAAACTTTAAACGATGTAGGTCTTGGCTACATTACTCTTGGACAATCTGCTACTACCCTTTCGGGCGGAGAAGCTCAGAGAATAAAGCTTGCTAAAGAGCTGTCAAAGAGAAGTACAGGTAAAACTCTATTTATTCTTGATGAACCAACAACTGGACTTCACTTTCATGATATTGAACTACTTTTAAAAGTTTTACATAGGTTAAAAGAGCAAGGAAATACTATCATTGTTATCGAGCACAATTTAGATGTAATTAAAACCGCAGATTGGATTATAGATTTAGGTCCTGAAGGAGGAAGTCAGGGTGGAGAGTTGGTTGTTTGTGGTACACCAGAAAAAGTTTCAAAAGATAAGAAATCTTTTACAGGGAAATACCTTAAAGGGATGCTTAGCTAACTTCAGATTCCTTAAGCTCAGGTACTTCAGTTTCAGCATCTTCACTTAACCTATCAACCCATTCAACAAAAGCCATGTCAGCTTTATCACCAGGCCTGAAGCCAGCTTTGATTATTCTAAGATAACCTCCGGGTCTAGAAGATGATTTTGGACCAATCTCTTCAAATAGTTTGCCGACTGATTTCTTACATCTTAGCTTATCAAAAACTCTTCTTCTGTTTGCTACTGAGTCGTTTTTAGAAACAGTAATCAAAGGCTCAAGATACTTTTTTAGCTCCTTCGCTTTTGGAACAGTTGTTTTAATAATCTCATGCTCTATAAGAGCAAGAGATAAGTTCTTAAACAAAGCTTTTCTATGCGCTGAGTTTCTATTTAATTTTCTACCTGATTTCTGATGTCTCATTTTTTTAACCCATCGGTGGCCAGTTATCTAACACCATACCCAAAGAAAGTCCTTTTGAAGCTAGGACATCTTTAATCTCATTAAGAGATTTTTTACCAAGATTAGGTGTTTTTAGAAGATCAAATTCAGATCTTTGAATTAAATCACCAATTAAGAAAATGCTTTCTGCTTTTAAACAATTAGTTGATCTTACGGTTAACTCAAGTTCTTCAATAGATCTAAGGAGTAGTGGATCAAAATCATTTTGCTCTTTTTTAGCTTCCTGTTCCGCAATTGCTTCTAAATCAACAAAGGCTGCAAGTTGTTGCTGCATTATAGTTGCAGAATGCTCTATAGCCATTTTTGCATCAATAGTTCCGTCAGTTTCTAGCTCAAGTATTAATTTGTCTAAGTCTGTTCTTTTCTCAAATCTTGCATTCTCTACAGAATAAGAAACTCTTTTTACTGGACTAAATGAAGCATCTACTTTTAGGCCTCCTACAGTATTATTTTCATCATCTCTAATATCTGCAGGCTCATAACCTCTTCCAGTTCTTACAAAAACTGACATATTTAATTTAATTTTATCTACAAGTGAAACAACATGATGATCAGCATCTGTTAACTCAACATTTCCAGGAGCCTCAAATGAAGAAGATGTTACTTCGCATGGTCCATCTACAGATAGTTTTAGCTCTGCTTCATTTCCTTCAATTAATTTCACTGGCATGTCTTTAAGATTCAATAGAATATCTATTACATCCTCTCTAACTCCCTCAATTGTTGAATACTCATGAGAAATACCATCGATCACAACATCTGTTACAGCAGCACCAGGCATTGATGAAAGAAGAATTCTTCTTA
>CAXGZN010000037.1:0-5663 GCA_964014565.1 uncultured Gammaproteobacteria bacterium
ATCCTCGTTTCCATAATGCACATAAATAATGAATTAGGAACAATCAATGATATTGCTTCTATAGGTAAGCTAACAAGAGATAATGGAATATTTTTCCATGTTGATGCTGCTCAAAGTACTGGCAAAGTCAATATTGATTTAGCAACTTTAAAAGTTGACTTAATGTCATTCTCAGCCCATAAAACATATGGGCCAAAGGGTGTTGGCGCTCTATTTGTTAGAAGAAAACCAAGAGTAAGGATTGAAGCTCAAATTCATGGCGGAGGTCATGAAAGAGGTATGAGGTCTGGCACGCTAGCAACACATCAGATTGTTGGAATGGGAGAGGCTTTTAGGCTTGCAAAAGAAGAAATGAAAAACGATTCTGAGAAAGTTTCAGAATTTCATGAATATTTTTTAGAAGAAGTTAAGAAGATTGATGAAATATATATTAATGGAGATCTTCAAAATAAAGTCCCTAATATTCTAAATGTAAGTTTTAATTTTATTGAAGGCGAATCATTAATTATGGGATTGAAAGATATTGCTGTTTCATCAGGCTCAGCATGCACTTCTGCAAGTCTCGAGCCCTCATATGTTTTAAGAGCATTGGGTAGAAAGGATGAGCTAGCGCATAGCTCAATTAGATTCTCATTTGGTAGGTTTACTACTAAGGAGGATGTCAGAAATACTCTTGAACTTCTCTCAAATGTAGTAGACAGGTTAAGAGAGTTATCTCCTCTTTGGGAGATGCATCTGGATGGAATTGATTTGGACACAGTCGAATGGCAGGCACACTAATTGGAGAATAATAATGGCTTATAGTAAAAAAGTTGTAGATAAGTTTGAAAATACTTTAAAAAATCCGGAGAAATTTAATGTTGGAAGATTTGATCCGAAAGATGGAGATGTCGGTACTGGCATGGTTGGAGCACCTGCATGTGGAGATGTAATGAAACTGCAGATAAAGTGCAAACAAGAGGGAAATCAACACATAATTGAGGATGTAAAATTTAAAACCTATGGTTGTGGCTCAGCCATAGCATCATCAGCTGAGCTTGTTGAGATGCTAATTGGAAAAACTCTTGATGAAGCAAAAGAGATCAAGAACAAAGATTTAGCTGAAGTCTTAGAGCTACCTCCAATTAAGATACATTGTTCAGTCTTAGCCGAAGATTCAATCAAGCAAGCAATTGAGGACTATGAGTCAAAGCAATAATGGAAAGTTTTAATCCAACTAGTATTTCGTTTACTAACTCTGCAATAGATCATTTTAAAAATTCCCTAATTGGGAAACCTGAAAACTTTGGAATAAGAATTGGAGTGAAAGAGGCAGGGTGTTCTGGTTATGAATACTTCTTTGAATATACAAATGAAGAAAGAGAAGACGATATTCTATTTGATGAATCAACCTTTAAAATCCATGTTGATAATGAAAGTTTTGAATTTTTGAAGGGAAGCGAAGTTGATTTTGTATCAACAGGACTTAATCAAGGTATTATTTTTAATAATCCTAATGCAAAAGTTACATGCGGCTGCGGCGAAAGCTTTAGTATTTGATATGCCAAAGGTAAAGATCTTACCTCATCCAGAAATTTGCCCTGAGGGTGCAGAATTTGAGCTTAATAACGATGAGTCTCTTTGTGAAGGCGCTCTAAGAAATGGCCTAAAGATAGAACATGCTTGTGAATTATCATGCGCGTGTACGACTTGTCACTGCATTGTTAGAGAAGGATTTGAATCATTGGAAGAGCCTTCAGAGACAGAGGAAGATATGCTCGATAAAGCATGGGGGCTGGAGCCTCAATCCCGATTAAGCTGCCAGATTTATCCTGGCAAAAAGGACCTCGTTGTTGAACTTCCTAAATATACAGTGAATCAAGTATCTGAAGAAATATGAAAGATCTTTATTGGCAAGATATTATTGATATAGCTATTGAGTTAAGTGAAAATTTTGAAGAAATAGATCCTCAGTGGATTAGTTTTCCTGATTTGCATCAAAAAATATGTGATTTAAATTCCTTTAAAGATGATCCCAGCAAATCAAATGAAAAGATTCTTGAAGCAATTCAGATGGCGTGGATAGAAGAAATTCAATAAATTCCCTATAATACCGTTTTTTTTGGAGAAGATTATGGCCATTCAGCGAACACTATCAATAATTAAACCAGATGCAGTTGCCAAAAATGTTATTGGTGAGATCATATCTAGATTTGAAACGAATGATTTGAAAATCATTGCTGCAAAATTAATTACTTTGTCAGATTCTGAGGCTGGTGGTTTTTATGCTGAGCATGAGGGCAAGCCTTTTTATAATGACTTAATTGCATTTATGACATCTGGCCCAGTATTTATTCAAGTTCTTGAAGGTGAAGATGCAATTGCTAAAAATAGAGAGCTAATGGGAAATACTGATCCTTCTAAAGCAGATGTTGGAACCATAAGAGCAGATTTTGCCCAAACAATAGATGCAAATGCTGTTCATGGATCTGATTCAGAAAAAAGCGCTAGTAGAGAAATAGCATTTTTCTTCAGCGACCTTTAAAAATGTCCAAAAAAAATAATCTTTTAGGGCTTACTCGAGAAGAGCTCCAAGATTATTTAATAAAAATTAATGAGAAGCCATATCGCGGTCTTCAAATTTTTGAATGGATTCACAATAAAGGTGTTATAGATTTTGATTCCATGACCAATTTAGGTAAAGAACTTATTGAAAAATTAAAACAGAATTCAATAATAGAGATTCCAGAGATTGTTGATATAAGTACTTCATCAGAGGGCACAAAAAAATTTCTTTTAAAACTTGATCAGGATTCTTTTATTGAAATGGTAAAAATACCAGAAAAAAAAAGACAAACACTTTGTATTTCATCTCAAGCAGGTTGTGCCTTGAAATGTACTTTTTGTGCTACGGGATATCATGGATTTAAAAGAAATTTAACCTCATCAGAAATTATTAGTCAGCTTTGGATTGCAAATTATCACGAAGATGAAAGCGAGAGAGTTTCAAATGTTGTTTTTATGGGCATGGGAGAGCCCTTAATGAATACAACGAATGTACTAAAAACAATCAATATAATGAAAGATCAGAAATGCTATTCTCTATCAAAAAGAAGAATAACACTTAGCACATCTGGAATAGTTCCTGAAATAGAAGCAATAACTGGAAAAACTGATGTTTCGTTAGCTATTTCACTGCATGCATCTAATGACGACTTAAGGAATGAGATTGTTCCCATTAACAAGAAATATCCAATAAAGGATTTATTATTGAGTAGCAAAAATTACTTGAAATCACTAAATAGTAAGTCATATATAACAGTTGAGTATATTCTCATAGATAAAGTAAATGATTCTATTAAAGATGCATCAAATTTGGTCAGCCTCTTATCAGACTTAAAATGCAAGATAAATTTAATTCCATTTAACCCATTTCCAGGATCTGAGTATAAAAGATCGAATCATAAAAACGTTGAATCTTTTAAAAATTACTTAATAAAGAATCATTTCATAGCAACAGTAAGAACAACAAGAGGGGATGAAATTGATGGAGCTTGCGGCCAACTTGTTGGAAAACTAATAAATCCAATTGGCTCAAAGAAATTAAAAAAAGAGCAAATTTCGGCACGTAATCTTCATTAATTTTCATCTTATTACTTCGGATTTTTTTATATCTAACTTATACTACTTTTTGATTAAACTTATAAGATCGTGACTAATTGGATTAAAAGAAAACCCACTAAACTTGTTACAGTTGGCAATGTAAAAGTTGGTGACCTTAATCCTATTTCTGTTCAATCAATGACTAACACTAATACATGTGATGTTAACGGAACAATTGAACAAATTAATGCTCTTGTTGCAGCAGGAGCAGACATTATAAGGGTTTCAGTTCCTGATAAAGATTCAGCTTCAGCATTTAAGAAAATTAAAAAAGCGGTATCTATTCCATTAGTTGCTGATATACATTTTGATTATATGCTTGCCATAGAGGTTGCAGATTCAGCTGATTGTTTAAGGATCAATCCTGGAAATATTGGCAAAGAGGAAAAAGTAATAGAGGTTATAAATGCAGCAAAGCATAACGGAGTTCCAATTAGAGTTGGTGTAAATGCAGGCTCTCTTGAGAAAGACCTTCAAAAGAAGTATGGAGAACCAAATGCAGATGCTTTAGTTGAATCAGCACAAAGGCATATAGATATTCTTGCAAAACATGATTTCGATCACTATAAAATGAGTCTGAAGGCATCCAATATTGAGATGACCGTCGATGCATATAGAAAAATATCAGATCTAATAGATCAGCCTCTTCATTTAGGTATAACTGAAGCTGGAAGTTTTAGAGGAGGCACTGTTAAGTCTTCAATTGGCGTAGGGATGCTTCTATCTGAGGGGATTGGAGATACTATTAGAATATCACTTGCATCAGATCCGGTTGATGAAATTAAAGTTGGATGGGATATTCTTAAAAGTCTAAATATTAGAAGCAGGGGTGTCAAAATAATAGCTTGTCCAAGCTGCTCTAGAATGAATTTTAATGTTATTGAGGTTGTAAATGAACTTGAATCAAGATTTGAAGATATTTCAGAAGATCTAGAGGTAGCTATAATTGGATGCTATGTTAATGGTCCTGGTGAGTCCAAAGCAGCAGACATCGGTCTAACAGGGGCTAGCCCAAATAATCTTTTATACATCAATGGCCTGCCATCTAAAAAGCTTTCGAATGAGCAGCTTGTCGATGAGATAGAATCACAGGTAAGAGATAAAATTAATTCATCCTCATCTGATACAATTATCGCAAGAGGCTAATATGGATAAAATAAGCTCAATCAGAGGAATGCCTGATGTTTTTGAATCTGATTCAAACTATCTTGCAGAATTAAATGAAGTTCTGAGTAAAATTTTCCTTTCTCACAATCTTATAGAAGTTAATACCCCAATTTTAGAACAAACAGAACTATTTGTTAGATCTACAGGAGCAACATCAGATATTGTAAATAAGGAAATTTATAGCTTTAACGATCGCAACGAACAAAGTCTCTCATTAAGACCAGAGGGAACTGCTGGTGTTGTGAGATCAATAATTCAAAAAAAACTTGATTCATCTGAGCATAAGCTCTGGTACCAAGGTCCAATGTTTAGATATGAAAGACCGCAAAAAGGAAGATTCAGACAGTTCAATCAAGCAGGAGTTGAATTGCTTGGATTTGAGGAGGGCTCTTCTGATTTAGAAATTATTTCAATTGTATGTGATATTTTTATTGAATTAGAGCTTGAAGACTCTGTTTTAAGAATTAATCATCTGGGAGACAAAGATACCAAAGAAAAATTTTTATCAGAACTACTTAAGTACTTGCAAACTTATAAAGGTGAGCTTAGTGATAATGACAAGGAAAAACTTAATAAAAATCCACTGAGACTGCTTGATTCAAAAGACATTGATTTAAAGGATTTTCTTGATAAAGGCCCAAAAATTATAGATTTTCTATCGCCCGAACAGCTAAATCTTCTTGATAAGATTCAAAGTATTTTTGGTAAATATGTTGAAATTGAGCTTGATAGCTCCCTAGTTAGAGGGCTTGATTACTATACTGGGCTTGTTTTTGAAGCAGTTTCTTCGAATCTAGGTGCACAAGATTCTTTCTTGGGAGGAGGTAGATATGATGAGCTATCAAAGGATCTTG
>CAXGZN010000038.1:0-5640 GCA_964014565.1 uncultured Gammaproteobacteria bacterium
TTGTTGGGCTTTTCCTTATTGTGATCGGTGTTACGATTGTAAATATTTATAAATCAGTTAATTAAAAGATGATTAATCTTGAGGAAGTTAAACCATTTGCAGAGGGCGGTAATAGGGTTTGCTATATCCATCCCGACAATAAAAGTTTGTGTTTGAAGATTAGTAAACCAGAAGTAGTTAAAAAAATGCGCTCAAATGCCCCTTGGTACAAAAAACTCAGATCAGAACGAAGTTTTGATGATAACTTCAGAGAGGAGAGCGCATACCAGCAAAGAGCTATCAAAGAAAACCCTCAAAAAATATGGAAACATCTTGCAAAATGGTATGAATTTGTAGAAACCAGCAAGGGTTTAGCATCATGCACAGAGCTCATTACGAATAATGACAAAGTAGCCAAAAATTTAGAAGAATATTTATTCAGCAAAGGAAGAACTTCAGAAATTGATAAAGCTTTAAAAGAGTTTGAGATATTTCTAAAAGAAACCAAACTACTAACAAAAAATATAATACCTCACAATCTAGCTGTAAAAGAAAATGATTCTGGACTGACACTAAAAATAATTGATGGTCTCGGGTGTATGTCATTTATCCCACTTCCTGAAATAAGTAATACTTTTGCAGACAGATATATTAAGAGAAGGATTGAGCTGATGTATTCAAGAATTGCATGGGACTTATCTGGAAGAAAAGGAAACTGGAAATAAGAATGCTTATTTTAGTTGCACTTGAAGATGAGCTGAAAAGATCTGAACTCCCTGATCATCAAATAGAGTATATAGGTGTGGGCAAAGTGAATGCAGTTTTTAATACTTTAAATGCAATAGAAAAATACTCACCAAAACAAATTGTAAATTTTGGAACAGCTGGGTCCCTTGATGAAGAAATAGCAGGACTTGTTGAGGTTTCAAGCTTCTTCCAAAGAGATATGGATGCTTCACCGCTTGGTTTTGAGGTGGGACAAACTCCATTTGAAGAAGATATCGAGATAACCTTTGGAAGAGAGGGAGTAACTTGCGGCACAGGCGATAAGTTCGTCACCAGTACACCAACTCTAAAAACAGATATCGTTGATATGGAAGCCTTTGCCATAGCAAAAGTATGCAAATTAAAAAATATTGACTTTAGATGCTTTAAATTTATTTCTGATAATGCAAACAGTGAAGCGAAGGATGACTGGGTTGATAATGTTTCGCTTGGTGCAAAACTATTTATTGAAAGAATTAGAAGCTTAAAGGATTAATGCAAGAATGATTTCTTCAGTAGACCATTTAATAATCGCAGTGAAAGATCTCGATCAAGCAATAAATGACTACGAAAAAGTTCTTGATGTTCCTCCATGCTGGAAAGGAAAACACAGCGAACTAGGAACAAGAAATGCTTTATTTAATTTTGAGAACACATACTTAGAGTTGCTATCGCCAAGCGAAGAAGGGCCTGGATCAGATTTTATTAATTCTTTGCTGGAAGAGAAAGGAGATCATTTAGCAGGGATTGTTCTTGGAACACAAAACATAGAACATGCTCAAGAAGAGTTAAACAGGAATGGATATGCAGTTGAGATAAGCTCTGGTGAAGCAATCAACGAAAAAGATGGGAAAATAAGACAGTGGAAAAATATTTTTTTACCAAACACTCTTAGTAGAGAACTATTTATATTTATCATTGAACACACTGAAGGCAATCTTCCAAAGCATGAAACCCAAGATTCATCAAAGGTAAAAAAGCTTGATCATGTGGTAATAAATACACAGGATGCAGATGATTTTATAAGCATTTATAGAGATGTTTATAAAATAAGATTGGCCTTAGACAAAACTATAGAGCATTGGAAGAGAAGAATGCTGTTCTTCAGAACAAATGCAACCACAATTGAAGTTATTGAAGAAAAGGATAAAAAAGAATCAGCTGATGAGCTTTGGGGTCTTGCTTGGGAAGTGGATTCAATTGAGGATGTACACAAAAGATTGGTTAGCAACAATGTTGAAGTAACACCGATAAAAGATGGGCTTAAGAAAGGAACCTTGGTAGCTACCATTAAATCTCATACTTGTAATGTTCCAACACTATTAATTGAGCACCTCAAATAGATGCTTAAAGGAACAAAATTTCAGATTATGGTTTGGAATGAGTTAAAAAAAATCCCAGAGGGCGAAGTCAGGACTTATAAAGAGATTGCTTTAGCTATTGGAAAACCAAATTCTGCTCGCGCAGTTGCAAATGCATGTGGAAAAAACCCAAGACCAATTGAAATTCCCTGTCATAGAGTGATCAGATCTGACGGGAATCTTGGAGGATATAGCGGTAAAGGCGGACTTTCTGTGAAACGCAAGCTTCTAAAAAAAGAAGGAATATCTTCAAATAGCATTATAATGTGAACCATGAATTTTAAATTTCCAGATAGTTATAAAGCTAATCGACCTAAGCCATTCCAGTGGCTTGGAAAAATGATAATGAAACTTTCTGGTTGGAAAATAAAAGGTCAAATATCAGATCTTTATGAGAACAAGAAGTTTGTTGCTATTGTTGCACCTCATACATCAAACTGGGATGCGGTAGTAGGCCTAGCCGCTATTGCAGCTGTTGATCTAAAAGTATACTTCATAGGGAAACATACTATCTTTACTGGCTTATTAGGAAGATTTATAAAATATATGGGAGGCATTCCCGTCGATAGGTCAAAACCCGGCGGCCTCATAAAAGATCTTCTAAGACAGGTAGAAGATAAGAAAAATGGGCTTATTGGTCTTGCACCAGAAGGGACAAGATCAAAAGTTGGTGAGTGGAAAACAGGATTTTTAAGAATTGCTAGAGAGCTTAATTCAGGAGTCGTTCTAGTTTCGCTAGACTTCCTTAAGAAGGAATTAGTTTTCGGTAAAGAATTTATGCCAACTGGCGACGATGTGAAAGATATTTTGAATATCAAGGAATATTACAATTCATTTACCCCAAAAAACCCAGCCAACTTCTAAAATAAATCCATTATTCTACAAATCTCAGAACTCTCATGACTTCTTTGGTATATGTCATCATCTAAAACAAGAGTTGAATCATTAGACGAATCATATTCTGGCCATGTTACAGCATTACTATTATTAGGATTACCAGTCTTAGCAAAAGATAACCAATAAGATTGAATCTCCTTGGTCAGTTCTTTGTCAACATTATTTGTTGGTAGCCACTCATCATGAGTATCAAAAACATAAGGAAGCTCTGCGCCATGAAAGGCTCCATATTTTTTTGCTAACTCACCATTTCTAACTCTGTTAAATTGATACACCCAAGTCTTACCTCCTTTCTTTCTTAACTGTTCAGCCATAAATAAAGAGGGACAAACAAAGTTTTTAGCTGTAATCAATAAATCCATTTTTCTTACAGGATCTTTAATATCACCAAGTAACTCTAAAAGCTTTATTTTTTTCTCAGGAGTTGTTTCCTGATCAAGCCACATACCAATATTTACATTACCATCAAAATATAAAGACCATTCATCATTATTAGACCCAATTAGAAGATCTACATTTTGAACATTCCCATTTTTATAGATATCAGACAAGTTTCCAATTAAAGAGGAACCATCAATAACATAATTAAAATAGTGCTCTGCATAAATTTCCTCTGAAACCGCAAGTATTTCCTCTGCGCTAATACTTTTTAAATGCTCAATCGATGGATCTTTAAAAGAATTTGCAAAGTTGTTTGCTAGCTTTCTTACATCTGAACTTGCAGTTGGATAAGTAAAAGAGGAGCCGCCACTTTGATGGATTGCTTTATGAAATAAATCTTTGCTCAATGGCGAAGCTATTAAATGACTTATACCTCCGGCGCCAGCTGACTCACCAACTAAAGTAACATTTGATGGATCGCCACCAAAGAAGGAAATATATTCCTGTATCCATTCAAGAGCTAAAACCTGGTCATATAAAGCTAGATTAGGATTTTTAATATCTGGATGAGAAAAAAAACCAAATACTCCTAAGCGATATGGAATACTTATTAATATATAGCCTTTGTTAGCAATATTATGACCAAGATAATTTGGCTCATATGACCAACCAGCTTTATTACTCCCTCCATGTATATATACAATTACAGGCAAGTCATTTTTTGCATCCTTCGGTCGCCATAAATTTAAATACAAGCAGTCTTCACTAAACGCAGGAACATCAAAATTCTCTGGATCGCCGCCGAAGTCAAGAATTAACCTTTTATACCAATTAACAATTCTTTGGTTTTGAAAACATGCAGGTTTAAATTCATTAGCAATAATCTTTTTATTTAATTCTGGAATCCAAGGAACAGGCTTTTCCCATCTCAAGTCACCCATTGGTGGAGCGGCAAAAGGTAACCCAAGAAACATCTCCACATCATTGTTTTGATGCAAGCTACCTATGAGCTTAGTATCTTTGATAAATATTGTTGGTTGATGATCTGTTGATCCATGCACACCAATGGCAAAAAGGATAATAAAAATCCTGAAAAAGCTTTTGGACATTTTTATAAAAAAAGAAACTTTGAAACAAAAACAGCAGTTAAGAACCAAGCCCCAGAGGAAATATTTCTAACTTCACCGTTAGAAATTTTTAACACGACGTATGCCAGGAATCCGAGAGCAATCCCATTAGCAATAGAAAAGGTGAGAGGAATCATTACGATAATTACCAGAGCCGGTAAAAGCTCTGTTGAATCGGACCAATTAAGTTTTTCCATGCCACTCATCATTAGGATAGAAACATAAATTAGCGCACCAGCTGTGGCATATGCCGGGACAATTGCGGCTAGAGGTGAAAAGAAAATAGCAACCAAAAATAGAATTCCAACAACAACAGTAGTTAATCCTGTTCTTCCGCCAGCCTCAACCCCAGCAGAGCTTTCAACATAACTTGTTACTGGAGAGCACCCAAAAAATGTTCCAAAGATGCTTGAGCCGCTATCAGCTTTAAGAGCCTTATCAAAATTTTTGGCATTACCATATTCATCAGTTATTTTTGCTCTGGTAGCAACGCCTAATAATGTTCCTGCAGTATCAAACAAATTAACAAAAAGGAAAGACATAATCACACTAAGCATCGCAATATCTAAAGCACCTAAGATATCCATTTTCATAAGTGTCGGAGCAATACTCGGAGGCATAGATACTAAGCCACCAAACTCAACTAATTCAAGAAATATAGAGCATACTGTTATTAGCATTACACCAATCAGGATAGCTCCGGGGATATTTCTTACTGATAAAGAACAAATTATAAGAAAACCTAAGGCGGCTAGTAATGTTTCTATATTAGTGAAGTCTCCTAAACTGAGGAAGGTAGCATCATTAGAAACAATCAACCCACCGTTTTTTAGCCCAATAAAGCCAATAAACAGTCCAACACCAGCACCCATAGCAATACGAAGGTTTAGAGGAATACTATCAAGCATCCACCTTCTTAATTTAGTAACACTCATTATGAAAAATAAAACTCCTGCCAAGAAAACAGCACCAAGAGCAACCTCCCATGAATATCCCATTTCACCTACAACTGTATAAGTAAAAAAAGCATTCAGACCCATGCCGGGCGCTAAGCTTACTGGCCAATTGGAATATACACCCATTATTATGCAGGCTAGAGATGCTGCAAGACATGTGCCTACAAAACTAGC
>CAXGZN010000039.1:0-5606 GCA_964014565.1 uncultured Gammaproteobacteria bacterium
ATCCAGCTCTTGAACCATCAGCAGCAGGTCTTTGATAGTAGGCTGTTGTAGTATCGGGAGCACTTTCCATTGGAATAGGTTTTAAACCGTATGGCATGGACGGTAAGTCTTTAAATAATTTAACCAACAAAGGATCAATTCTTTTAGATGTTGCAAGATATTCAGTGAACAGTTCTTCGCCAGTTTCAAAGTAAAATTGGCTATCTGTTCTTAAAAAGTTTAAAAATTCATCAAAACTTCCATTCCATTGAACTTGATCCATAATCTTGAACATCTCATTCTTTATTCTGGATACTTCACTTAAACCAATATTATGTATTTCATCTGGGGTTAGTTCAGTAGTTGTAAATTGCCTTGCGATGAGTTCATAGTACTTTGAACCATTTTCAATATCGCTAATTCCTATAGTATCTCTACAATTAGGGTAATAAGAATTCTCAAAGAAATTTAATAACTTTACATAAGAGGGTATTACAACATTAGTTATAGTAGTTTGTGCTTGTTCTCTTATTTGTTTTTGCTCTTCATTTGATATTTCATCCGGTAAAACCTCAAATGCATCATAAAAAGGACTATTTACATAAGAATCAACATTTTGTAATTTTATTTGATTTAACACTCTGCTCATTAAAACCTTAGGGGGCATTACTTGATTTTTAATGCCTTGATTTGCTAATGCAATATATTGATCAATTACATCATCAAGTTTTTCTAGGCGAGAAATCCAATCCATATATTGTTGAAAATTACGAAGAGGTAATGTTTCAGCTGTTTCGTGTTGGAGTTGAATACCGCCTCTATGACTGAAGGGTAGTAAATGTATTTGATATTGATGTTTATCTGCAGAGTTCTTGTAACCATCTAAAAATAATCGATAGTTCAGTTTATTTTCATCTGAGAAATCATCAACACTCATCATCTCAAGTTCTTCTATAACTTTTAATGTATGTTCATGATCTTTATTTATCTTCTCAATTGAATAATCAGGCCATAGTGTATTGAAGCGCAAATCTCCCATATAGGATGCATAAATAGGATTATCCTCTACTGATTTAGCAAATTCTTTATCTAGAAGTTCTAAAAATTTTTGCTCATCATTAGTTTTAGAAAAGAAATTTGGTATTAAAGATAGATTAAAAGCAACAACTAAACCTAGCGATAGTAATCCTGTATAGAGAATATATCTAAGCTTAAACATTACATATTTAGGTAATTTGGACCACCCATACCTTCAGGTGTTACCCAAGTAATATTTTGTGACGGGTCTTTGATATCGCATGTTTTACAATGTACACAATTTTGAGCATTTATAACAAACTTGTCTTGATTATTTTCATTAACAACCTCATAAACACCTGCGGGACAATATCTTTGTGCAGGTTCCGAATATTTAGGTAAATTTACACTTATTGGAATGTTTTCATCTTTCAATTTTAAATGACATGGTTGATCCTCTTCATGAGTGGTATTAGAAAGGTATACAGAACTTAGTTTATCAAAAGATATAACTCCATCTGGTTTAGGATAATCAATTTTAGGCATTTTTGATGCATCTTCTAAGCAAGCATAATCAGGGGTAGGGTGGTTTAAAGTAAATGGTAGATTGCCTCTAAATATGAACTGGTCTATTGCTGCAAAAATAGGCCCTACTAAATTACCAAACTTGTGCAGCAAAGGACCAAAGTTTCTTGCTTTGTATAATTCTTTTTGAAGCCAAGATTTTTGTATATTGTCTTCGAAGTTTACAAGATCAGAACCGATATTATTATTTTCTAACGCTTCAAAAACAGTCTCTGCTGCTATCATTCCTGATTTCATTGCAGTATGCGTTCCTTTTATTTTAGGAAAATTGAGTGTACCAGCATTATCGCCGACTATAAGTCCTCCATTGAATGACATTTTAGGTCTAGACTGATAACCACCTTTTATGAGTGCTCTTGCGCCATAAGCTACTCTAGTACCATCTTTAAGAAGTTTAGATATCCCCGAATGATGTTTCCATTGTTGAAATTCATCATACGGGCTTAAATAAGGATTTTTATAGTCCAATGGAACAACGTAACCCATGTAAAGTTGATTATTTTTGCCATGGTAGCAATAAGAACCTGAGACTGTTCCATTTGCTGGCCAACCAGCAGTATGCATAACTGTTCCTTCTTTATGTAAATCAGGCTTGATATCCCATATTTCTTTAAAACCAATACCGTAGTGTTGCGGATCTTTACCCTCGTCTAATTTAAATTGCTTAATTATTTGTTTGCCAAGGTGACCTCTGCAACCTTCTGAAAGGATTGTATATTTCCCTCTAAGTTCCATGCTTGGTTGATATGATGGCTTCTTCTCGCCATCCTTACTGACACCCATTTCTCCTGTAACAATACCCTTTAGCTGATCATTTTCTATAATTACTTCAGAAGCTGTAAATCCAGGAAATATTTCTACACCAAGAGATTCTGCTTCTTTTGCTAACCATCTGCAAAAATTAGCAAGGCTCATTATGTAATTTCCATGATTATTAAAATTAGGCATTAATATTCCTGGAAGCGGAACAGGGATGGATACGTTTTGATTTATAAGATATTTAACAACATCTTTTTTAACTGGTGTATCAAGAGGCGCCTCTTTTTCTTTCCAATCTGGGATAAGCTCATTAAGAGCTGTCGGTTCAAATACATTACCAGATAAAATATGAGCACCAACTTCAGAACCTTTCTCAATAACGCAAATCGTATGATTAGTATTATTTTTTTTATTTAACTGGGCAAATTTTATGGCCGCAGAAAGTCCAGCAGGTCCAGCACCCACAACAAGGACATCATATTCCATAACATCACGTTCCATATATACTTCCTAAGCTCTTTAGAAATTCTGTAAAAAGCATTACAATTATATCCGCAAAACCCTTTAAACTTAACAAATTATGAAAATACTGGTACCCATAAAAAGAGTAGTGGACTATAACGTAAAGGTAAGGCCATTATCTGATAATTCAAATGTTGACCTCAATAATGTAAAGATGTCAGTCAATCCATTTTGTGAAATTGCTGTTGAAGAGGCTGTTAGATTGAAAGAATCTGGACAAGCTACAGAGGTAGTAGTCGTCACAGTTGGTGGTGATGAATCTCAAGAACAATTGAGAGCATGCCTTGCTCTTGGAGCTGATAGAGCAATTTTAGTCCAATCAGAAGGTCTTCTTGAGCCTTTATCAATAGCAAAAGTTCTCACTAAAGTAGTAGAAACTGAAAACCCTAATCTTGTAATCTTAGGTAAACAAGCAATTGATGGTGATAATAATCAAACAGGACAAATGTTAGCTGCAATGCTCGATATGCCTCAAGCAACATTTGCTTCTGAACTCAAGATTGATGGAGACAATGCAGTGGTTACAAGAGAGATTGACGGCGGCTTACAAACAATAAGTGTGAATCTTCCAGCTGTTGTTACTACTGATTTAAGATTAAACGAACCTAGATATGCATCTTTGCCTAATATTATGCAAGCCAAGAAAAAAGAACTTTCTATTCAGAATGTTTCTGATCTAGGAATAGATGTATCAGATAGAACTTCTATTTTGTCAGTTGAATTACCACCAACACGTGAAGCAGGCGTGATGGTTGATTCAGTTGAAGAATTAGTTGAAAAGTTAAAAAATGAAGCAAAGGTAATAACATGAGTATATTAGTAGTAGCAGAACATGATAATAATGAAATTAAAGGTTCAACTCTTAATACGGTAACAGCTGCATCAGAAATTGGTGGTGATGTATCAGTATTAGTTGCTGGATCTGAATCGTCGTCAGCTGCAGAGCAAGCATCTAAAATTGCTGGAATTAGCTCAGTTATCCATGTTGATGATCCAATCTATAAAAATTTCTTAGCTGAAGATTTAGGTAACTTAGTTGTTTCTATTGCAGAGGGATTTCATCATATACTTGCCCCTGCAACGACCTTTGGTAAGAATTTTCTACCAAGAGTAGCCGCTAAATTAGATGTACAACAGATATCAGATATTATTTCTGTTGAAGATGCTGATACTTTCAAAAGACCAATTTATGCAGGAAGCTGTATTGCAACCGTTAAATCAAATGATTCAGTTAAAGTAATTACTGTGAGAACAACAGCTTTTGATGCATCACCAATAAGTGATTCATCAGTTGGTGTTGATTCTGGAGATGTAGTTGATTCTCTTAATAATGCAAACTTTGTAAGTGATGAGATTGCTGTTAGTGACAGACCTGAACTTACAGCAGCTGAAGTAATTGTCTCAGGTGGAAGGGCTTTAGGTTCATCTGAAAACTTTAAAATTATTGAAGCATTAGCTGATAAATTAGGTGCTGCTGTTGGAGCTTCTAGAGCAGCTGTAGATGCTGGATATGTGCCAAATGATTATCAGGTTGGACAAACAGGAAAAATAGTTGCACCCTCACTTTATATAGCTATTGGTATTTCTGGAGCAATTCAGCATTTAGCGGGAATGAAAGATTCAAAGGTAATAGTTGCTATAAATAAAGATGAAGATGCACCAATCTTTCAGGTTGCTGACTATGGTCTTGTAGGCGACTTATTTGAAGCTGTTCCTGAACTTACAGATTCTGTATAGCTAAATGGAATTCCTCTTTCAGGGGTTATCTCAAGAAAGCTTATGGTTAGTTGTAGTCTTTTATGACCTGCTCTTAGTTGTAATCCTTTATAAATTTTTTGGTAAATACGGTTTATATACTGCAGTAATTCTTGGGATTATCTTGGGAAATCTTCAGGGTGGTAAGGTTTCTGAATTTGTAATATTTGATACAACTTTCACCGTAAGTATGGGTGCAATTCTTTATTCAGGTATTTATTTTTCGACAGATCTTTTAAACGAAAAATATGGTAAAACTGAAGCAAATAGGGCGGTAAATCTTGGCTTTTTTGCAAATATCGCAGTCCTTTTAACTCTGCTTCTAAGTTTATTATTTAAACCTTCCGATTTAACCGGATCTGCACTTGAAGTTCATAATGCTTTATCTGTTATCGCATCATATTCTCCAGCTTTTATTATAGGCTCATTAACAGCTTACTTTATTAGTCAAAAGTTTGATGTTTGGTTTTTTAACTATCTTAAAACTCTTACTCAAGGAAGATATCTTTGGTTGCGCAATAATCTTTCAACCATTACCTCACAATTAATAGATACATTTATTTATACATTTACTTGGGTAATAGCAACCGACTTGAGTATCTATGATGCTTTTTATATAGCTTTATCAAAATATATTTTCAAAATATTTATAGCATTGATTGATACAATATTTATTTATGGTGTGAGGAATCTAAATCCTCTTGTTAGAAATGACGAATAGGTCCATTACCTGATCCAAAATCTGGAGCATTCTTAATACCGTTTTGAACATATTCTATAGAGATCTTTATTGATTCTTTTATTTCAATTCCCATACCCAAATTTGTAGCTATTGCTGATGCTAATGAGCATCCAGTTCCATGAGTATTTTTACTAATAATTTTTTTGGATTCAAATATATGCTCATCGCCACTAGTTGTAATTAAAACATCATTTATGATGTCTGAATTACCATGACCACCTTTAACTAATACATTTTTGCATCCAAG
>CAXGZN010000040.1:0-5362 GCA_964014565.1 uncultured Gammaproteobacteria bacterium
TTACTATTTTTCTGATATGACTGCGCCTGATTCATCCATCTAACAATTAATTCTTTTACCGAAGAAACATCTATGTGCCTATAGTGAAAGTAATTCTCTAGCTCGGGCATATATTTGCTAAGAAATCTTCTGTCATGAGAAACAGTATTTCCGCACATTGGAGATTTTCCTGCTGGCACATATTTTGAGATAAAGTCTAAAGTCTCTAGCTCAGCTTCCTTGTCACTAATTATGCTTGTTTTAACTGCGTCTATGAGACCAGATGAAGTATGTTGGTTTACATTCCATTCATCCATATTATCTAGCAACTCATTGCTTTGATGAATAGCTATGTTAGGGCCTTCGGCAATAATGTTTAAATCTGAGTCAGTGATTATCGTAGCTATTTCAATTATCTTTTCTTTCTCAGGATCTAAGCCTGTCATTTCAAGGTCAACCCATATTAAGTTGTTATCGGATTTATTAGCTTTCATTTTTTGTAAAACTCTCTTAATAGTGTATTTTGTGCTCTATATGGAAAAAGTTCAAATTGGCAGAGTGGTTGAGTTTTACTCAAACTCATGCCTTGTAGAGATAAAAGAATTTAAAATCCCCTGCAAGACACCTAAAGATCAAGATATTGTCGTTGGTGATTTCGTTGAAATAGTTCCTCTCCAAGATAGCTTAGAAGTAAAAGGAAAGATCTTAAATAAGGTTCAAAGAAAAACATCACTGAAAAGATTCCATAGAGGTAAAAAGAAAGTTTTTGCAGCTAATGTTACAAATATTGCAATCTTGTTATCACCTGTACCACTTACCCCAAAAATATTTATTGATAAGTGGTTGGTTCTCTCTGCTGCTGCAGGAATAGATCCATTAATAGTTGTAAATAAAATAGATTTAACTGGCGATGAAGAATTTAAAGAAGCTTGCAATATTTATGAGAATCTTGGGATTAAAATGTTTAAAGTTTCAGGCAAATCGGGAGAAGGGTTGTCTGATATTGGAAGATTTCTTGAAAATAAGACTACTATTTTTGTTGGGAAATCTGGCTCTGGCAAATCAACAATCTCTTCAAAGTTGCTTGGTATTAATTTAAAAACTAAAGAACTTAATAAATCTAAGGGTGTTCATACCACGTCGGTATCTTCCTTATATGTTAAAGATAAAATAGAAATCATAGATTCTCCTGGCGTCAGAGACATAGAAATTGAGAAATTTAGTCCAGATGAAGTCTTAAAAGGGTTTTTTGAAATTAGAGAAGCTGCATTGTCTTGTAAGTTCAAAAATTGTAATCATATAAATGGTGTTGGCTGCAACGTTATTGATCAAGTATCAAAAGGCAATATTGCAGAAAGCAGATACAATAATTATATAAGTTTTACAAAAAATGAATAAAGACACCCACTTCGGTTTTGAAAAGGTTTCTACAGAGGAAAAACAAGAAAAAGTAAACTCGGTTTTTACCTCTGTTGCAGAAAATTATGATCTTATGAATGATGTTATGTCATTTGGACTTCATAGATTTTGGAAAAAAATAATGATTGAGCTTGCGGGAGTTAAGCCTGATAGTAAAGTTCTTGATCTTGCAGGAGGTACTGCTGATATTGCAAAAGAAATTCATCTTAACTTCCAAGATGCGGAAATCACAGTAGCTGATATAAATGCAGAAATGCTGGTTTATGGAAAGAAGAGATCAGTTGATGAAAACTTTTTCAAAAATACTTCCTTTTGTCAGCTAAACGGTGAACTACTCCCTTTTGGTGATGAGTATTTTGACACTACAACTATTGCCTTTGGATTAAGGAACTTTACTGATAAAGAAAAGGGTTTATCAGAAATGTATAGATGTCTTGCCAATAATGGAAAGTTGATAATCCTAGAGTTCTCTAAGCCTAAGAATGCTGCCTTCAGTAAAATATATGATTGGTATTCTTTCAATGTAATGCCGATTATGGGAAGCATATTTGCTAATGATTCTGATAGTTATAGATATCTAGCTGAATCAATTAGAATGCATCCTGATCAGGAAAAATTAAAAGAGAAAATACTTAAAGCTGGCTTTACAGATTGTAAATTTTATAACTTGCTTAATGGAATAGTTGCCATTCATGTTGCAGAAAAGAATTAAATGACTATCATCAATCTTTTTTTAGGAGGGCTGAAGATAATTTCAAGAGTCCTATGGTTCAACTTAATTTTTTTAGATAAAGACTCAGAAAAATTTGGTCGCAAACTCAGACTAAGCCTTGAATCAATGGGTCCTATGTTCATAAAGTTTGGTCAACTTTTATCTACCAGAACGGATCTTTTATCTATTAATGTAGCCAAGGAGCTTCAAAAATTAACTGATCAATGTAAGCCTTTTAGTAACGACAAGTCGAGAAAGATCATCGAATCTGAGCTTGGTGGCCCAATTGAAGATTTCTTTCAAGATTTTGATGAGTCTCCTTTTGCGGCTGCTTCTCTTGCTCAAGTTCATAAGGCTACGCTTAAAGATAGTTCAAAGAAAGTAGTTATAAAAATATTGAGGCCAGGCATAAGACGAGAAGTCGAAAGAAATGTGAGTCTCTTAAAATCTTTTGCCTCTATCTTTTCAATAACTTTTAAAGATTCAGAAAGGCTTAAGCCGCTTGAAGTTGTGAGAGATTATGAAAAGACTATTATTAAAGAGCTGGACTTAAAATTAGAGGCTTCAAACACAAACCTTACTCGAAAAAACTTTAGTGGTTCAAAAATACTATATATTCCTGAAGTTTATTGGGATTTGTCTACCTCTAAGATGCTTGTTTTAGAGGAAATTGAAGGAATTCCTTGTACTGATATAGATAAAATTGATGCAGCTGGGGTAGATAAGAAGAAATTGGCTGAAAATGGTGTCCAAATCTTCTTAGATCAGGTCTTCAGAGACAATTTCTTTCATGCAGATATGCATCCAGGAAATATATTTGTAGATAAGAGAAATACTGAAAATGCTGGTTACGTAGCAGTAGATTGCGCTATTTGTGGCTCATTAACGAATGAAGAAAGGTATACGCTTGCTAGAATGCTTCAAGCCGTTATCAAGGAACAGTATCATTCTCTTGCAAAACTCTTCATAAATGCAGGTTGGGTAGACAAAGATTCAAATATTAGTGATTTGGAAAATACATTGAGAGCTTGTTGTGAGCCAATTCTTGAAAAACCACTATCTGAAATAGAATTTGGCAAACTTTTACTATATTTATTCGAAAGTACTAGAGAGTATGGTTTATCTATTCAGCCATCTTTAGTTTTGTTACAAAAAACCTTAATTCATATCGAAGGAATGGGTAGGCAAATTTATCCTGCTTTAGATTTCTGGGGTTTAGCTGAACCGTATTTAGAAAACTGGATAAGTGAACAATTTAATCCTACAAAACTTAAAAACTACATCTTTGAAAATAAAGAAGAGATCTTAGAAAGCATCAAAGATACGCCGGGGATGTTTTTTGAAATTGTTGATGAAATAAGAAATATTAATATTTCATCTAATAGAAATAATGACCTCATGGTTGAGTTAGATAAAAGAATTAAAAAATTGAAAAACATTTCATACTTCTTGATTGGCTTATTGGGAGTAACAATTATTTTCTTGTACTTAAATTGATTTATATTTATTTTCAAAAAGGTTAAGATAAAAGTATGTTTTCAGGTCCATGGGAAATACTTTTAATTCTTGCAATTGCCTTGCTACTTTTTGGTAGCAAAAAAATCCGAACTTTGGGTTCCGATCTTGGTGCTGGGTTAAAAGGTTTTAAGAAATCCATGAAAGATGATAGTGAAGACGATCAACAAAATAATAATTAATTAATCGCAACTTGTTTCAAATAGGCTTCCCTGAATTACTAACACTGCTTGTTCTGACGCTCTTGCTTGTAGGGCCAAAAAGATTACCTGAGGTTACAAAGTTCTTTATTCAAATTTGGTCAAAACTTAGATCCCAATATGAAAATATTTCTAATGAAATAAATAATGAAATTGGGACAGAAGAAATCAAAAAAGATATTTTTAATGATATGAAATTACAAGAACTTGAACTAGAGGAAAGTGAGGATAATGATGGAGGAAAATAATCTAATCGGTCACTTATCTGAACTTCGTAATCGTTTAATCAAGGCTCTAATTTTCTGCTTGGTTTTATTAGTTTTCATGTTCCCGTTTGCTGATGATATTTATGTCTTATTCTCAAAACCTCTCATAGAATCTTTGCCCGAATCTTCTGATTTAATTGCCATTGGTGTAGGGTCACCATTTATTGTTCCAATTAAATTAATATTATCAATAAGTATCCTTATATCAATACCTTACATCATTTATCAGATATGGTCATTTGCAAAGCCTGGCCTTCTAGATGGTGAAAAAAAGCTTATGCTTCCTTTTGCAATAAGCTCTTTTATACTGTTTTATTTAGGAGCTATCTTTGCGTTTTATATTGTTGTTCCGGTTCTGATTAATTTCTTTATAAACACAGCTCCTGAATCTGTAAGGATAATGACAGACATAAGCCAGTTTTTTAATTTTGCCATCAAAATAATTATTGGTTTTGGTATCGCTTTTCAGGTTCCGATCTTTACAATTATTTCAGTAAGGCTTGGTATATTTACAAAAGAAACTTTAAGAAAATCTAGGCCATATTTCATAATCCTATTTTTTATCATTGGTATGTTTCTAACGCCGCCCGATATCTTATCTCAAGTTTTTTTAGCGTTGCCTATGTGGATGTTATTTGAGCTCGGTATTCTTATTTCTAAGGATAAAGATTAAAGACCTAATCTGCCTTTCCAATCTTTTGAGGATTCACTTTTTTCTTCGAGTATTCTCTCAACCATTTCTTCACAATTATCAGTAATAATTAATTCATCAAGATTTGCCTGAGTGATAAAACCCTCGTTAACAGCTTTTTCAAACCACGCAATTAGATGGTCATAATATCCATCTGTATTTAATAACCCGACTGGTTTGTTAATTATGCCTAGCTGATTGCTTGCTAAAATTTCTGCTAGCTCATCTAGTGAACCAACTCCTCCTGGCAGGACGAGAAAAGCATCAGATCTTTTCATAAATTCATCCTTTCTTTCTAGTAGTGAATGAGTAACTACCAAGTCATCAATTCTTGGATTTGTAAGCTCAAGGTTATGAAGAGATTCCATGGTTATGCCGGTGACTTTTGAATTATTGTCTTTTGCTTCATCAGAGATAATTTTCATAATGCCAACATTGCCTCCACCAAAAACAACATCTACTCCTTTTTTTGAAAGTAACGCCGTTATCTTTTTTGCCTCCGATGCATAGTTAGGATTTATACCTTCATGTGCTCCACAAAAAATTGAAATATTTTTAACCATTTTTACGTCCTAAAATT
>CAXGZN010000041.1:0-5305 GCA_964014565.1 uncultured Gammaproteobacteria bacterium
ATCAATTTGAAGCAAGACTGAGCCAGGTAAAAATTCTTAAATCAAAATCTGTGTTGTTAAATAATATGGAAGACTGGTCACTTCCAATTATTGTTTCGCATGGAGAGGGAAGAGCATGTTTTGAAAGCGAAGACGAAATAAATAAACTTTTTGATTCAGAAAAGATCTGTATGACTTTCGTTGATTCGTCTGGATATCAAACTGAACAATATCCATTGAACCCAAATAAATCACCTTCAGGAATTACAGGAATTACAAATGATAATGGAAACATAACAATCATGATGCCTCACCCTGAGAGAGTTTTTCGCTCCCATCAATTTTCATGGAAACCATTATCTTGGGGAGAATATTCTCCTTGGATGCAGATCTTTATTAATGCTAAAAAGTTTGTAAGTTAACTAAGTAATATCTCTTCTTCACGAAATTCAAAATTATCTTTTTTTGAATCCTCAACGAAATATTTTAGAGTCATTGAGACCGTTGGAAAAGCTAATTCATCCCAAGGGATCTCTGATATTTCAACTAACTTTACTTCACTACTTTCATTAGTTGGTCCAAAGGTATCTGAAAGAAGCTTAGCTAGATAAAAGACATGTATCTGACTGATATGCGGTAGACTTATCACTGTATAAGGCATAATTATTTCAGCTTTGGCTTGAGTTTCTTCTAGTGTTTCTCTTAATGCACCTGCTTGCATCGTTTCTGCATTTTCAAGAAAACCTGCTGGTAAGGTCCACTTATCTTTACGCGGATGAATACTTCTTTTAGCAATCAATATTTTATTATCAAATGTTGATAATGTACCTACAACTAGATTTGGATTTGTATAAAAGATTGTTTCGCAATCATTGCAACAGTATCGCTTGCGATTATCATCTTCAGGGATTTTAAATTCTAAATTTGAGCTTCCACAATTTGAACAATACTTCACAACTTAACCAATATTTTTTCTAAAAAAAGTTAAACTATCTTAAATGATTTCTTCTATAAAAGATAAATTAAATAATATTAATTACGATGCGACTACTGGAAACAGAAAAGCTGGCGTTATGATTTTATTATCAAAAATTAGTGACATAGACTTTTCTATTAAATTTACGTTGAGATCGTCGAAAATGAAAACTCATGCAGGTGAAGTTAGTTTTCCCGGTGGAATGATGGAAGAGGTTGATCAAGATATTTTTCAGACTGCTCTCAGAGAATGTGAAGAAGAAATTAATCTCAAATCTACAAATTTAGAGATTCTAGGAAAAATGGATTATTTTATTTCAAGACATAAAGTAGAAGTTCACCCAGTCGTTGGATTTTTAGAGACTAATCAAACCTTTAAATCTAATTATGAAATAGATGAAATATTTGATGTTCCTATTTCGTATTTACTTTATGAAAAAAATATCATTTGGCAAGAATTAGAAAGAGATGGAATTAAGTTCAAATCACCATCATGGAGTTATAATGGATTTAAAATTTGGGGACTTACTGCAATGATCACGGCAATTTTTGTTAATGATTATTTTGATGCAGGAATAAAATTGGACTGGAAGCGATGATTTATGAACTAGACGGCAAAAAACCTGAAATGCGGGACGAAAATTACTGGATTGCCAGTAACGCTACCGTTATTGGTGATGTTTTCTTAGATACAGACGCAAGTATTTGGTTCAATTGCGTAGTTAGAGGAGACAATGAGCCTATTTCCATAGGGAAAGGGTCAAATATTCAAGAAGGTTCTATTATTCATACAGATCCTGGTTTCAAATGCACAATTGGTAATAATGTTACCGTAGGGCATATGGCTATGCTTCATGGATGTGAAATTGGCGATGGCTCGCTAATTGGTATCAATTCAGTCATTCTAAATGGTGCAAAAATAGGTAAAAACTGCATAATTGGAGCCAAAGCTTTAATTACTGAGAATGCTGTAATCCCTGATGGTTCAATGGTTATGGGCATTCCAGCTAAGGTAAAAAGAGAGTTATCGGAGGAAGAGCAACAACTACCAACTTTGAACTCGAAATTTTATGTTGAAAATTATAAAAGATATAAAAAAGGAGATTTTTAAATGTCATATGCAATAGTTACAGGAGCTTCAGCGGGAATTGGAAAAGAAATAGCAATACAGCTTGCTGAGAGAGGCCACAATATTATTTTGACTGCTAGAAGAGAAAATAGATTACAAGAACTAGCTTCAGAGATTAGAAGTAGGTATCAAGTGAATGTTGATTTCATCACAGCTGATTTAGCTGAAGTTGATGCGCCAGATCAAATTCATGAATTTTGTAAGAATAATAATTATGACGTAGAAATTCTTATTAATAATGCAGGTTATGGGTTGCCAAAACCTTTTCATGAAGTCCCTATGGAAGATGAAGAAAAAAGTCTCAGAGTGCTAGCAATATCTGTAATTGCTCTAACAAAGAAGTTTGTGCCCGACCTTCTAGCAAGGGGCGGCGGAAAAGTTATGATTGTCTCTTCTGTGGCATCTTTTGCCCCACCATCCGCAATCCAAACACTTTATGGGCCAATTAAAACATTTATGAATCGATTTAGTGATTCTATAAATATAAATTACAAACGTAAGGGCATTTCTTCAACTTCTGTTTGTCCAGGTTACACAGTTACTGAATTCCATTCAGCATCAGGCACTCAAGAGCAAATGGACAAAGTTCCTGCATTTATGAAATTAACTGCTGAGAGAGTAGCTAGAGAAGGTCTTGATGCAATGTTTGCTGGCAAGCGTCTTTCTATTCCAAGTAAAAGATACAAAGTATTAGTCTTTCTTATGACATATTTTTCTTTTTTAATTAATATTTTTAGTAACGCACTTACAGGTGGCAGATACGAAAAAAAATGAATACCAATGAGATAAGAGAAGCATTTCTAGAATTCTTTAAAAGCAAAGATCATAATATTGTTTCTTCAAGTTCTCTCGTACCCAATAATGACGACACTTTGCTTTTCACTAATGCGGGCATGGTTCAGTTTAAAGATGTCTTTTTAGGCCAAGAAAAACTTAAATATTCCAGAGCTACTACTTCCCAAAAATGTATTCGTGCTGGGGGTAAGCATAATGATCTTGAAAATGTAGGCTATACACTTCGTCACCATACTTTTTTTGAAATGCTTGGTAACTTTAGCTTTGGTGACTATTTTAAAGAAGAGGCAATAGTTTTTGCATGGGAGTTTTTAACTGATGTTCTCAAACTAGATAAAGATAAGTTATGGATTACAGTTTATAAAGATGATGACGAGGCAAAAGAAATTTGGATAAATAAGATTGGCATTGATCCAGATAGAATTGCAAAGCTTGGAGATAAAGATAATTTTTGGTCGATGGCTGATACTGGACCTTGTGGTCCTTGCTCTGAAATCTTTTTTGATCACGGAGATAAATATGAAGGAACACCACCAGGTGAAGATGGAGATGAGGGCGATAGATTTGTAGAGATATGGAATTTAGTCTTTATGCAATTCAACCGAGATTCAGATGGCGTGCTACATGACTTACCAAAACCATCAGTTGATACTGGAATGGGACTGGAGAGAATTGCTGCAGTAATGCAGGGAGTAGGGTCAAACTATGAAACTGATATCTTTTCAAATTTAATTGTAGAATCTGAGAAATTGCTTGGAAATGCTGGAGATGTCTCCCATAAAGTAATTGCTGATCATCTAAGATCTTCATGCTTCTTAATTTCAGATGATGTTTTTCCATCTAATGAAGGAAGAGGCTACGTTCTCAGAAGAATCTTAAGAAGAGCTATTAGGCATGGCTACAAAATTGGAGCTGATAAACCTTTTATGCATAAGTTAGTCAAAACTTTCGTTTACGCGATGGGTAATGCCTATCCGCAATTAAAAGATGATGAAGGAAGAATTAAAAAACTTATCAAAAATGAAGAGACTCAGTTTTTACAAACTCTTGATAAAGGCATTCAAATTTTGGACTCAACACTTGCAGAAGGGAGTAAAGAAATTATTTCAGGAGATTTGGCCTTTAAGCTTCACGATACTTTTGGTTTTCCATTTGATCTGACGGCTGATATAGCAAGAGAAAAGGGTATTGATATTGATGAAAAGGGATTCAAGAAGAATATGGAATCTCAACAACAAATGTCAAAGGCATCAAGTTCGTTTGTGTCAAAGATTCCTACTGCAGAGGATGTAAAGGAAACAGATTTTATTGGTTATGAACATCTTTCTTCAGACTCAAATGTAATAGCAATTTGGAATAAAAATGAAAAAGTTGAGCTTGCTAATAAGCCACAAGAGTACTTTATAGCACTTAATCAGACTCCAATTTATGCTGAGTCAGGTGGACAGGTTGGTGATAGAGGCATGTTTAAATCTAAAAATGCAGAGGGCAGTATTTTAGATTGCAAGAAATCTGGAAAAGTTTTTATGCACCTTATAAAGTTAGACAAAGGAAGCTTAAAAATTGATGATAAAATTGAAGTTAACGTGAATAAAGAAAAAAGAGAAAAAACTGAAGCTCATCATTCTGCTACTCATTTAGTCCATGCTGCACTGAAAAGGGTGCTTGGAGATCATGTTAAGCAAAAGGGTTCTCTTGTTGATGAGCACAAACTTAGATTTGATTTCTCTCACGATGAATCTTTATCTGACGAAGAGATATCCAAAATTGAAGATTTAGTTAACCAAGAAATACTAAAGAATTTAGCTGTAAGTACCAAAATAATGGATTTAGAAGACGCAAAAAATTCAGGTGCAGAGTCTTTATTTGGCGAAAAGTATGAAGATCAGGTAAGAGTCTTATCTATAGGTGAAGATGACTTTTCTCTGGAGCTTTGTGGTGGAACACACATTTCAAGAACTGGCGATCTTGGTATCTTTATAATAACAAGTCAAAGCAGTGTTGCCTCTGGTATCAGAAGAATTGAGGCATTATCTGGTCCTAGAGCTCAAGAATATTTATCAAATCTTAAGAATCAAACTATTCAACTCCAAAAACTATTAAATGCTCCTGCTGAAGAAATTGAAGATAAAGTAA
This sequence comes from uncultured Gammaproteobacteria bacterium, assembly GCA_964014565.1. GTDB lineage: Bacteria > Pseudomonadota > Gammaproteobacteria > Magnimaribacterales > D2472 > CACNXK01. The sequence continues at coordinate 5,015 of CAXGZN010000041.1, forward strand.
GTAAGCTCTTAAAGGAAAATAAAAACCTCAAGAAAGAAGGAAAAAAGCAATCGGCTGCATCTTTTAAAACATCTAACTCATTTGATGTTGATGATTTCAAATTAGTTGTTGAGGAAGCTGAATCAGATGATATTAAAGAATTACGGCCAATACTTGATAAGAGAATAAAAAATGGTGAGAACTCTATATTTATTTTACTAAGCTCTAAAAAGGATACATTGACAATTCTTTGCTCTTTAACAAAAAATCTACAATCTCGGATTTCAGCCAAAGATATTATTAGTAATCTGA
>CAXGZN010000042.1:0-5149 GCA_964014565.1 uncultured Gammaproteobacteria bacterium
CAATATCATTGATTGTTCCTAATTCATTATTTATGTGCATTATGGAAACGAGGATGGTATCTTCCCGAATGACTTCTTTCACAGCGTCTGGTGTAATTATCCCTCCCTCATTTGGCTCCAGATAGGTAACATCAAAACCATGTCTTTCAAGTTGTCTACAAGGATCAAGAACTGCTTTGTGTTCAATCTTGGAGGTAATAATATGTTTGCCTTTTGTTTTATAGAAATTAGCAATTCCTTTTATAGCTAAATTATCTGCTTCAGTGGCTCCAGAAGTCCAAACAATTTCTCTAGGATCACAATTAACAAGGTTAGCTACATGCGATCTTGCTAGCTCTACTGCCTCGTCAGCCTGCCAACCGAATGAGTGAGATCTTGAAGCTGCATTTCCAAAGTTATTATTGAATGTCATATATTCCAACATCTTTTCAGCAACTCTCTCATCAACAGGAGTTGTAGATGCGTAGTCTAGATAAATTGGTTTACTTTTGCTCATATCTTCCTTTAACGTAAATTTACAACATTTATATAGTGATCATCATGACTTTCAACAAGTGTATCGAGAGTAATTTTTTCTAAATAATTAACTACTACTGTGTTCAAGCTTGCCCACAGGGTATGAGTTCTGCATTTTTTACCATCACTGCAATCACTTGCGCCAGAGCAGCTAGTTGCATCAAGGTCTTCCTCAACTGCAATCATAATATCTTTAACGGAGATCTTAGTTGGATCTTTAGCAAAGAAATAACCTCCATTTCTTCCTCTAGTTGAATCTATCAAACCAGCAATGCGTAACTTTCTAAAAAGTTGCTCCAAATAAGTGATTTCAATTGACTGCATTTCTGCTATTTTGGATACCTTCACTGGTCCATCAATCTCCATCAAATGAAGTTCAATAAGAGCATTAAGAGCATATCTGCTCTTTGTAGTAAATTTCATAATTTTTTAATACTTCCTAATAACTTGTGTTATTGGGGATGTATTATAGAATCTTGACTAAATTAGTCAACTTTTATTTGCATTCCTAATCTATGTGCAACCATATGGTAGGATTCGATAACATCTCCTAAATCTTGTCTAAATCTATCTTTATCAAGCTTTTCAAGAGTTTCATCATCCCACAATCTGCAACCATCTGGAGTAAATTCATCGCCTAGCAAGATTTTTCCATTAGAGACACCAAATTCAAGCTTAAAATCAACCAATATCATTCCTGAATCAGCAAAAAGTTTTGTTAAAAGTTCATTAACCTTGTGAGAAGTACTGATCATTTTATCTAGCTCATCATCTTTTGCCCATCCAAATGAAACTATATGGTTTCTATTAATTAATGGATCACCTAAATCATCATCTTTTAAGAAGAATTCAAAGAGAGGCTTCTCAAGGATTAAACCATCTTCTGTTCCAAGTCTTCTGCAAATTGATCCAGTAGCCCTATTCCTAATAACGCACTCGATAGGAAACATATCCAAGCTGTGCACTAAAGAATGAGTATTATCCATAAGATTAATTAAATGATGATCTACACCGTTATCACCAAGGTAATCCATAATAAATGCATTAAATTGGTTATTCACAGCTCCTTTACCGGCTAAAGAAGCTCTTTTCTTTCCATCAAATGCAGAAGCATCATCTCTGAACTCCATTATTAATTCATTTGGGTTGTTAGTGGTAAACATTGATTTAGCTTTACCAGTTGCAATTTCTTTTACTTTTTCCATTTGAAATTTTTAACTTAGCGATTCATTTAATATTGAAAGCAAATCCTCAGCATCTTGGATATTACCTGTCATAGCTTCAGCCTTAATTAAGGTCTTTGAGCCAGATCGAGAGACTAGAATTATATATTCTGGATCAGCAATTTGTTCCGATGGATTTCTTCTCAAGAAAGAAAAAGGATTAAATCTTGATTCATTTGATTCTTCTTCTACAGACAAGCTGACATAAAATATACCCTCTTCCCTATTTCTGTCATTCGATATAATTTGAGAAGAATTTATTGCTCTACTTACTGTAGACCATGCTCTTTCAAAATTTAAATCTAATTCAATAACAGTTCTTTCATTTTCTGAGAAAATCCTAGATTTCTTTCTATCATTAAGTGATTGAGCTGCTAGAGATGTTCCTGAAAAAGTTCCTACAGAGTCTGCAATGTAGTTAACTATATCCTCCAGGTAAGGCTGTATTTCTTCTTGGTCAAGCTCAACAACGGTTTCTTCATCTTTTCGGACTCCAGATAAAAATATTTCTGATGAAGATTCTTTAATTCCGTGCTCAATTGTAATCTTGAAATTAATCTCATCATTAAAATCAACAAGCATTACACCTGTCTCTGGATTAGCATCAAGAAGTTGGAACTCAGAAGTTTCCCAATAACTTCTAGTTATTGGCCAAGTTGTTGAAGGAAGAGTTTCAACATAAATCCAAAGTAATTCACCCAATCTCCTAAGTTGAACTTCACTAGCGCCACCAGCTGAAAAGATTTGTCTTGGCTTTGGAACTTCTTGGAAGACAGTATCTTTTGAGGCAATATCAATTGGGTAATGATCCTCTTCTGTATTTAATTCAAGATCATCAGTGGTGACAACATCTTCTGATAATTCTTCATCTAAAAAATCATATTTAGTGTCGGGAAAAGCACCTTCAGGTCCAGTCAATGAAGCACAGCTTGATAATAAAAGTGCTAAAACGATATAGTTTAATTTATTCATTGCATAATTTTACATTGATAGAGAGTAATTTAAATAAATTTTAGATAAACTTAGCTAAATTTTTATTTTTTATAAAAGGAGTAGTTATGAGCTTAGAAGGAAAAAAATGTCCCAAGTTTTCAGGAGAAGCAACAGGTGGAATTTCTTTATCTAATAAAGATTTTGACGGTAAAAATTTAATAATCTTTTTCTACCCTAAAGATAACACTCCTGGATGCACCTTAGAGGGTCAGGATTTTAGAGATAATCATAAGGAATTTGCAAAGCTTAATGCTGAAATAATTGGTGTTTCAAGAGATTCAATAAAATCCCACGAAAATTTTAAAGAGAAACAGAGTTTTCCATTTCAGCTGTTATCCGATCCTGATGAAATAATGTGTAAATCTTTTGATGTCATGAGAGAAAAATCAATGTATGGAAAAAAATACATTGGTGTTGATAGAAGCACATTCCTTATTAATTCAAATGGCTTAGTCGCAAAAGAGTGGAGATCCGTTAAGGTTAAGGGTCATGTGCTGGAAGTATTGCAAGCACTAAAAGAAATTTAATAAATTTTAGATACTAAATCAGTTTTGTTTGTTTGACTCCCTCTGATCATGCCTTTGGTATTGAAAGGAGTGGAAATATTTCCTTTATGATCAATAGAGATTAAGCCACCTGAGGCTTCTAAATTATTCAGCTCGTTGATAATAGATTCAGCGGAATCACTTAAATTTTGGTTTAGGTATTCAATACGAACACAAACTTCACGAGCAACTTGATACTTAATGAAGTATTCTCCATGTCCGGTTGATGAAACTCCACAAACACCATTTTGAGCCCAAGTACCAGAACCAATAATGGGTGAATCTCCAACTCTACCAGGCATTTTGTTCGTCATACCGCCTGTAGAAGTTGCCGCTGAGATATTGCCATTTTTGTCTAAGGCAACAGCGCCAACAGTTCCAATCTTGTCTGAGTTTTCATTTAATTTTGAAATCTTCCTTTTTGAGTTTCGAAGTCTTTTAAGTCTTTCTTCGTGATAAAAATAATTTCTTTCAACAATATCAACACCAATATCTCTTGCAAACCTTTCTGCTCCCTCGCCCGTAAGAAGAACATGTTTTGTTTCTTCAGCAACTTTTCTTGCTAACTTAATTGGATTTTTAACTGTAGTAACTGATGCTACAGCTCCAGATAATCTATTTTTGCCATCCATAATTGAAGCATCCATTTCTTGAACTTCATCAGAGTTGTATACAGACCCCCTTCCAGCATTAAATAAAGGTGAGTCTTCGAGCATAGATACAGCAAGCTCTACAGCATCAAGGCTGGAACCCCCTTTTTCTAATATTTCATATGCTTCGGAAACTGTTTCTTGAATTTTTTTATGAATTTCTTGTTGCCTTTCTTCAGAAAGACCAGACATGACTCCTGCTCCACCATGAACAACTATTCCAAAGCTTTCTTCTGACTGAAGCAAAGATGACATAGCAAATATTATTAAAAAACTCCTAATATTCATTATGTGCAGAAGTGCTCGGCCATGAATTCCATACAGCTTTTATGAAAGTAGCCAAAGGTATTGAGAAAAATGCTCCCCAAAAACCAAAAATCCCACCAAATATAAAAACTGCAAGCATAATCACAACTGGATGAAGTTTAACTGCATCAGAGAATAGAATTGGAACTAGAAGATTTCCATCAAGAGCTTGAAGAAGAAGATAAAGCCCAACAATCATATAGAAATCAAAACCAATACCAAATTGTAAAAGAGCAACAACTATTACTGGGATTGTTGCAAGAAATGCACCTACATATGGTATTAAAACGGAAAATCCTACAATAATTGATAATAATGCAGTGTAGTTAAGGCCCATTATTCCGAATATGAGAGCTGCTGCAAAACCAACAATAAGAATTTCTACTCCTTTCCCCCAAACATAATTACTTAATTGATCATCCATCTCGATCCACACCTCTGAAAGCATTTCTCTTTTCTTTGGTAAGAGCATCAGAAAACCTTTAATAATTCTCTCCTTATCAAATAAAAAGAAAAATACTAAGACCGGAATCATAATTAAATATATTGAAAAGACTACAGTATCTTGAATGCCTGAGATTGATGCATCAAGTACTCCCTGCGAAAGAGAGGAAAGCCTTCCTACAAGCTCAGTAAAAAATGATGAAATCTGATCAGAAGAGATTAATTCCTGATTTGACTGCACCAAGTTTTCAACATAACTCCTAAAGTTGTTAAGCCAAATTGGGACTTCCAAGAAAAAAGCTTGGGTTTGTTGAAATATTAATGGTATCAACCAAACTAAAAATCCTAAACCTGTAAATAAGAAGATGACATATGAAATAACGAGAGACATAAACTCGCTTAAACCATATTTCATAAAATTTTTAGTTAATCCAATTAGTAAATAAGCAAATATCAAGCTAACAATAAATGG
>CAXGZN010000043.1:0-4686 GCA_964014565.1 uncultured Gammaproteobacteria bacterium
ATTATGTTGAGATGGCTAAAAAGGCCACTATTCCCTCAATTAATGTAGTTACGTAGCTTCTTTTTGTTCTGACATTTTAACAATGTCACTTCTGGTTTCCTCTAAATCCTGAAGATAGCCGTCATCGATGTCTGTGGGATATTTTCCCGTAAAAATAGAAGTTTCAAAATCTTTTATTTCGGGATTACCATCTTGAACGGAACTAATAAGGTCTTCAAGAGTTTGATATATTAGTTCATCTGCTCCAATAGCATCTGCAATTTCATTTTCTGTTTTATCATGAGCTATTAATTCTTTAGTTGCCGCCATATCAATTCCATAGAGATTTTGATACTTAACTGGAGGAGATGCAGATGCAAATAAAACTTTTTTTGCACCAGCCTCTCTTACCATTTCTATTATCTGTCTACTAGTTGTACCCCTAACAATTGAGTCATCAACAAGCAAAACATTCTTGTCCTTAAATTCAAGGTCAAGAATATTAAGCTTTCTTCTGACAGATTTCTTTCTTTCCTCTTGAAGAGGCATAATGAAAGTCCTTCCAATATATCTGTTCTTAACAAAGCCCTGACGGTAAGGCTTTTTTAAATCTGCTGCAAGTTGCAAAGCAGCTGTTGTAGAGCTATCAGGTATCGGAATAACCACATCTATTTCGTCGACGAGATTAAGTTCTCTTATTCTGTTAGCTAACTTCAACCCCATTCTCATTCTAGATTTATAAACTGAAATCTCATCAATAGTTGAATCCGGTCGAGCTAAATATACATACTCAAATATACAAGGTTTTTTTTCACCGCCTTGAAAACATTGTTGGGTAAATATCTTGCCTGAGTTATCTATGAAAACAGCCTCGCCTGGCTCAACATCCCTAAGTACTTTGAAACCTGTCGCTGAGAATAATGCTGTTTCAGAAGAAACTACATACTCATTTCTATTTTTACCCTTTCTAACTCCAATAGTTAAAGGTCTTATCCCCAGAGGATCTCTAAAAGCAATGATTCCATATCCAGTTATTAATGCAACGACAGCATATGCGCCATTTATTCGCAAATGTGTTTTTTCAACAGCTGCAAAAAAGTCTTTTGGTTTAGGAAAAACTGCTTCTTGCTTAGAAAGCTCGAGTGCAAAAATATTCAACAACACCTCTGAGTCAGAATCTGTATTTATGTGGCGTCTTTCTGCATGGAATAGCTCTGCGGCTAATTTCTTGGAATTTGTTAAGTTTCCGTTATGGGCTAAACTTATGCCATAAGGAGTATTAACATACATGGGCTGAGCAAACTCCTTTCCTATACCTCCAGCAGTTGGATATCTTACGTGTCCAATTCCAAGATTTCCTTGAAGATTACTCATGTGATTCTGCTGAAATACATCTCTTACATAGCCCTTTGACTTCCGACTATTGAGTTTACCGCTGGGTTCGCAGACAACCATGCCAGCAGCATCTTGTCCTCTGTGTTGCAACATAAGTAGAGATTCATAGATCTCTTCGGCTACATTATTTTCTGCAGAAATCCCTATTATTCCGCACATTTTTATTCCCCGTTTTTAATTAAATCCTCTATGTCAGATTCTTTTAATAAATCTTTGATGTAACTTTCCAAAACTGGCAAAAAATCCTCGAAAAATGGTGATATCTTTGATTCAGTAAAGATTTCAGCTTCCTTTAAATTCGAGGGTAATAGAAAGTAAACAGCCAAAATTACTATTAATCCCCTACTTACTCCAAATAATACACCCATAAATTTATCAAAGCCAGACATTCCAGACCATTTAACTATTCTCGAAATTAAATTAATCAAAAAGCCGCCAATTACAATTGAAACTAAAAAAATAAGAACAGATGCGATGATTTTTGAGGCCTCTGGATTTCCAACAATTTCTTGAACTTTTGGTGTTACGTATCCTTCAAATCCAACTGCAGCGAAAAAAGCAAAGATCCATAGCAAAAGTGATAAAAATTCTTTAGTGAATCCCCTAAAAAGTGAAATGATTCCGGAGGAACCTATAACAAATAATATAACTAGATCTGTAACATTAAGACCTAGGGTTTCCATAAAACAACCTCGCCAGAATCTGTTTCTGAAATTTCATAAATAAATTCAATATTTTTTTCTATATCTTCTTTTGTTCTAAAAGGGCCAACATAAACAGCAGTTAAAATATCATTGTTTGGCAAGGGTTCAGTATATGCTGGAAAATAATTATTGATATTTTTTTTGAGAGCTTTTGCATTTTCTTCATTTTCAAAAACATTAACTCTAACCACATACATTTCAAAATCGTCTTTGCTCAATCCTCTGGCATTAGGTGCCAATTGGTAACTAATAGAATCCTGATATTTTGGCTGCGGTGATAATACAAAGATAAAAATGATTAATCCCATAAGAATTACAAAAATTAAGCCAACGAGTTTTTCTAAATTCATTTTGATATTTTATCTAAAATCCCGATTATTTTGCTTCTTATTTCTGATCTATGAACAATCATATCTATTGCTCCGTGTTCAAGTAAGAATTCTGACTTTTGAAAGTCTTCAGGAAGCTCAACTCTTACAGTTTGCTCAATAACCCTTCGACCTGCAAAACCAACAAAAGCCTTTGGCTCTGCTATGTTTATATCACCTAACATTGCTAAGCTTGCTGATACTCCTCCAAATATTGGATCAACCATTACAGATATGTAAGGCAGTTTGTTTGATTTAAATTTCTGAATTGCTGCAGATGTTTTTGCCATTTGCATAAGGGAAACCATTGATTCCTGCATTCTTGCTCCCCCACTTGTTGAAAAACAAATAAATGGTGTCTTGTTCTCAATTGCTTGCTCAATACCTTGGACAAACTTCTCGCCAACTACACTTCCCATTGAACCGCCCATAAACTTAAATTCAAATGCTGCAGCTGTGACTAGTCTTCCATCTAGCTTCCCAAATCCAACCAATAGAGCCTCACTCTCTCCAGTATTTTTCTTAGCTTCTTTAATTCTTGCAGGGTATGCTTTGACGTCTTTAAAACCAAGAGGATCTCCCGTTTCTACATTTGATGCGATTTCAGTGAAATTCCCATTATCAAAGAAAATATTGAATCTTGTTCTAGCACCAATCCTTAAGTGATGATCACATTTTGGACATACATATAAAGTTTTTTGTAACTCTGGTTGATAAAGTGCTGATTCACATGAAGGACAGGACGTCCAAACACCGTCAGGAATCTTACTTTTTGATTTTGTAGAGCTTTTTCCTATTGAAGGAATTAATCTTGTAAGCCAATTCATTATCTAATTGCATCTTTCATATTACTAATATAATCACTTACTTCATGAAAGTCTTTATTTTCTGAATTTTTATAAATAAGCTCAACTATTGAAGACCCGATCACAATTCCATCAGAAAATGATGAGAGAAGCTTAGCGTCATCACTATTTTTGATTCCAAAACCTGCCATCACCGGAATAGAAGAAATAGATTTTATATATTTAATATTTTGTTCAATTTCATTTCCATCAAGATTTGATGATCCTGTAACTCCTCTTAAGGTTACGTAATAAATAAAGCCTGTGCTGTTTTTTACAATTTCCTTTACTCTCTCTTTTGAAGTAGTTGGTGATACAAGCGAGATAATATCTAAGTCCTGATTATCTATTCCATAATCTTCAAGAGATAGCTCACCAGGGATATCAACCACTAAAACTCCATCAACACCAAGATCATGAGACCTATTAATTAAATCTTTATACATTAGGAAATTGTTTATATATCCCATTAAAATAATTGGCGTATTAGTATCTTTTTCTCTGAATTTGCATATAAGATCAATAATTTTTTGCAGATTAGTTTCATTTTCTAAGCTTCTGTCATGAGCTTGTTGTATTGTTGGACCTTCAGCTATTGGATCAGTAAAAGGAACACCAATTTCTAAGATATCTACCCCTGAATCAACACTTAAATGCATCAATTCAAGAGAAGTTTCTAGATCAGGATCTCCTGCGACTATATAACCAACAAAAGCTTTTTGGTTGTCTTCTGAAAGCTCTTTTAACTTCTTTTCGATCCTTTTCAAAGCTTGATATCCTCAATTTCAACCACACTATTTAAATCTTTATCTCCTCTTCCTGATACGTTGATAACGATATGCTGATCTTCATTCATTTTTGGCATAAGGTCATCAAGGTAAGCAAATGCATGAGCCGTTTCTAGCGCAGGCAATATTCCTTCCATTTTATTTACCATATGAAAAGCTTTCATAACCTCATCATCTGAAACTGCAACATACTTAGCTCTTTTAATATCTTTTAGCCATGAATGCTCAGGTCCTACCCCTGGATAATCTAAGCCTGCTGAAATAGAAGCCGTTCCTTTTACTTGTCCACTTTCATCTTGCATCAAATAACTTTTTGCACCATGAAGCACTCCAGGAGTTCCATCATTTAATGGAGCTGCATGTTCACCTGTTTCTATACCTTTTCCTGCTGCCTCGACACCAATGAGCTGTACATTATCCATTTTAATAAAAGGATAAAAAATACCCATAGCATTTGATCCACCTCCAACGCAGGCAATTATTGAATCTGGCATTCTTCCAAATAATTCCTGTGATTGGTCAATTAACTCATATCCTACGACTGCATTGAAATCTCTTACAATCATCGGATAAGGATGAGGTCCTGTAACACTGCCTATGATGTAGT
>CAXGZN010000044.1:0-4450 GCA_964014565.1 uncultured Gammaproteobacteria bacterium
AAGATGAGGCTAGATACTACCAAATTATAAATGAGATTAGATGCCCAAAATGCACCAGTGGCTCATTATCAAGCAGCAATGCTCCAATATCCGAAGACCTTAAGAGAAAGATCTATCAACTTATTCAAGAAGGCCGCTCTGATCAAGAAATTAAAGATTATGTTGTTCAACGATATGGAAAGGATTCATTGTATGAGCCAAACTTCTCAGAAAATTTATTTTTATGGTTAAGTCCAGTTGTATTTCTGATCCTAATAGCTGCTAGTGTCTTGCTAATAAGAAGAAGATGATATTGAGTTTAATAATTTCTTTTTTAATTGCTACGCCATTCTTTTTATATATTTTTAATATTGGTAATAGGGCGAGATCGCTTGTCCTATTCTTTGGCTTATTAATTATTTTCATTCCCTCTTTCCTTTTTTTGAGTAAATACTCTGTAATTGGATCATCAAGGGAGATAATTCTTGTTAGCGAGGTTAATTCCAAGATAATTTCAGGCGACACTTTAAAAACATCAGATCTAAAGAAAATTAGAAACTATGCTCCTGAGGATGAGCTAATATTATGGTTTGAAGAGATTATAAGAAAGTCCATTCAGGAAAATAATCTAGATGCTGCAGAACTTACGCTTAGATATGCTGAAGAAGATTTTATGCAATCTGGGAATGAAACCTCCTATTATTTTCTTTTTTCACTTTTAAGAGATGAAAAATTTCCTCAATTTGCTTCTGCATCAATCACATTAGATATTTCTGATTTACCCAAATGCGCTATTGATAACTCAGTCTTTAAGATTTTTATCAATGATGGACCTCTTATTCCTTTAGCAATCTCACAAAATAACTCCAGTGAGGTTATTCACAAGATTACAAATGCTAATTCTCCCATACCTGGATTTGATATATCTTCTGCATTTATGAATGAATCTACCCTTCGAATTATCTCAAAAGTAATTTGTGAGAATGATGATATTTTTGAAGCAAAAAGACTATTTAAGTTGTCTAAGAATGATGTGAATGTGACCTATAAAATCCCTTCAAATCAATGGTTAATAGCCCTTAAATAAGGTAAAATAACCTTTTTATTTATTGATATTTTTTGATGCAGCTTAAGCACATTAAATTGGCTGGTTTCAAAAGTTTCGTGGATCCCACGAGGATATCTTTCCCAACAAATATGGTAGCCGTCGTAGGTCCAAATGGTTGTGGAAAATCTAATATTATTGATGCTGTGAGATGGGTGCTTGGCGAACTCTCAGCAAAAAATCTTAGAGGCGATTCAATGTCAGATGTTATTTTTAATGGATCTGAGCAAAGAAAGCCATCTGGGCAGTGCAGTATTGAACTTTTATTTGATAACTCAAGTGGAAAAGTTGGAGGCGAGTATGCAGCTTTCAATGAGATATCTGTAAAAAGAGTCATGACTAGAGATAGTCAATCAAGTTATTACATCAATAACACTAAGTGTAGAAGGAAAGATGTTCAGGATATTTTTCTTGGAACAGGACTTGGCCCGAGCAGTTATGCAATTATTGAGCAAGGAATGGTTTCCTCTTTGGTAAGTGCAAAGCCTGAGGAGTTAAGAACACACATAGAAGAGGCTGCAGGGGTTTCAAAATATAGAGAAAGAAGAAAGGAAACAGAAAGCAGAATAAAAAAGACAAAGGAAAACTTATCTAGAGTCAATGACATCAGAGATGAAATTGGAAGATTGATAAGAAGATTAGAAAGCCAGGCTAAAGCTGCTGATAGATACAAAGATTATAAAAATCAAGAAAAAGAAAAAGAGTTGAATGTTGCTATCCTGTTTTCTCTTGATGCCAGAGACAAAAGAGATCTTTTGAATAATAATCTTGCAGCGCTTCAAAAGGACGAGTCTGTAAAAGAGTCAGAAGTTTCAGTAAAGCAAGCTAAGCTTGATCAATACAAAACAGAGCATGAATCAGTTCTTTCTAAATATGAAGATGCGCAGAAAAATTTTTATGAGGTAGGATCAGAAATAGCGAGGTTTGAACAGAATCTTCAAAATATTAGAACAACCAAAGATAATACGACGAGAGAACTTGAGAGAGTAAAAGCAGCTTATGAAGATGCTCTTGAAAAAGCTTCAGATTTTGAGAACTTGTCTCCCAAAGAAAAGGCTCTTCACTTAATAGATGAAATTATTTCTAAAATCTCTATTCCTGAAATCAAAAACAAAGCAGAACAACTTAAAGATATATTGCTCAGCATATTCAATATTGTTCTTAAACAGTCTAAAGAAATTAGCGATGAATATCTAAACCAGCAAGAAAACCTAGAGACAGAACTCAAAAAAACAACGCAAAGCTCAAAAGAAATTTCTACAAAACTTCAAGAGCTTATAGAGACAAGCGCCTCAGCAGAAGCTAAGTTAAATTCTATTAGAAAAGATCAACAAGAAGTAGATGCAGAAATAAGAAGATTGGAAAATGAAAAAAGTGTTTCCCTATTGGATCTTAAAGCAATTCAGGAAAAAATAACCAATACAAAAATTGAAATAAGTTCTCATAGTGTTCATCTTGAAAATTCATCGAAAAGAATATCTGAATCGGGAATTGATATTAATGATATTGACAGAGCCAATTATCAAGATTTATCGATAGAAGAACTTCAATCGGAACTTGAGACCATTAGATCTAAAATTATCAGATTGGGTGCCATCAATTTAGCAGCTCCAGATGAAATTGCTGAGGAGAGAAAAAGAAAAGATGAGTTGGATAAGCAAAATGAAGACTTAGAAGAAGCACTGGAGAAGTTAAACAAGGCCATTTCACAAATTGATAAAGAGACTAAAGAAAAATTTATTGAGAGTTTTGATGCAGTAAATAAAAGATTGAAATCTATCTTCCCAATAATGTTTGGAGGAGGTAATGCAGAGTTATCTCTTACTGATAATAGCTACCTAAATGCTGGTGTTAAGCTTATGGCTCGCCCACCAGGTAAAAAGAATTCGACTCTTTCTCAGTTATCTGGTGGAGAAAAGGCTATGACCGCTTTAGCTTTAGTCTTTGCTTTGTTTGAATTAAATCCTGCACCTTTTTGCCTGCTCGATGAAGTTGATGCGCCGCTTGATGATCTAAATACTTCAAGATTTATCAATATGGTTGAAGAAATGTCAAAGAAAATTCAGTTTATCTTTATAACTCATAACAAGGTATCAATGGAAAAAAGTGACCACCTAATGGGAGTTACAATGCAAGAAGCTGGTGTTTCCAGAGTCGTGTCTGTTGATGTTAATCAAGCAGTTGAGTTCGCAGCCCAATAAATGCTTTCAAATACTGAGATTTACTTAATAGGTTTAGGTTTTTTCTTAGCCATACTTGGAGCATTTCTTTATTTTAGAAAAGTATCTAATTCGAACAAAATGCTTTTGAAAGCAAAGCAGGCAAATTTAAAGGACTTTAGCTATAAAAGTGAAGCTTTCGCAAAGCAGGATTTAGTGATTCTATATTTATTTAGTATTGATGGTAACTTCTTTGATATGAGTCAATTAAATGATTTTTTAATTAATTATGGATTTCAAAAGAATGATGACTTCTTTTCTATTTATGACAATGATGTTGAAAAATTTAGAGTGGCAAATGCCTTAAAACCAGGCACTCTTAATGAAGATACTCAAACTCAAGCATTACTTTTAGCGACTGATCTGGCTGCACAGGAAAACGCAACTGACAGTGTTGAGGATCTTTTAAGGTTTGCTACTAAATTTTGTGAAAAGATATATGCAAATATTTGCGATTCAGACAGACAACCACTTTCAGCAGAAAGTATAAAAGATCTAAAAATGCGAGCATCTCGATATCTTTTAAATGATGAAGAGTCCAGTTAAATGAAAGACTTATTAAAAAAATACGAACAACTTAAAGAGGAAATTCAGCTTCATAATTACAATTATCATGCCCTAGATGACCCAAAAATATCAGATAGTGAGTATGATAAACTCTTTCGAAGTTTGCTTGATTTAGAAGAAGAGAATCCTCAACTTGTGACTCCAGATTCTCCTACACAGCGGGTAGGATTTTCTCCAATAGATGAATTTGAAACATTTGAGCATTCTGTGCCAATGCTCTCTTTGGCTAATGTATTTAGTGAAAAAGAGTTTTCAGATTTTCATGACCGTATTTTAAAACGTCTTGTAAATATTAATGATTTTGAGTACTTCTGTGAGCCCAAGATGGATGGAGCCGCAGTATCACTAATTTACAAAAATGGGATACTAGAAAGGGCTTTAACAAGAGGAGATGGCAGGGTTGGTGAAGATATCTCCCAAAATGTTAAGACGATTAGGTCAATACCTCAAAAACTATCATCTTCTGAAGCTAACATTCCCTCTTTATTGGTAATAAGGGGAGAGATATTTATTTCAAAAGATGCTTTCGAAAAAATGAATGAAAAAGCTAAGGAAAATAATGAAAAGGTATTTGCCAATC
>CAXGZN010000045.1:0-4055 GCA_964014565.1 uncultured Gammaproteobacteria bacterium
GTTGGTAGAGGTTTAGCAAAGTTTTCAATCTATACAGCTGCAAAAGGAGGTCTTTTAGCGGCGACAAAGGTCCTAGCAAGAGAGCTAGCACCTGATATAAGAGTTAATGCTGTTGCTCCGGGAGCAATTCTAGAACCTCCTGGATCCTCATGGAGTGAAGAAGTAAAAAATAAAATACTTTCTGCAATCCCTCTTGGAAGACTGGGAACTGAAAAAGATATCGCTGGAACTGTAAAGTTTCTTGTAGATTCTGAATATATTACTGGTCAAGCTATAAATGTTGATGGCGGCAGATCATTATTATGACAGAAGAGTTTCAGCTTAATGATGATATTTATACTGGAACGAAAGAAGTTTCTGAAAACCTAAAATTTGAGTCTAAGTTTTTGCAGGAGTGGATTGGTGATCATGTTAAAGACTCTGGCAAGATAGAAAAAATTGAGCAATTCAAGGGTGGGCAGTCAAATCCAACATATAAGATTTCGACTGAAAATAATGCTTATGTTTTAAGAAGAAAGCCGCCTGGCAAGCTTTTACCGAAAGCACATGCAGTTGATAGAGAATATAAAGTTATAACTGCATTATATGAAACTGATGTGCCTGTTCCTAAAACTTATGGTCTTTGTGAAGATGATTCAGTTGTGGGAACTCCATTTTTCTTAATGGAGTATGTTGATGGAATAGTTTATTGGGATCATATGCTGCCAAAATGCTCTCCTGAGGAAAGAGCACTAATTTATAAAAATAAAAATAAGGTTATAGCTAGCCTTCACAGTGTTGATTTCAAAGAAGTCGGTCTTGAGGATTATGGCAAGTCTGGTAACTATGTTGCTCGACAAGTTAATACTTGGACAAAACAATATCTTGCCTCTGAAACTGAAAATATCGATGAGATGAATAAACTCATAGAATGGTTACCTAAAAATATTCCAGAAGATGATGAAACATCAATCGTTCATGGTGACTTTAGATTGGATAATATGATTTATTCTAATTTTGATGTTGTTGGTGTTCTTGATTGGGAACTCTCAACCCTGGGACACCCCATCGCTGACTTTTGTTATCACTGTCTAACATGGAGAACCCTGCCTAATTTTTATGATCATGCAAAGTTAAAAGATTTAGGAATACCAAATGAGATGCAGTATAGAGATATGTACTCAGAACAAACTGGTAAAGATTTATCTCAAGACTGGGAGTTTTATATGGTTTACAGCCTCTTTAAAGTCGCTGCAATCTGTCAAGGTATTTTAGGCAGAGTAAGAGATGGAACTGCTGCAAGTAAACATGCTGAAGAGAGAGGTATGAATGTATTCCCTCTATCAAAGGGTGCTTGGTCTATTGTTGAATCAAATTTCTAGTTAATCGCCTTTATTAAATTTATTGATTTCCATCTTGTGGAGATCATTAACTGTATCACTTGCAATAGTTGTCAAAATAAAAGGGAAGATTGCATGAATGACTGCACCAATACCACCGATTATCAGCCTAAATCCAAAATATAGAGCCCCTTTGAGGTGTTGGAAGTATGACTTTTCTATTGTTCTTAAGTGTTCTGTTAAAAAGGTCCCTTTTTTCATAAATTAAGTATAACAAGAAGTCATGCTTACAAGTATTCAAATTATTTCTTTTAGTGGCTCTGAAACAAAAGAATACTTTTTGATTTCATCACTCTCAAAAACTATTTCGTCTTCATCTATTTGAAGGACTATATCCACATCAAGTGTCCTAGCTGAGAACTTAGGAACATCTCTTTTCCTGCCAGAACTATCCTCAATAGATTTGAGTTTTTGATTAAGTGCATCAAAATCAAGAGAAGTCTCGCCAGCTAATACAAGATTCAGAAAATCATCACCTTCAAACCCTTCTGCTCTAGTTTTATGGGTTGAAGAAATTATCACATCCGTAAGAATCTTATTAAGCTCCTCAATGGCAAAAGCTATATTCTCTTCTGCGTTGATGTTGCTCCCGAGCGAAAGGTAATATTTCATTATCTATGAATGATAAGGCCAACATCTTTGGCACCACGAAGTGCGCCTGGCTTTGATACTCTCAATTTAATTGACTTAACACCAAAATCTCTTTTGACCAATTCTGCAATATTTTCGGCGAGCGTCTCTTGGAGCTGGAATGATGACTCTTCAACAAACTTAATAACAGCCTTTGTAATTGCTTTGTAGTCTGTTGTATCTTCAATGGAGTCAGTTTCAGCTGCTTTTTTGCAATCAAAAGGAAACTCCATATCAATTGAAACTTCTTGTTTAACTTTACGCTCCCAATCAAAAATGCCAATTATGGTTTTTATCCTTAGATCTTTTATATAAATAATATCTTCCATTTAAATCTCGCTCACCGGCCATCTGGCTCGAACATTAGAATTATAAATGTTTTTGCTCTCTGTTTTGAGTGAACCAAGATATGCAATCATTGCTGCGTTATCAGTGCAATGCTTAATTGAAGGATAAAAAACTTTAAATCCCTCCTTCTCTTCTAACATATCTAAAGCTGCTCTAATTCTTTTGTTTGCAGCTACGCCACCAGCCATTACAAGAGAATTATTGCCTGTTTGTTTCATTGCCTTCTTGATTTTTGTTGAAAGAACATCAATAACTGCTTCTTGGAAAGAAGCTGAAATGTTTGATCTTTCATCATTTATGTTTAAGTCTTTAGTTGCATATAAAACTGCTGTCTTTAGACCACTAAAACTTAAATTTAGATCATCTGAATGTTTCATAGGACGCGGAAAATCATATTTCATTGGATCGCCATTTTTTGCTGCTTCTTCTATATGGGGTCCTCCTGGATATGGCAACTGAAGTAACTTTCCAACTTTATCAAATGCTTCTCCGACTGCATCATCTAGGGACTGACCAATAATCTCATAATCTTCAAAATCTTTTACATCCACTATTAAAGAGTGACCTCCAGAAACAAGTAAAGAAGTAAATGGATACTGAATCTCAGGGAAATCTAAAAAAGGTGACAAAAAGTGTGCCTCCAGATGATTCACAGGAATTAAAGGTTTATTTAAAGCAAATGCTAAGCCTTGCGCAAAAGATTCACCAACTATTAGAGCACCTAATAATCCTGGTCCAGCCGTATATGCAATTCTATCTATGTCGTGAAGATCAACTCCACCTATCCCATCATTAAAAACATCGATAATTTTTTCACAATGATCTCTTGAAGCTAGCTCAGGCACCACACCACCATACTTTTTGTGCAAGTCGATCTGGCTATAAACGGTCTCAGCAATAATTCCAGATGCAGAATCATACAGCGCTACTGCTGTCTCATCACACGATGTTTCTATTCCTAATGTTTTCATAAAAAATTGTTTTGCAAATATCTCCAGAAAAGCATAAACTACGTTCCAAATTATGCCTTCAATAATAATAAAAGACACGGAACATTTCGATATTGGTCTTCGAAAATTTAAACGTGCTTGCGAAAAAGCAGCTATTGTTCCTGATATCAGAAAGAAAGAGTTTTATGAAAAACCTACTGAGATGAGAAAAAGGAAGATGGCAGCTGCTAAGAAAAGAGCAAGAAAGACCAATAGAATTAATAACTTCGGTAGGCAAAGATCCTACAGATAAAGCTTGTCGACCCTTAATCAAATAAATTCAGACCTCAAAGCTGCAATGCTTGCAAAAGATAATGCAACGAGGGATACACTTCGCATGTTGATATCTGAGATTAAGAGATATGAAATTGATAATAGAGTTGAGGCTGATGATTCAGTGGTGCTTGCAACTCTAAAAAAAATGATCAAACAAAGAAAGGATTCAATTGAGCAATTCGATAAAGGTGGTCGAGCTGACTTATCTGAAATTGAAAAAAATGAACTTCTTGTTCTTGATAAATACATGCCTGAGATGATGTCAGAAGAAGCTATTAATGAACTTGTTGCAAAAACTATTTCCGAGCTTGGCGCTGCAGGCCCTCAGGATATGGGTAAAGTAATGGGTCATCTAAAGGGTTCTATTGGTGATTCAGCTGATATGGGCCTTGTAAGTAAGATTGTTAAAGAAAAATTAATTTAATTCTTTTTT
>CAXGZN010000046.1:0-3773 GCA_964014565.1 uncultured Gammaproteobacteria bacterium
GCAATGGGAATTGGAACATCTGAAGTGGAGCATGTTCTTGCCACTCAAAGTTTAAAAGTAAGGAAGCTTAAAAATATGAGAATAAATTTTGAGGGGTCGATACAAAAAGGAGTATCCTCAAAAGATATTATTTTATATTTAATTAGGACAATAGGAACTGCAGGTGGAACAGGTTATGCGGTTGAATTTGCGGGATCATATATTCGAAATATCTCTATGGAAGCCAGAATGACAATATGTAATATGTCTATAGAAGCAGGAGCTAAAGTAGGATTAGTATCTGTTGACAACAAAACTATTGATTACATTAAAAAACATTCAAACCTCGAAGCCAATTTAATAAACGATGCTATTAAAAAATGGAAAAATTTAAGAACTGATAAAGAAGCAATATTTGATAAGGAAATTGATATTGATGTATCGGAAATTAATCCTCAAGTTTCTTGGGGCACATCACCAGAAATGGTAATTGATTTTAATGAAAAAATTCCATCGAGCTCAATTTTTTCCGCTGAAAAAAGAAAAAGCTTAGATTTAGCTAAAAATTATATGGGATTATCAGATAATCAGGAATTGAGCGATTTAGATTTCGATAAAGTATTCATTGGATCATGTACTAACTCTCGAATTGAAGATCTAAGAGAAGCTGCAGAAGTCTTAAAAGGTAAAAAGGTCTCTAAAAATATCCAAGAAGCCATTGTTGTTCCTGGATCTGGAATGGTTAAAGAACAAGCTGAGAAGGAAGGCATTCATGAAATATTTATTGATGCTGGATTTCAATGGAGGGCTCCGGGTTGCTCAATGTGTTTGGGTATGAATCCAGACCAATTAAGTCCTTACGAAAGATGTGCTTCAACTTCAAATAGGAATTTTGAGGGTCGTCAAGGTAACTTAGGTAGAACGCATTTAATGAGCCCAATGATGGCTGCTCTTACTGCAATAAACGGAAGAATTGTTAAAGAGATTTAAGATGAAAGACTTTATTGAAGGCATTGTAGCTCCAATTGATAGAGATAATATAGATACCGATCAAATTATTCCTACAGAATATTTGAAGTCTATTAAAAAATTTGGATACGAGGATTACCTTTTTGATGGCTGGAGATATAAAGATCAGGGTCGTCTCGGGATGAAAAAAGCTGATAGAAAAATCAATCATGAATTCATTCTTAACAATTCGCCTTATGATAAATCTAAAGTTTTGCTCACAAGAGATAATTTTGGTTGCGGCTCAAGTAGAGAGCATGCTGTTTGGGCTCTCAGAGATTTTGGTATGGAAGTTGTTATAGCAAGCTCATTTGGCGATATTTTTTTTAATAATTGTTTCAAAAATGGTGTTTTACCATTAAAGCTCAAAAAAACTGAGATCGAAGAACTATTTTCATTGTCTATGGATAATCCAATAACTATTTCAGTAAATATAAAAGATAAAGTTATACTTTTTAAAGATAAGCTCTCTATTGATTTTGATCTTGATGATAATTTAGCTGAAAGAATCATTTATGGCCTTGATGAGATAGATATAACTCTCAAAGATTCAGAATTAATTAAGGAATTTGAAGAACATAGAAAAGAAAATAACCCATGGATTTTCAAATGAATAAAAAAATTCTTATTTTGCCAGGTGATGGGATCGGTCCTGAAGTAACAAGTTCTGCAATGGAGATATTAAGATTTGTTAAAGATCTGTACTCTCTTGATCTTGATATAGAAATTCATGATGTTGGTGGAGCAGCTTATAATAAGACTGGTTATCCTCTTCCTGATAGCACTTTGGAGATTGCTAGAAAATCTGATGCTATTCTCTTTGGAGCTGTCGGTGGTCCAGAGTGGGAGGATTTAGATTGGGATAAAAGACCAGAACAAGCATTATTAGGATTGAGAAAAGAGCTTGGATTATTTGCTAACCTCAGACCTGCTTTTCTCTTTAATGAGCTTGCTTCAGCTTCACCGATAAAAGAGGAAATTATCAAAGATTTAGATATTTTAATTGTAAGAGAGTTAACAGGCGGAATTTATTTTGGAGAGCCGAGAGGGATTGATACTTCTGCAAATCCTCCCCATGCTTTTAATACTATGATTTATAACGAAGAAGAGATCGAAAGAATTGGTCGAGTAGCATTTGAATCAGCTCAAAAAAGAAATAAAAAACTATGTTCTGTAGAAAAAGCAAATGTTCTTGAAGTTTCAAAGTTTTGGAGAGAAACAATTACAAACCTATCTAATGAGTATCCTGACGTTGAATTAACACATCAGCTCGCTGACAATACTGCAATGCAATTAGTGCTTGATCCCAATCAGTTTGATGTAATTGTTTCTAGTAATTTATTCGGTGATATTTTATCTGATATTGCTGCAACACTATCTGGCTCTATTGGTATGCTGCCTTCCGCATCATTGAATAGCTTTTCTCAAGGAATGTATGAACCATGCCACGGCAGCGCACCTGATATAGCTGGAAAGAATTTAGCAAATCCTTTAGCAATGATCCTCTCTCTAGCAATGGCTTTTAGGCACTCACTTGAAAACCATGAAGCAGCAAACCTAATAGAAGTATCTGTAAAAGAATTCATCTCGAGAGGATACAGGACAAAAGATTTAATAGATGATGCATCTTTTTTAGAGACTGACGAGGTTGCATCTAAACTTATCCCAATAATAAAGGAAGAATTTGATGAAATATAAAAAGATAAACTTTTTTCTTTTTTTTATAATTTTTTCAACACTTCTTTCATCAGAAATCACGTATTTATCTTCAAAAACTTTTCAAAATGAAGATGCTGTAAAGGTAGTAATATCAATTAATTCCACAGAAGAAATTGATAAAAACGATATTAGTATTTTTGAGTACCAAACATCACTTTCGATAAAAGATTCACTTTTTAATTTAAGTCTAAGTAGAGAAAATATAAGTGAATACAATTTAAGTTTTGAGAAAATAAAAGATACTGACAGCCCTTATGCCTTATTCACAATTGAGATAAAAGATCACAGAAAAGACTTTTTTATTTTTCTTTCAGATGATTCATATACTTCTATTCTTCAAAACGAAACTGTAGATAGTTCTAGTCCACCAATTATTGAGGAAGAAGAACCTCCTAGCGAGCTAATTATATTAGCTGATGAAATTACTACCGTCTGGTCTATTGCTAGATCACTTAATTACGAAGATCTAAGCATTTATCAAGTAATGTGGAGTATTTTTGAAAATAACAAAGATGCCTTTATTGACGATAATATTAATTTAATCAGAAATGATATGGATATTCTTGTCCCTGAATTACAGTCAATTAGAGAAATTGATAAGTCTTATGCAAAGTTTAGTGTTAGAGAGATGATAGATACCAATACTTTTGAGACACAGCAAATGCTTACATTGATAGCTCCAGAAACAGAAGAAACTATTGAAGAGACAGTTGAAGAAATGCAGGAGGAGAAAATTCAAAATTTTGATATCCAAAATCAAGAGCAAACTACTTTAGACCCCCAAGCTATAATTGAATCTCAAACAAGAATAATTGAAATTGAAAGAAATGAGGAAATAGAGATTTCAAATGAAGAAATTAATTCTGGAGTAAATCTTTTGCAACTACTAATAGTTAGTTTATTGAGCCTAGCAGCAGGATTTCTGATAGCTATTTTCTTAATAAAAAGGAATTTAGTTACTTCTAAAAATGAATCTAAAACAGATGATGCTTTATCATCAATGCCGAAGGGGCTTAGCATCAAAAATGATCCTTTCATTCAGCAGTTTGATTTAGCTATAACTCTAT
>CAXGZN010000047.1:0-3744 GCA_964014565.1 uncultured Gammaproteobacteria bacterium
TAAAAAATTAGATATTTATATGGAAATTAACTTACCAGATGGATCAGCAAAGGAGCTTCAAAAAGGTTCAAATGGCTTAGATCTTGCTAAATCAATAGGCGCGGGACTTGCTAAAAGTGCTGTTGCAGTTATCGTGAATGGTGAGCAGAGAGATCTACTAGACGAACTTCCTGATAATTCTTCAGTCTCAATCATTACCATCCAATCTGACGAGGGTTTAGAGATAATGAGACATACATTGACAGCCCAAGTTCTAGCAAAAGCTATAAAGAATTTATATTCAGATTCTAGATTGGCTATAGGACCTACAATTGAAAACGGCTTCTACTATGACGTTTCTACTGAAACACCCATATCGGTTGAAGATCTTCCAAAAATAGAAAATGAAATGAAAAGGATATTAGAGAGCAAGTCTAATATTATTAAATCACTTCACTCCGAAAAAGATGCAAAAAAAATGTTTAAAGAGAAAGGAGAAACTCTCAAGATAGAAATTATAGAAGATGCAGAACAGACTGATAATTTTCAGATTTATACAAATGCTGATGAAGATTTTATTGATTTATGTAGAGGCCCTCATTTACCAAACCTCTCTTTTATTGGAGCATTTAAACTTACTAAAGTCTCTGGAGCATATTGGAAGGGAGATGCTTCAAATGAAATGCTTACAAGAATTTATGGAACAGCATGGAGAAATGAAAAAGAGCTTCAAGAACATCTAACATCTATTGAGGAAGCTGAAAAAAGAGACCATCGAAAGATTGGTAAAGATATGGATCTTTTCCATTTCCAAGATGAAGCTCCAGGTATGGTTTTTTGGCATCCAAAAGGCTGGACTATTTATTCTACTTTAAAATCTTATATGTCAGATATGCAAAAGAAAGCTGATTATAAAGAAATTAATACTCCATCAGTGATAGATAGGAAGCTTTGGGAAAAATCAGGTCATTGGGATAAATATAGAGAAAATATGTTTATTACTGAAATTGATGAAGAGCATGCAAATGAGAAAAGAGTAAACGCTTTGAAGCCTATGAATTGCCCCGGACATGTTCAGGTTTATAACCAAGGTATAAGATCATATAAAGAACTTCCATTTAGGTTATGTGAGTTCGGTTCATGTCATCGATATGAAGCATCAGGAACTATGCATGGCTTAATGAGAGTGAGGGGCTTCACACAAGATGATGGACATATTTTCCTTACAGAAGACCAAATCGAGTCGGAAACAGCTATCTTTATAGATTTATTATCAAAGGTCTATACAGATCTTGGGTTCAATGAATTTGAAATTAAACTATCAACACGACCAGAACAAAGAGTCGGATCTGATGAGATTTGGGACAAGGCTGAATTGTCCTTAAAAAATGCAATCGAAAGACTTGGATTGGAATACAGGATAGATGAAGGAGATGGAGCATTTTATGGTCCAAAATTAGATTTTGTATTAACAGATGCTATTGGAAGAAAGTGGCAGTGCGGGACTCTTCAGTTGGATTTCAATCTTGCTGATCGTCTAGATGCTCAGTATGTTGCAGAAGATGGAAATAAATATAATCCAGTTATGTTTCACAGAGCAATTCTTGGATCTTTTGAAAGGTTTATTGGTATTTTAATTGAGAACTATAGTGGGAATCTTCCTTTATGGCTAGCTCCCACCCAAGTGACCGTTTGCTCAATTACAGATGAAGCTGACGATTATGTAAAAGAGATATCAGAAATACTAAGAACTAAAAATATTAGATGTAATTCTGATTTAAGAAATGAAAAGATTAGCTATAAAGTCAGAGAACATAGTGTCTCAAAAGTACCAATAATTATCGCTGTTGGAAAAAAAGAGGTTTCTGAAAGAACTGTTTCAGTTAGAAGGCTTGGCAGTGATGAAACATCTATATTACCTCTTGATGATTTTACTTCTTCAGTAGTGCAAGAATCTCTTGCACCAAACAAATAAAATGATTGGCAAACTTTTTATTGCATTAATCACAATTTACCAAAAGTTTTTTTCGCCAATACTTGGAAGCAATTGCAGGTTTCAGCCAACATGCTCAACATACACAATAGAGGCTATTCAGAAATTTGGTGCTTTTTCAGGAATCATTTTAGGGTTTAAAAGAATCATAAAGTGCAGACCTGGTGGGGAGTGTGGATTTGATCCTGTTCCGGAGGAGCTGTAATGATTTTTGATTTATTCACTAGTAACTTCTATCTGCTTTTAAGTCTTTGGATTGGTGTTGCAATTATTACTTTCTGTTATCTTTTTTTCGTAACTGCACCATATGGCCGCCACGCTAATACTAATTGGGGACCTTCAATGGATGCAAGATGGGGTTGGATAGTTATGGAGTCTCCATCAGTATTCTTAATAGGAGGCCTATGTATATTTTTTAGGGAAAATCTAAGCCTAGTATCCTCAATTTTTGTATTAATTTATATTTTTCACTATTTCCATAGGACCCTAATTTGGCCGTTTATTGCAGAAATGGATGGTAAAAAGATGCCTGTTTTTGTAGCTTTTCTGGCTTTTGTTTTTAATATCTTTAATGTCCTTTTTCAATGTACTTGGATTCTTTTTATAGCAAATTATGAAAACAGTTGGCTTACAAGTTTCCCATTTATTTTAGGAATATTAATCTTTCTTACCGGATTCTATATAAATGTTAGATCTGACTATATGCTTATAAATTTAAGAAAAGCAAAAGGTCCTGGCTATCATATTCCAAGGGGGTTCCTGTATGAAAAGATATCTGCTCCTAACTATTTTGGAGAGATGCTGGAGTGGTTAGGGTGGACAATATCTAGCTTAAGTCCTTCTGGATTAGCCTTCTTTATTTGGACATCTGCAAATCTCATACCAAGAGGAATTTCAAATCATAAGTGGTGTAATGAAAACATAGAGAACTATCCCCAAGGTAGAAAGGCAGTCATTCCAGGTATTATTTAAAATGATTATTAGAGTTTTTTTATTTCTAGCTTTATCTTTTTCATATTTTGTTTCAGCTGAGCAGATTTCCATTATGTCCTACAATCTAAATAATTTATTTGATGCTCAGGATGATATTGGAAAAGATGATAAAGCTTATTTACCTATTGAATTTAAAAACAATGATGATCATATTATGGGATGCCTTCAAGTCAATAATTCTAAGTGGAGAAATGAGTGCTTATTCTTGGATTGGAGCGAGGAAGTAGTACAAAAAAAGATCTCCAATATCTCAGATCTATTGATTTCTATGGGGGAATCTCAGCCAGATATTATCGCAATTCAAGAAATTGAAAATTTAAATGTTCTCCGAATGCTTTTTAGTAAAATAGAAGCTCTTGGGTATACAGATTTTGCTTTAATCGAAGGTGAAGATTATAGAGGAATTGATAATGCAATTATTTCAAAGTATCCAATTTACGGCGCAAGAAATTTCAAGATTAGATTTTCAGACTCTGTCGAGGTAACAAGCTCGAGGCCAATTTTTGAGGTGAAACTTGGTCTGGATAAAGAAATTATAAGAGTTTATGTAGTCCATTTTCCTGCTCCATACAATAGTGCTAATTCAAGAATTGACGCATTAAATAACCTTTATGCAATTGTTAATTCTCATAACGATAAGTGGATTGCTTTGGGAGATTTCAATATCACCTCTCAAGAGGAAAGAGATCTAGGTATTTATTCTCAACTTAATAATGATTGGTACGTCTCTCATCTCGATGGATGTAAAAAATGTAAGGGTACATTCTTTTATGGCCAGG
>CAXGZN010000048.1:0-3719 GCA_964014565.1 uncultured Gammaproteobacteria bacterium
GTCTAATAATTCGAGAATCTCATCTTTTGATAATCCTTTAAGAGATGTTAGGTGTCTCATTATTTAAGGTTAACAATTGCATCCATCTCGATCATTACATCTTTTGGTAATCCAGAAACCTCAACGGTTGCCCTTGCAGGAAATGGTTGGGAGAATTTTTCTTCCATTATTTTATTTAACGCAGCGAAATTACCTAAATCTAAAAGATAAATATTCAACTTAATAATGTCATCCAAAGTGGCACCTGCCTCTTTACATATATTCTCTAGGTTGGATATTACTCTATTTGCTGACGCCTCAAATGATGAATCTTCAACTTCCATTGTTTCTGGATTTAAAGGAATCTGGCCAGATATAAATAATAAGTCTCCTGATCTTATTGCTTGTGAGTATGCCCCTATTGCAGCTGGTGCATTTGAAGTTTGTATGGGTTCTTTTGACATAATGTGCTCCGAAGAATTAATGCATTGTAAAGGAAATAGAAAACATATGAAAAAATAAATGCTTAATCTATTTTTTCTTTGATTCATTAGTATCCCTTGAACAACTTGAAACTATTTTCATCGATCTAACCTTTCGCATTATTTTCTTTAGCGCATCAAGATCCTCAATTTCGATATCAAAACTAAACTCTGTAAGCTTGCTACCTGCAGCTTTTGAAACTACTGAAATAATATTGATGTCAGATTTTGTAAATGTTGAGGCTATGTCTGCTAAAACGCCTGGGCCATCCTCACTAATAATTTTAAGATGGCATGGGCGTAACTGCTTTTTGCCACTTTTAGACCAAAAAGTTGGAATATATCTATCCCTATCAGATTTATAGGGTTTAACTTTATTGCATCTTGTATGGTGAATTACAATTCCGCGTTTAGTATCTGAGTATGCAACGACAGTATCGCCGTCAATCGGCATGCAGCATTTTGCATAGGTAACTATTAATCCATCTATTTTATTATTTTTTAGTTCAAGGGCTTTAACTACCTGCTTCTTATCTTTTCTGATTTGAAGCCCATCATAAAATCTCTCTGCAACTATGGTGCTTGTTCTATTGCCTAGACCTATATCTGTAAGCAACTGATTAAGTGACTTTACACCGCTTCTTTTAAGGATTCTTTGAAGAATATTTCCTCTATATTCTTTAAGAGCTTTTCCAGACCTTTTAAGTTCACTCTCCAATAATAACTTTCCTGCTTTTCTTGCAGCTGAAGTTTTTTGATGTTTTAGTTGAGCTCTTATTGCTGCTCTTGCCTTACTAGTGACAACAAAATTTAGCCAGCCAGGATCTACAACTGCGTTTTTATCAGTATCAATTTCTACTGTTTGACCACTTTCTAATTGGACATTTAAAGGTGCATACTTTCTATTTATCTTACAGCCAATAAGAGTATTTCCAATATCAGTATGAACTTCATAGGCAAAATCAACCGGTGTCGATCCAGTTTTTAAATTAAAGATTTGGCCCTTTGGAGAAAATACATACACCTCATCAGAGAAAAGGTCAGTTTTAATTGATTCGACAAAATCTTCAGAGCTGGAGGATTTTTCATGAAGATCTTGTAAGCTCATCATCCAGTTCTTGATGTGGAATGCGCTATCATTAATGTCTTCACTCTTGTAGCTTGCATGAGCACAAATGCCATTCTCGGCAATCATTTCCATACTTTTTGTTTGTATCTGTATTTCAATAGGTATTGAGTCCAAAGCTAAAAGAGTTGTATGTAAAGCTTGATAACCATTAGATTTAGGAATGGCAATATAGTCTTTAAACCTTTGTTCGATTGGCTTGTAGTAATTATGGATCAAGCCAAGAGATTTATAACAATCCTCAACAGAATTGACAATAATCCTAAATCCATAAACATCTAGAACTTCTGAGAACGGTTTATGTTTAGTTTTGATTTTCCTATATATACTAAATAGATTTTTTTCTCTTCCCTTTACTGTTGACATAATCTGATTAGACTTCAAATGACTCTTTATTTCTTTTCTAATCTTGTAAACAATTTTTTTTCTTCCACCACTAGATTTCTTTATTGCTGATCTAAGCATCTCTGCTCTGAGAGGATGCAAGCAATCAAATGCTAAATCCTCTAACTCAGCTCGGACTTTCTGCATCCCAATTCGAAGCGCAATTGGTCCATATATTTCAAGAGTTTCCTTTGCAACTCTTATTTGTTTATTTCTAGGAAGAAAATCAATTGTTCTCATGTTATGAAGCCTGTCAGCAAGCTTCACTACAATGACGCGTACATCTTTTGCCATGGCTAGAGCCATTTTTTGGAAGCTGTTTATATTCCTCTCAGCTTTAGATTGGAAATCTAGTTTTCCAATTTTGCTAACGCCATCAACTATTTCTGATACATCTTTACCAAATATCTTATCGATATTTCTTTTTTCAATATTGCAATCCTCGAGGACATCATGCATGAGACCTGCACAAATTGAGTCCACATCCATATTCATCTCGACTAATATCCTTGCAACCTCTAGCGGATGACTAATGTATGGTTTGCCATCCATTCTTTCTTGGCCATCATGCGCTTTGGAGGCAAAAGTATAAGCTTGCCTCATCAAATTAACTTGGTTGCGAGGAAAATCTTTTTTTAGTTGAGTATATAAATCATTAGGGAAACGAAGAAGTTCCTCAGATTTAAAGTTTGTATCTAAATGATGACCTTGGAGAACTCTTTCACTCAAAATAGTTCTCCAAAAAGTTTATCCAATTATGTCTGACTCTTTAGGTTTTGAAGTGGAGAATTGGTCTAGCAGCACATCTTCTTCGAGAGTTTTCTCTAGAGTTTCAGCATCTATTAAGCCCTCTTCAATTTCTCTAAGAGCTATTAATGTATTTTTATCATTATTTGTTTCAACCATTGGCTCTCTGCTGGTAGTTGAAAGCTGTCTAGCTCTACCGGATGCCAAAAGTATTAAATCAAACCTACTTGGTACATGCTCTAAGCACTTTTCTACTGTTATTCTTGCCATATATTTTCTCCTAGGAGCGTATTTTAATTGCAAATAGCCTTTTAAGACAACAAATCTTGCAATATCTTTAGTTTTTTATCATGCGTTTGGTCTTTAAAGTCCTTATTTATGACTATTTCAAGCAATTCTTCAATGGCTTGTTCAAAAACGTCATTTATAACTAAATAATCATATTCTTCTGCTTCACCTAACTCTTTTAATGCATTTTTCATCCTTTTTTCAATAACATCCTCTGAATCAAGACCTCTTTTTTGAATTCTTTTCCTTAACTCTTCAATTGATGGAGGCAATATAAATATTGATCTAAATTCAATATTTCTATTTTGTAGTTTTTGAAACCCTTGAACATCTATCTCAAGAAAAACATTTATGCCTTTGTTTATGTTCTCATCAATAAAGTCTTTTGATGTTCCGTATTTATAATCGTGAACCTCTGCGGTCTCTATAAAGTTTCCAGCTTCATAAAGCTCATCAAATATTTCATTTGATACAAAAAAATAGTCGCTGCCATCAATATCGCCTTCTCTCGGCAATCTCGTTGTATGAGAAACAGAAAACTTTGATTTCCTGTTTTCATCATTTAGTTTTTTTATAACATTCTTAATGATAGATGTTTTTCCAGCTCCTGAGGGAGCTGAAATAACTATGAGTTGCCCTTTATCACTCGACATTGCTAACCTGTTCTCTCATTTCTTCAATATATATCTTAATATCTAAGGCATACTTCTTTT
>CAXGZN010000049.1:0-3529 GCA_964014565.1 uncultured Gammaproteobacteria bacterium
CCAACTCTGGCATGGTCAGGTTTTTTGTCATCAGGAATATCATCAACTCCATTAGAAAAAGCACTAAGGTCCATACCTGCACAAAAGTGTTTTCCAGTTGAAGAAAGAATTACAACTCTTACATCAGAATCTCTATTTATTTCCTCTAATGCATCTCCTAGCTCGACCCAAAAGTCTCGAGTCATTGTATTTAGTTCATTTGGGCGATTTAAAACAAGACTGCATATATGGTCTTTTGTCTTTACATCAAAGCAGGAATACTTACTCATTTCTTTGCAATATCTATTGATTCAGAGACTTTATCCATTAGCTCATCAACAAGATCAAATGTTTTGTGGTGGGGTAGTACAATTTTTCTATCTTTGCTGAGCCACTTGAGCCTACTATGTACAAATTCTAAATTATCTATAAGTTTTTGGTTCATTATTTCTATTAGTTGAAAACTGTAATTATAAGTAAATGATCCTTATAATCAAAAAAAAATAAAAAATGCTTGATTTCAACAAACTGCTACCAGACTTAATAGATCTATCTTCAAAAGCCAGTAATACAATAATGGATATCTATAATTCTGATTTTTCACATGAAAATAAAGATGATGGATCTCCTCTGACACTAGCAGATGAATCATCAAATAAAATAATTATCGATGGACTAAAAGAAATAACACCTCAAATCCAAGTTATTTCAGAAGAGACCTTCAAGAGTGATATTTCTTATCCAGATAGTTATTGGTTAATAGATCCACTTGATGGTACTAAGGAATTTATTAATAGAAATGGAGATTTTTCAGTAAACATCTCTTTTATTCATGATAGGCGAAGT
Source organism: uncultured Gammaproteobacteria bacterium (assembly GCA_964014565.1). GTDB lineage: Bacteria > Pseudomonadota > Gammaproteobacteria > Magnimaribacterales > D2472 > CACNXK01. Next base: position 826 of record CAXGZN010000049.1, read on the forward strand.
ATTTTTGGGATTGTTCAAAGACCAACTGATCTGAGGATCTGGACAAGTCTAGATAAAGTTTCCCATGCGAAGGCTGAAGATACATCGCCACTAAGAATTGTTATGAGTAGAAGCCATAAGAGAGATGCAGATAAAATGTTTTTAAAATTTCTTCAGGATTCTGAAATAGATTATGAGCTTGTCGAAAAGGGTAGCTCATTAAAAATTTGTGCTTTATGCGATGGTGAAGCAGACATATACCCTAGATTTGGGCCAACTTCTGAGTGGGATATTGCTGCTGCAGATGCAGTTCTTAAATCTTATAGAGGTTCAATATTCAGCCTAGAAGACTTTGAAAAGCTCAAATATTCCAAGAAAAACATACTCAATCCGCCTTTTATAGCTTATAGAAATGAACTTATTAGAGAAGCTTATGGTCAAAAAGTGGAAGATTATGTAAAAAAGTTGCTATAATTTAAGGTCTACATAATTTTTATGTATAATATATTATAAACAGAAATTATAATGGGTACTGATTTACAGAAAATTGAGCTAACAACTCCAGGTAAAGATATAGAATCTTACCTTGCTTGCGTGCACTCAATACCAATATTAACGCCTGAACAAGAGAAAGAACTTGCTCATAAGCTTTATGACAACGATGATCTTGACGCTGCAAGGCAATTAGTCATTTCGCACCTTCGTTTTGTCGTCCATATTGCAAGATCCTATCAAGGCTATGGTTTACCAATAGGCGATATTATCCAAGAGGGTAATGTTGGTCTTATGAAAGCTGTTGATAGATTTGATCCTAACAGAGGCGTGAAACTTGTTTCTTTTGCAGTCCATTGGATAAAGGCTGAAATTCATGAGTACATTCTTAAAAACTGGAGACTTGTAAAAATAGCTACTACAAAAGCTCAAAGGAAACTATTCTTCAATCTAAGAAGCAAGAAAAAGTCATTGGAATGGCTTACTAAGGAAGAAGCAGAAAAAATAGCTGAAGATTTAAATGTTGAAGTCAAAGATGTTTTGCATATGGAAAACAGACTATCTTCTAATGATTCATCATTTGATGCTCCTGTAAATACTGGAGATGGTGAAAATGAAATAATGGCGCCATCACAATATCTAGAAGATAAAAGATTTAATCCTGAAGACTTGGTTGAGGCAGAGCAAACAATGGCATTTAATAATGCTGAACTTTTAGATGCTCTCAAAGGCCTTGATGACAGAAGTAAAGATATTATACGAAGAAGATATCTATCCGACTCTAAAGTTACTCTTCATGAGCTAGCAGAAGAGTATAAAATTTCAGCAGAAAGAATTAGACAGATCGAAAATGGCGCTCTTAAAAAATTAAGAAGCTCTATGACTGATGCTCTGTGAATGCTAAAACAATAGGCATTATCCTTAACGGCTCAGAAATCCACCTAAAGTCTAACTCCCTCAAAGAACTTATAGATAGCTTAAATCTCTCTGAAGCCAGATTTGCTGTAGAAATAAATCGAGAGATTGTTCCAAAATCACAGATAGATAACTATACTCTCAATGACAAAGATGAAGTTGAAATAGTTATTGCCGTTGGCGGAGGATAAATTGGAAAAGTTGGTTGTCGGCTCTAGAGAATTCTCATCTAGGCTCCTAGTCGGTACAGGGAAATATAAAGATTTCCAAGAAACACAAGACGCAATAGTGGCCTCAGGAGCAGAAGTAGTTACCGTAGCAATAAGAAGGACTAATATTGGTCAAAACAAAGAAGAACCAAACCTTCTTGATTTCCTAAATCCTGAAGAATTTATAATTCTTCCCAATACGGCAGGCTGCTACAGTGTTGATGATGCGGTTCGAACTTGTAATCTAGCAAGGGAGCTTCTAGATGGCCATAATCTCGTTAAACTTGAAGTTCTTGGAGATGAAAAAACGCTATTTCCAAATATGACTCAAACACTTGAGGCTGCAAAAATATTAGTTGAAGATAATTTTGAAGTAATGGTCTATTGCACTGATGATCCAATACTATGTAAAGAGCTTGATGATATTGGCTGTGTTTCGATTATGCCTCTGGCAGCTCCTATTGGTTCAGGATTAGGGATAACAAACCCATATAACATAGAGATAATCTTGGAGAATTCAAATAAACCAGTCATTGTTGATGCGGGAGTAGGGACTGCTTCAGACGCCACCATAGCAATGGAGCTAGGATGTGATGGCGTACTAATGAATACAGCGATAGCCGAAGCCAAAAATCCTGTTCTCATGGCTTCAGCTATGAAAAAAGCAATTGAGTCAGGCAGAGAAGCATTCTTGGCCGGGAGAATGAAAAAAAGACTATATGCCTCGAAGTCATCTCCAGAAGATGGAGTAATAAAGTAGTTGAGATATAACTTTTTACCAAGCTTTGCCAGAAGAAAAGGAAGGATTACAAAGCTTCAGGAAACAAACCTAAGTTTCTTAGCAGATTATTCGTTGGATGATCCTAATACTTTAAATAATGATCCATCATTCGATAAGATTGCCCTTGAAATAGGCTTTGGTAACGGGGAAGACTTTTTTTCCTTTGCGAAAGAAAAAACCAATACATTATTTTTGGCTTCTGAAGTTTATAAATCTGGTATTGGGAATTTAATAGGAAAAATTAGAGAGCATTCACTGGAAAATATATATATTCATGAAGGGGATATAAGAGATCTTATTTTTGAAGAAAAAGGTTTTAAATTTGATG
>CAXGZN010000050.1:0-3404 GCA_964014565.1 uncultured Gammaproteobacteria bacterium
TGATATGGGCCTTGTAAGTAAGATTGTTAAAGAAAAATTAATTTAATTCTTTTTTTAATTCATAAATATATAATTACTGAATGTCTAGAGATAACAGAAAATCAACTCAAGCAAGAGAAATTTCCATTGAGACAAATGTAAATCTTCATGCTGAAGGTTCAGTACTGGTCAAGTTTGGCAATACACATGTAATTTGCACTGCAAGTATTGATAACAATGTCCCAAGGTGGATGAAGGGAACAGATAAGGGCTGGGTAACAGCTGAATATGGAATGCTTCCAAGATCAACTAATGAGAGAATGGGCAGAGAAGCAGCAAGAGGAAAACAATCAGGGAGAACTCAGGAAATACAAAGACTTATTGGAAGATCTCTTAGACAATCTGTAAATCTCAGATATTTAAAAGATAAAACTATTCAAGTTGATTGCGATGTTATTCAGGCAGATGGGGGCACAAGAACTGCTTCAATTACTGGTGGATGTGTTGCACTTTTCCTTGCAATAAAGAATCATCATGACGATCAAAGAGCAATTGAACAATATGTGGCTGCAATCTCTCTAGGCGTTAAAGATGACGAAATCCTAGTTGATCTTGATTACCAAGAAGATAGCACTGCTGATGCAGACATTAATATTGTAATGACTCAGGATCTTGATTTAATTGAAATTCAAGGTACCGCTGAAGAGCGTCCTTTTTCGCAAGAACAACTCACTGAAATTGTAAGCAAAGCTAGTTCATCTATTAAGGACATAGTTGCTATCCAAAAACAGGCTGTAGAAGGATAGTGAAGGATTATCAAGAGAAATTTATTAGACTTGCTTTAAATGCTGAGGCATTAATTTTTGGTGATTTCACTCTCAAATCAGGAAGAAATAGTCCCTACTTCTTCAATGCAGCAAAAATGTTAAATACTAAGTTTCTAGCTGACCTTTCGGAATGCTATACAAAAACTCTTCAAGATTTAGATGTTTCTTTCGATAGTATTTATGGTCCTGCATATAAAGGTATATTTTTAGCATCAATTATTGGTGGAAGTTTAGGAAAATCTAATCTTGATATTCCTGTATCTTTCAACAGGAAAGAAGAGAAGGATCATGGTGAGGGTGGTGATATTATTGGCCAACTTCCTTCTGGTAACGTACTTATCGTGGATGATGTTATTTCTGCGGGAACAGCAGCTAGAGAATCAATTGAAAAAATAAAGTCTATAGGTGCCAATCCAAAAATTATGCTAGTGGGTCTAGACCGACAAGAAAAAGGTTCATCTAGCATCTCTGCAAAAACTGAGCTAGAGAATGACTTCGGACTTATTGTTTCGTCAATAGTAAACCTAGATCTTTTAATAAGCTTTGTAAGCGATGATCCTAACTTCAAGGAGTTCAAAACTGATCTTGAAAAATATAGAAATAATTGGGGTGCCTAATGTTTTCAGGTATTGTCCAAGAAACTGGAAAAGTAATAGAGTTTGTAAAAGAAAAAGATATCTATAGCCTTTCTGTGGATTGTTCATCTGAACTTGTTTCTGGTCTAAAAAAAGGTGCAAGCGTTTCTGTTAACGGAGTATGTTTGACTGTCAAAGATGCAAATCCGGAAATATTGAGATTTGATCTTGTTGAGGAAACAATAAAGAGAACAAACTTTCAAAGTATAAATGCTGGCGACAATGTTAATCTTGAGAGATCATTGAAGATGGGAGATGAAATAGGCGGCCATCTTGTATCGGGACATATTCATGGGACTTCAAAAGTTGTTTCTATAGACATGAGAGACGAAAGCTGGGATGTGGAATTCTCAGTTGAGCCCTTCATGCAAGATTATATTCTGCATAAGGGTTATGTTGCTATAAATGGTTGTAGTCTAACTGTTGGAGAAGTTTCTCTAAAATCTTTTATGATTCATTTAATTCCGGAAACTCTTTCAATAACAAATCTTTTTCAGCTCCAACAAAATAGCATTGTTAATGTTGAGCTTGATCAAAATACAATAGTAATTGCTGATACTGTAAAAAAATATTTAGATGGTAAAAGTTAAAGAATTAGAAGCAACAAAATTTGAAATCCTTTTAAGACCCAATAGTTCTCTTACGGGGACAACAAGGATTCTCTTTCTAGGAAGTATTTTCTTTATTTGCAGTGTAATTGGTATCGGCTTCTTTCTTGCTGGAGGGATAATGATCTTACCTTTTGCAGGATTAGAAATTATTTTAGTATATTTAGCTTTTAGGCTTAGCTTTAATTGGAGTAACCAAAAACAAATAATTATCTTATCCAAGGAGCATGTTGAAGTAAGAGTTGATGGTTTAAAAGAATTTTTTACATGGAAAGAGTTTAGATCTTTTGCAACCTTCAATGTGACAAAAAATGATACTAAAGATGATGATTTAAGCTTTCGATCAAAAGGTAAAGAAATTATAGTTGGAAGTTTTTTAAATGAAGAAGATAAATCTATTTTAAAAGATGAGATCTCTAGAATTATTCAAAAACTAAATGCTATGGGATTTGCAAGCTAACTATTGTGATAGATACTTTATTAAGATAGCCATTCTCATGGCGACACCATTAGCTACTTGATCTAATATTACAGAGTTCGCAGAATTGTAAACATCCTCTGAAATCTCAATACCTTGATTTACTGGTCCAGGATGCATGACTATGCAATCATCATTAGCAATCTGTAATTTTTCACTATTAATTTGATAGTTATTGAGATAGCTTTCCCTATCAAGGTTTTTCTTATTTTCAAATCTTTCATGCTGAATCCTTAGAGCCATTACAACATCCTGACCTTTCAGGGCCTTATTAAGATCTTCCTCATAATCTAAATTTGATGAGTCTATAACGTCTTCGCAAAGCTCTTTAGGACCGCATAAAGTAATCTTAGAATTAAAATTAGCCATTCCATCAATGAAGGACTGAAAAACTCTTGAATGATCTAAGTCTCCAACAATCAAAATATTTGAATTATCTAGATCCTTCCTGTGCCTTACAGTCATAATGTCTAATAGCCCTTGAGACGGATGTGAAATAGCGCCTTCTCCTCCACTAACAAATACCATAGAGTCAGTTTGATCTATCAATTCATGAATAACTGAATCTTTATGCCTTAAGACACAAAGATTTATGTTCATCTTTGCCAAATTATCTATAGTGTCTTTAAAGGTCTCGCCTTTTTCTAGTGAAGAAGAGCTTATATCAAAATCAATTATCTGACATCCTAAATTAAATGCAGCTATTTCGAATGAGATTTTAGTCCGAGTACTTGGTTCACAAAAGATGTTAACAACTTTTTTATCTGGAAAAAGTGGATCTCTTCTAATGAAGCCCTCTGAATCAATAAAATTATCTGCTAAGTCTAATAATTCGAGAATCTCATCTTTTGATAATCCTTTAAGAGATGTTAGGTGT
>CAXGZN010000051.1:0-3396 GCA_964014565.1 uncultured Gammaproteobacteria bacterium
ACATATAAAGCAATCAAAAAAATTACTGATAATGTAATAGAGGTCTCAGAATATACCGGCCATAAAGAAATGATGGATGGAAGAGTAAAAACACTTCATCCAAAAATACATGCTGGCATATTAGCTCGTCGTGGAGAAGATACAGATGTATTGAAATCAATGGATTATAAAGAGATTGATATCGTTGTGGTTAACTTATATCCCTTCGAGGAAACTATAAAATCTGGATGTTCATTTGAAGAAGCAATTGAGCAAATAGATATCGGCGGCCCAACTATGATCAGGGCAGCGGCAAAAAACTTTAAAGATGTCTTGGTTTTGTCTGACCCAAATGACTATGAAGAAATGATAAGTGAGTGGAATTCAAAAAATGGTATTAGTTACGAGTTCAGGAAAAAACAGGCTGCAAAGGTTTTTAAAAAAATGAGCCAATACAATAAAGCAATTCATCAATATATAGAATCGGAAAATGATGAAAATGTAATTATGGATTTATCTAATCCAAAAGTTTTAAGATATGGAGAAAACCCCCATCAGAAAGCAAAACTATATTTAAAAGATTCTTCTCAAAAAAAGAATATAGCTAATGCAGATATACTTCAGGGAAAAGAACTCTCATATAATAATATTGCGGATTCAGATGCTGCTTGGGAATGTCTAAAGCAGTTCCAAAAGCCTGCATGCGTTATTGTAAAGCATGCTAATCCATGTGGAGTTAGTGAGTCTAAAGATATTGAAACAGCGTACAGAAAAGCTTTTCAAACTGATCCAACTTCAGCTTTTGGTGGAATAATTGCTATCAATAGGACTCTTGAATCAAGTTTGGCAGATGAAATACTGGAAAATCAGTTCGTTGAAGTAATAATTGCTCCTAAGTTTGATATAGATGCTCTGAATGTCTTAAAGAAAAAAGAGAATATAAGAGTTCTAAGATGTGATCTTGATGGAGACGCAGTTGGTAATCAGTTTAAGGTTGTTTCAGGTGGTGTGCTTGTGCAAGATGAAGACACAAAAATTATTTCTGTAGATGATCTAAAAGTAGTTTCTGATCTAAAACCTTCACAGGAGCAATTAGAAGATTTTATGTTCGCTTGGAAGGTAGCTAAATTTGTAAAGTCAAACGCTATTGTATTTGCGAAAGATGGGCAAACGATTGGTATTGGAGCAGGTCAAATGAGTAGAGTTGTTAGTGCTGAAATTGCTAGCTTAAAAGCTAAAGAAGAAGGCTTGAATGTTGAAGGATCGTGCATGGCATCAGATGCATTCTTTCCCTTTAGGGATGGTATTGATAAAGCAGCTAGTAGTGGAATCAAATCAATAATACAACCCGGTGGATCTGTCAGAGATCAAGAAGTTATAGATGCTGCAAACGAACATAAAATGGTCATGGTGTTTACTGGCGTAAGACATTTTAGGCATTAAGAAATGAAAATCTTAGTAATTGGTTCAGGAGGAAGAGAGCATGCTTTGGCATGGAAGTGCTCTAATGATGAATTTGTTGAGAAGGTTTACGTTGCTCCAGGCAATGCAGGAACTTTTCTTGAGCAAAAAATAGAGAATATTTCCTTGAATATAAATAACAATGAGGATGTCTCTAACTTCTGTATTTCAAATAATATTGAACTTGTAATTGTCGGTCCTGAAGATCCTCTAGTTAATGGTTTAGTTGACTTTCTTGAGTCTAAAAATATAAAAGTGTTTGGGCCTAGAAAGGGAGCTGCGCAGCTAGAGGGATCAAAAACCTTCGCGAAGGACTTTTTTATAAAATATGGCATACCTACAGCAAATTATAAGTCCTTTAATAATCATCATGATGCCCTGAAATACCTCGACAAAATTGATTTCCCTTCGGTTGTAAAAGCTGATGGCCTTGCTGCTGGAAAGGGGGTTATTATTTGTCATGACCGACAGGCTGCAGAAAAAGCTCTTGAAGATATATTTGAATCAAATGCCTTTGGGGATGCTGGAAATAGAGTAGTAATCGAAGACTTTTTGAATGGAGAGGAAGCAAGCTTTATTGCTGTTGTGAGTGACGATCAAATTATTCCTCTTGCAACAAGTCAAGATCATAAAGCTGTCGGAGATGGAGATGTTGGATTAAATACTGGAGGTATGGGTGCATACTCCCCTGCGCCAATTGTGACAGATGAGATTCACAACCGAGTTATCGATGAGGTTATGCTCCCAACAATGAATGGATTAAAAGCTGAAGGATCTCCCTATCTTGGTTTTTTATATGCTGGCCTAATGATTGAAGGAGATGAGATAAAAGTCTTAGAATTTAATTGTAGGTTTGGCGATCCAGAAACGCAGCCAATTATACTCAGATTAGAATCAAGCCTTACAAATTTATGTCTTGATGCAATTAATAAAAAACTTGATGCTCATCAAATTGAATGGTCATCAATGCACTCTTGTGGAGTAGTTTTAGCATCATCAGGTTATCCAGAAGATTATGAAACAAATATGGAAATAGATATAAAAAACCATTTCAGTGAAAATGAGAAACTGTTTCATGCAGGTACAAAGTTTAAAGATAATAAGATCTTCACATCAGGTGGTAGAGTTTTTTGTATGACGGCTTTAGGTGAAACCTTAGAAATTGCTATAGATAATGCGTATAATGCAATCCCTAAAATTAACTTTGAAGGCATGTTCTTCAGAAGTGATATTGGGAAAAAAGGATTGAAGAATGATTAATAAATTTGTAAATGAATTAGATATAGCTCTGAAGACTCTTTCTTATAAGAAAAGCGGAACTGACAGGGATTATCCTGCAGACAGAGAATCTAATGATGTAAATCTATCAGAATCTGAAAGAAAACTTTCAGAAGCTCTTATGAGAGTTAATTTAGCAGGTGAAGTTGCTGCACAAGCTCTTTATAGAGGGCAGGCAATGGTTTGCAAAGATCCTGAAATAAAAGAGCACCTGATACATGCTGGCGATGAAGAGACCGATCACTTAATTTGGTGTAAAAAAAGATTGGATGAGCTTGATGGAAAACCTTCAGTTTTAAATCCTATTTGGTATGCAGGATCATTTGCAATTGGAGCAATTTTTGGATCTTTAGGAGAAAAAACTAGTTTAGGTTTTGTAGAAGAAACTGAGAAACAGGTGGTGAAACACCTCCAAAGACATTTAGATAAAATCTCTGAAAATGATAAAGAGACAATTGAAATATTAAAAACTATGCAAGAAGACGAAGATTTGCATGCTGGTCAAGCAAATGAATCTGGAGCTGAAGAGCTACAAACTCCTACTAAGAAAGTAATGGAGCTCACAGCTAAAGTAATGACTTCTACAAGTCATTATATTTAACTATCTATCTTGCCTTTTCCAAGAAACTGGCACTCCCTCTTTATGATATCTCTTTGCTTCTTCCATGAGTTTATCAA
>CAXGZN010000052.1:0-2952 GCA_964014565.1 uncultured Gammaproteobacteria bacterium
GAGCTAGAGTTTATCCAACCAAAAAATATAATTGTACCGTTGTAAACCAGTGGTGCAAGAGAGGCATACAAAAAGTTTTCCTTTAAATATTGATAAGACATGAGTATTGCACCTATAAAAAAGAATATTTGGCTAAATATAATTGGTGTAAACACCTCAATAAAAAACGAAGGTGATTCAACATTTAAAAATTCTGACAGCTGATATCTAAACAAGAAAACTATTAATGAAAATAAAATGAAAACTAAAGATAATCCATACAAAAGTGATAAAAAATAGTTATTTAAATCTTCGTCTGATTTACTACTCATTAGGGGAATCAGAGTTATAGCAAGGTAACCTCCAGCTGAAAGATAAAATAAGAAATCTGGAATTATAAACGCCAGATCAAGTGTGTCTGTTGCACTTGATACACCCGTCCATTTAGCAAGAAGAATCTCTCTAAAGAATCCTAATAACCTACTAGCAGCATACGAAGCTGTAACTATAGATATAGAACCTATCAATTTTTTATAGTTTTGCATATTCTTCTTCCATTTTAGATAATAAATTTAAAGGAACTTTTATTGGATTATTTTCATAACCTACTCCGAGCAAATTATTTGGCTTATTTTCACCATGAAAATCACTTCCGCCAGAAATTAATAGGTTTAAACTTTCACAAATTTCGATAAGACTATCTTTTACAGAACTGTTATATCCTGGATAGTAAACTTCTAAACCATTTAGCCCCATTGTCTTAATTTGTTTTAAATAATCGAAAAATTCCGGAGTAACCCAATTTTGATTCTTTTTATCAGATGCGTTACTCATAAGAGTATGAGGGTGTGCTAAAAAAATTAATGATTTTGATTCAGTTGACAATTGGATTATCTCTTCAATATTAAGTTGGTGAGTATCAATATTGGGAATCATCCCATTTCTTAAATATTTTGTAAAGGCTTCACTTACATTGCTTACGTACTGTTTCTCAACCATTATTTGAGCAATGTGTGGCCTGCCAGGCACTTTAGTGTTAATGAGGTCTAGTTCAGATTTTTCAATATTTATTCCTGATCTACTCAAGCTTTTCAGTATTGAATAATTTCTTTCTTTTTTTTTGATCCTAATCTCTTCAAGTCTTGTATTTAAGCTTGTCTCTCTTTCTAAAAAGTAGACCAAGAGATGAATACCAGCAAATGGATTTTTTGATTTTAATTCTTCCCAATCTGCACCAATTTCAATACCTTTTATTATTTTTATATCATCATCGGTAGGTACTTCAGTTAGGTACTCATGATCTGTTATTGATATAGCTTCTAACTGTAATTCCTTGGAAAGTTTGACAATTTCCTCTACTGAGAAGGTTCCGTCAGAATTAACTGTATGAATGTGCAAGTCGATACTCATAAAAACTAGAGTACTAGGGTCTTTAATTCTTTAATAAATTAATTAGAATGTTTCCAATGAAATTAATCGTACAAAAATTTGGTGGAACAAGCGTAGCTGATACAAGCGCGTTGAAAATTGTTGCGGAAAGAATAATTGATCGTAAAAAACAAGGGTATGAAGTTGTAGTTGTACCTTCAGCAATGGGATCTAGCACAGATGAATTAATTGATTTAGCAAATGAGCTTTCTGCAAAACCTACTCCACGTGAGATGGATATGTTGTTATCTGCTGGTGAGAGAATAACCATGTCACTTCTTTCCATGCATTTAAATAGTTTGGGTCATAGTTCATTTTCTCTTACAGGTTCTCAAGCCGGAATAATTACTACATCTAGACACGGCAAAGCAGAAATTGAAGAAATCTCAGGTGAAAGAGTTAGAGAGGGCATTGAGAGAGGAGACATTGTTATCGTTGCAGGATTTCAAGGTTTTAATCGTGACACAAGAGAAATAACCACTTTAGGCAGAGGAGGATCTGATGCTACTGCGGTAGCCTTAGCCGCTGCTCTTGGTGCCGAAAAGTGCGAAATATTTACTGACGTCGAGGGTGTTTTTACTGCAGACCCAAGAATTATCGATTCAGCAAAGTTAATTGATGAAATTACTTACGACGAGATGCTTGAAATGTCTTCTTCTGGAGCAGGCGTATTAATGGCTAGGTCTGTAGAATTTGGTAGAAGGTATAATGTGCCAATAATTGTAAAATCAACTTTTGCAAACAACAAGGGCACCATAGTGAAAGAAAAAATAATGGAAGAAGCAATTGTAAGCGGGGTAACCCACAATGATAAAGAAGTTAAGTTCACACTTTTTGGTGTTCCTGATCAGCCAGGTATTGCGGGTACAGTCTTCGGTTCTCTTTCAGAGATTGGAACAAATGTTGATATGATTGTTCAGAACGTTTCTAAAGAATCAATTACTGACATTTCATTTACAGCTCCTTCCGAACAACAAAAAGATGTAGAAGACACTTTAAAAAACATTTCTAAAAAGCTTGATGCAAAAGGTTATGACGTTGATGAAAATATTGCTCGAATTTCTATAATCGGAGCAGGTATGAAATCAGAATCAGGAGTAGCGTCAAAAATGTTTAAAACTTTGGGAGATAATAAAATTAATATATCAATGATTTCGACTTCTCCTATCAGAGTATCTTGTGTTATAAGCAGTAGTGATATTGAGAGGGCTCTCAATGTCTTACATGAAGAATTCATAACGAAGTAATGAAAATAGCTATTATTGGGGCAACTGGACTAGTTGGTCGAAAAATCATCAATTTATTAGAAGAATATTTTTCAGCGGATACGTCCTATACTTTCTTTGCATCAAGCAAATCAAAAGGCTCTGAATTAGAAATTAATGGAAACAAGTTGATTGTTCAAGAACTTATTGACAACAATATATCTGAATTTGATATTGCTCTCTTTTCAGCTGGAAGTGAAAGATCCAAAGAATTTGCAAAGAAGTTTATAGATCAAGGAGCTTATGTTATTGATAACTCATCTGCTTTCAGGCATGAACA
>CAXGZN010000053.1:0-2941 GCA_964014565.1 uncultured Gammaproteobacteria bacterium
TTTTCCAGCTTAATGTCTAAAAAATTCTTCATTGATAATCTTATTGATGACTATTTAGTTTTTTTAAAAGATATTAAAAATCTTTCAGATAATTCAATAAAAGCCTACAAAAGGGATATTTTGAAATTTAGGAACTTTCTTATATCTAACAAAATTAATAAATTAAATGATATATCTGAAGAAATATGCAGTTCATGGATAGGCTCTCTCTATTCTATGAATATCGGTGCAAGAAGCATTCAGCGACACCTGTCTTCTATTAAAGGTTTCTTTAAATATCTTCAAAAGAATCATCGAATTAATCAGTCCCCATTTGAACTTATCTCTGGACCAAAGATGGAAAAGAAACTTCCTGAGACTTTGACACCTGAACAAATTAATAGATTATTAGATTTTAAACCTACCTCATTTATAGAAATAAGGGACTTAGCGATAATAGAATTAATGTATTCCTCAGGATTAAGGGTTTCTGAAACAGTTAATGTAAATATCCATGATTTTGAGGAAGGTAAGGATTTTTTAAGAGTTGTTGGTAAAGGATCGAAGACTCGGTTGGTTCCTTTGGGAAGATTTGCCATTAGTGCGATTGATAACTGGTTAGAAGAAAGAAAGAAAATAACTAATAAAGATGGAGCGCTATTCGTTAATAAAACTGGGGGCAGACTAACAACGCGTAGTATCCAACTTCGCTTAAAAAAGCTTGCAATAAAACAAGGACTTCCTCCTATTAATCCACATATGCTTAGGCATAGCTTTGCAACTCACATGCTTGAATCATCTGGAGACCTAAGGTCAATACAAGAACTATTAGGCCATAGTTCTTTATCAACCACTCAAATATATACAAACTTAGATTATCAACATCTTGTTAAGATTTATGATAAGTCACACCCAAGAGCAAAAAAATAAATATGAGTAAAAAAATTAAAGCCATAACTTTTGACCTTGATGACACATTCTGGGATGTAAAACCAGTATTAATAAATGCTGAGATGAAAACCAGAAAATTTATAGAGGACAAGATTGGAAAATTAGAGTGGGGATCTTGGGAAGAATTCAAACTAATAAGAGAAAAGCTTATTATTGAAGATGCTTCATACGAATTCGATGTTGGGAAACTCAGAAAAAAATTATTATTAATGAAAATACAGGAGCGTGTATCTGATGAAGAAACTGCAAATGAGCTATCAGAAAGTGCTTTTCAATTATTTTTTCAGGAAAGAAATAAAGTAGAGTTTTTTCCCTCTGTTTTGGATGAAATTGAGAAACTTTCTCAAATATATAAGTTGGGATGTCTAACAAATGGTAATGCTAATATTGAAATAATTGGTATTAGTAAGTTTTTTAAATTTAATATTTCTTCAAAAGATGTAAGTGCAAACAAGCCAAGTGAAAATCACTTCCATAAAGCAATTGAGCTATTAGGGGTTAGTAAAGAAGAATTGTTGCATATTGGTGATCACAAAATTAATGATATGCACGGAGCAATTAGTTATGGCGTTCAAGCTCTTTGGTTTAATCCAAATAAAGAAATTTGGGATCTTGAGGGTGTAGAAAAACCTCCAGAGTTCAGCATATGGCAGGGGCTAACGGAAAAAATTGATAGTCTTTACAGTTGATTTAGATAGCCTTGAAGTCTGTCATTATTCATTAAGAAATTCGCACTATAGCTCGAAGCTGCACTTCTAATCTCTTCCATGTTGACTGCTTCGCCAACCTGAATAACTCCAACCATTGCCATAATAAGATGAGGGTCACATTGGTAGACATATACGCCCTCGGTATCCAAAGTAACACTTATATCCTGACTCAATTGACTAGCCCAACTAGCTGCACCAGCTGGCACCATACCATCAACAGATACAGAGTTGTGTGCTGCATCTGTAGCTTTAAAGTGAATAGTATCTCCAACAGAGACTTTTATTACAGCAGGTTCAAAAATCATTTGTCCGCCTTCTCCTGAATTAAGCATTTTTACAATATGCTCTGAACCTTCAGATAACTCTACTTTTACAACATCTTCTGCAGCAGTTTCTTCCATCATTGAAGGAATCTCAATATCTAAAGTTTGACCTTCTTCACATTTCTGGGTTGGGCAGGTTATTCTTTCAATTACTTGATCTTCGTATTTCTTGCCAGCAAAAGCTAATGTTGTAAGAAAGAATAAAGAAAGGAAGAAAGTATGTTTCATTATTTAGGACTCCGATTTTTGCATTTCAACTAAATAGTCAACTGTTTGTAGTGCTGTGTCTCTAGCAGCTACTTTATATTTACCATCGACAATTATCATTGGCACTGAATCAACTCTAAGTTGTTTGGTTAGCTCAACAGCTCTATTTACTCTTTGTTTAACACCAAAAGAATTTAAATACTTTGATAAATCTGAGGAAGGAACACCAACTTTTCCGAAAAACCTTGTCACAGCCTGTTCGCTGGATAATATATTTCTCTCATTATGCATTGTTGAAAATACTGCTGCGTGTAGATCTTGTTCAGAGCCAATAGACTCAATTGTATAAAACATAGCAGCATGGAGACGGTGCACTGGACCCCATGTAACTGGCATCTTTTTAAAGCTCACATATTCTGGAGTTGTTTTATTCCAGGCTTTAATTTTTGATTCCATCGCATAACAATGACCACATCCGTACCAAAAGATTTCAAGAACTTCCACTTTCCCATCTTGTTTGGTGGGTAAAGGGTTTTCAAGTAAGCTGTAGTCTCTTCCAAGCACAGGCTCAAATGAGTATGCAAGTCCGCTAGTTACTAGTAATAATGAAAGCAGTATTTTTTTCATGATTTTGTATCTTTAATAAATATTTTATGAATATACGAAATATTTTAGAAACGGTATTATAAACCTAAGAGAGGCTCAAACAAACAGAAAAATGCAAAACATTTTCACTAAAACTACCTTCATGCAAGGTGTATTAAATATAAA
>CAXGZN010000054.1:0-2905 GCA_964014565.1 uncultured Gammaproteobacteria bacterium
AGTAACTAGTGATCCTAGTCTTGATCTTGATGCATTAATGGAAAGATTAAAAGAGATTGATGCTTCCTCTGATATTAAATCTGCAAGATTGTTAACTGCTGCAATGGGCCTTGGCAGTGAGACTGGAGAATTTGTTGAAATTGTAAAGAAAATGTATCTGCAAGGTAAGCCTGCTTCAGAGGAAAACATCTTTCATATGAAAAGAGAGCTAGGCGACATAATGTGGTATTGGGCTACAGCATGTGCAGCTCTTGATTTAGATCCACATGAAGTAATTGCTGAAAATCAAAAGAAGTTAGAAGCAAGATATGGTGAACAGTTCGAAGTACAAAGAAGTGAGGTCAGAAAAGAAGGCGATCTTTAATGGTTGAAAATATAGTTGCTTATATTTATTCAATTACTGGCTTAATATTTTTTATTGCGTGGCAAATGAATTACAGCCTTACAAAATACTTTCTAAAAGAGAAAAATTTTACTAAGACATTGTACTTAGAGCTCTTTTTCTTAATCATTATTATGGTTTCTTATTACCTAAGCAGCTCAGCTTTCTTTATTTTGTTATTCGTAATCCATGCAGCTAATATCTTTACAATTATTTTCCTAAAAGATCAGATCTTAGATTCTTCAGAAATCTTTGATTCGCAGATTATGGAGATAACAACAGTTTCTTATTACATAGTTGTTGGATTCTTGCTCGTATTTTTTGCTTAATTATTCAATAGCTTGAGTAACTAAATCATAAAAAACTGAGGCATTAAAGGTGCTATTTACTGCAGCTCCTGATGCTCTTGGCAGAGTTAAGATCCAGTTAGAAGAATCAAGGCTTGATGGTATTAATTTCATTTTTCTCTCGTTTGAAAGATTTAAGATGGGCGCGTAAAGACTATTTCTAACTACAACTATGTTCCTATTAAAATCAATCATAATGTACTGTCCATCAAAGCCAATTGTGGAGTGAATAAAGATATTATCGGGGCAATTTCCGTTTACATCAGGAGATTTTGCGCAAACTTTCCAAAATTGTAATCCGTAATATTCTAGCTCCCTAATCTTATTTACATAGGAGTTATAACTTAAAGTTCCGTCTTCCCAAATACCTCCCAATAAAAGCATATAACCAAATTTTGCATAATCCCTTGCATTAGAGTCTAAACAGCAATATGCGAGAAGATTTCCATTGGATTGACCAGAGGTTACAAAATCTTTCCACCAAAGAGCATTTATATTTATTTTTGAAAAAAGTTGATAATCGGCAAATGTTTGCACATCTTGACCGGTGGCACGAAATATAATTTCTCCTAAAATCATGGTGTCACAATTTGAATATTTGAAGTCTCCTCTGATATAAGTCTCTGTTGATGAGTACCAAGGCTGAATGACTCCGCTCTCAGCAAGATTTCTATTAATGCAACCTGAAAGCTGATCATCTGAATAAACGATGTCACCTCCAGATCCAGAGTCTATTTGATTTTGGCATACCCTAAGATTTTGATTAACAAAGTCAAAACACATAGGCTCGAGTCCAGATCTCATATCAAGAATATTTTTAATTGTAATTTTAGATCTTTCATCATTTGCCCACTCTGTAATATACATAGATGCGGAATCGTTTATAGATGAAATTAGTCCCTGTGACTCAGCAATACCAATAAGAAAGCTTGTAAACGACTTAGCGCTTGACCAGGAAGAAGAAAGGCTTTGTTGATCTCTGTCACCGAAAAGAAATTGTAAAGTTGCAGCATCAAGGTTTGTAGAGCTTGCTATTGAGTTGATCTCTCCTTCTAAAATACCTCTATATCTTTCATATACCAATTTGCCATCCTTGATAACGATAGCTGATTGAGTAAAAGTTCCATCAGTAAAAGCATAGTTAAAAGCTGTATTTAATTTTACTTCATTCATGTTCACAGAACTTGGGGAAGTGACTTCCCAAATAAGTGGGTGCTCAGGAAAAACAGAAGGTTCAACTATTTCCGAGCTAGAAGAGTTTGACCCTCCACTACATGAATAAATAAATAATAGGGAAACAAGAAAAAAATTGAGTCTAGTTATGGTCTTTCTCATCCAGTCGCTTTAGTAAGCTCGAAGTATCAAGCCTGCCTGCTCCCATATCTTGAAGTTCTTCATAATATGATTTTATCATTTCAGTTACAGATATGTTTGCACCGATTTTTTTTGAGAACTTTGAGACTATTTCTAGGTCTTTGACCATTAGATCGACCGCAAAACCAAAATTATATTGATCATCAATCATCGAATTCCATCTATTTTCCATTTGCCAAGACTGCGCTGCCCCTTTTGAAATAACATCTAAGACATCTTTTGACGAAATACCAGACTTTTTCGAAAAGCTTGCTGCCTCAGCAAGCGCTTGAAGGAGGCCTGCAATACAGATCTGATTAATCATTTTTGTTAATTGCCCATTCCCAGATGGCCCCATATATTTATGGAAGGCTGAATAACAATCAAGAATTGGAGATATTTGTTTGTAAGCTAAGCCGTCTCCCCCTGTCATTACTGAAAGTGTGCCATTTTGTGCTCCAACCTCACCTCCTGAGACAGGAGCATCTAAAAAAATAGAATCTTTTTTTAAAAGCTCTTTGCTTATTAAAGTCGCCGTATCAACAGAGGTTGTTGAATGATCAACAACTATAGTTCCCTCATTTAAGTTTTCCAAGATTCCATCACTGCCTAAAACAACTTCTTCAATATCTCTATCTTCACTGAGGCATAGAAAAATTACCTTAGATTTTAAAGCAAGGTCTTTTACGGATTCACATATCTCCCCTTCAAATTCTGAAGTCCATTTTTGTGATTTGTTTGGTGTTCTATTAAAAACTAAAGTTTTGTAAGATTTTGATATGTGGCCTGCAATCGGGAATCCCATAGTCCCAAGACCTATAAA
>CAXGZN010000055.1:0-2634 GCA_964014565.1 uncultured Gammaproteobacteria bacterium
GGTAATGGCGATCCAAAAACTATATTTGATAAGATTGATATTTTATGGGCAGCATCAATTCCGTCTATATCAAATGTTGGATCTGCTTCAGCATAACCATTTTCTTGAGCGAAAGATAAACTGTCTTCAAAACTCATTCCATCTTCCATTTGAGAAATAATAAAGTTGGATGTCCCATTAAGCATGCCTTTTATAGATAAAAATTTATTTCCGGCAAGGTCATTTTTAAGCAAATTAATTGTTGGAGTTCCAGCGCAGACTGAAGCTTCAAAAAGAAAGCTAACACTATTACTTGATGCCTCTTCAAAAAGAATATCTCCATACTCGTATATAACTGCTTTATTTGCTGTGACAACAGGAATCTTTTTCTCAAAGGCTGAAGAAATTAGTGTCTTGGCATCATCTGTTCCACCAATTAGCTCAACTAAAACATCTATATCTTCGTCTAAAACATCGTAAATATCTCTTAAAATCTTTGTTTCGCCAGGATTATATTTAGGATTATCTCTTCTAGCGCCAATAGCAGTAATTTCAAGGTCGACTTGATGAGTTCTTTTTATTTGATTTTTATTTTTGATAATAGATCTATGCAATGCTGTAGCTACTGTACCCCACCCACAGATGCCTATTTTTATCTTCTTCATTATTTAATGATACCAATTAGCTCATTTGCTGGGATATATCCTGGTAGTAATAATCCAGTTTGGGTAACAATTGCAGGTGTTCCTGTAACACCAATTCGTCTTCCAATCTCAAAATGATTTTCTACAGGATTTTCACAACTATTCAATTCAATGTCGATATCATTTTTAAGATTCGTTATTGATTCTTTTTTTTCATTAGAGCACCATGCAGCAACCATCTTCTCATAAGAGCTTGAGTCGATCCCTGTCCTAGGAAAAGCTAAATAATTAATTGAAACTCCATTTTTTAAATACTCATCAATTTCTGAATGAAATTTTCTGCAATAAGTGCATTCAACATCTGTAAAAACAGTTAAAACAGAGTTTTCATTATTTGATTTAAATTTAATAAAACTATCTTGATCAAGGTCAGCAAGTATCTTTAACCTAAGCTTTCCTTTATCTTTTTCGGTTTCACTTTCAGGTCTGTCGCCTTTGATAGAGAATATATCTCCAAGAATTATATATTCAGTATTTGGAAGAACATAGATTGGTTGTATATCTCCAATATCAACTATGAATATATCTCTTTCTTGAGAGTAAGTTATTTCTTTTACTGAAACTCCCTCAGGCAAAATTTTATTAATCTTTTCTTTTACTAAAATAAGATCCTGGGATAATAATGATGAACAAAAAAATAAACAAATTAAAACCTTTTTCATAATTTAGCCTCTCGGATGATGCTTCTTAACAAGCTCACTTAAGCGCTGTTTTGCAATATGAGTATATATTTGTGTTGTAGACAAGTCACTATGGCCCAATAAAACTTGAACTGAGCGTAGATCTGCTCCCCTATTTAAAAGATGGGTTGCAAAAGCATGTCTTAATGTATGAGGAGAGATGTCATGTTTAAGACCTATTTCAAAGCAATATTCTTTTAATCTGTGCCAAAAAGCATGTCTAGAGATCTTCGATCCTCTATTATTAAGAAAAATATATTTAATGGACGCTATGTCTTTATTTTTCTTTCTCTCATCAATGTAAGCGCTTATGGATTGAGCAGCATCCTCTCCAAAGGGCACTAACCTTTCTTTGGATCCTTTTCCAAAAACTTTTATTATATTTCTTTCTAAATCTAGATCTGAAAACTTTATATTAACCAATTCAGATATTCTTACTCCAGAAGCATAGAGTAACTCAAGCATTGCCCTATCTCTTAAGCCAATCAAAGAATCTGCTTTTGGCGCATCTAGCAGTTTAACTACATCATCCTCTGAAATGGATTTAGGAAGGCTTATTGGCTTTTTTGGCATGATTTGGTCTGCAAAAGGGTTTGATTTAATAAGCTTTTTTTTCAAAAGGAAGTTAAAGAAAGTTTTAAGAGATGAGATCTTTCTATTAACTGAAGTGCTCTTTAGGTTTTGACTAAATAAATAAGATACATACTGACTTGTATCAATTTTTTTAATTTCTGTTATGCGTTTTTTATTCTGAGAGATATTCCATTGATATAGCTGATATATATCGCTCTCATAAGATTGTATTGTATTTTTTGAAAGGCCTTTTTCTATAATTAAAGAGTTAAGAAAGGCAACTATATGTTGGTCCTTTCTGAAGACACTTTTCATTATTAATCTAGGCGTTCTTTAATTCTTGCAGATTTACCAGATCTTTCTCTAAGGTAGAATAGTTTTGCTTTCCTAACATCACCTTTTCTTTTAACCGAAATTGAGTCTATAAGTGGACTATGAAGTTGGAATGTTCTTTCAACACCGATGCCACTAGATATTTTTCTTACAATAAATGATGAGTTCAGTCCTGAATTTCTTACTGACATTACAACACCTTCAAAAGCCTGTAATCTTGTTCTTTGACCATCTTTAACTTTAACTGACACTGAAACGGTGTCACCTGGTCTAAATGATGGCACGTCTTCTTTAAGTTGTGATTTTTCAAAATCACTTACAATTGAAGCAGGTGATTTCTCAACATCAGATATAACTGGTGCAGC
>CAXGZN010000056.1:0-2616 GCA_964014565.1 uncultured Gammaproteobacteria bacterium
CTGAGGATGAGAAGGGTACTGGAGCAAGCTGTCTTCCAAGCTCTTCAGCAATGACGCATAACTCTAAATGAGAAAGCCCTAATCCTTGATACTCTTCTGGTATTCTAATACCGGTCCATCCAAGCTCTACAATCTTATTCCAAAGGTCTTGGTCATAAGTTTTATCACTATCCATAACTGCTCTATTTATTTTTAGAGCATCTTCTTTAGTTAAAAATTTTTTAGCTTCTTCTTGAAGAAGTTTTTGATCGTCTGAGAAATCTAGATTCATAATTTTTTTTTCAGTTAAAATATACTTTTACAAAGCTAATAAATTATATTACTTTTAAAAAAATATATAAATTAACTTATGAAAGTAAGCAGAGAAGATAGTATTAACTTTAAGCCACAAAAAAATAGTAGCTTGATGCTTGGCATAATATTTGTTGCCATACTGGGCGCAGTTCTCTTCTTGCTTCTCAGGTCCGAACAAACAAGTACCAAAATTGATTCAACCTCTGCTTCATTAGATGACAGATTGTCTAAAATTGAAGATCAACTACTTATGTTAGATGAGGTAAATTCAGATTCCCTCATTGAGGTTGGTGCAGAACTACAATTTTTAGATAAAGAGATTAGAAAGCTTTGGGACCTTAGCAACAAAAGAAATAAAGTTAATATCGAAAAACTTACGAAAAGCTTAAATGAGCTTATCCAAAAATATAATAAAACGGATAAAGAAATCGATGATGCTATAGCTTCAATCAATACTGAATTAAATAATTTAACTCAGTCAATTGAAAATCAGCCTGACTTATCAGGAACTGTCAGCCAGTCAGAAGCTGAAATAAGATCTCTTAAAAGGCAAATTCTTTTTATAGAGGAGTCTGTTCAAGCTCTCGAAGCTTACAGAACTCAAAATAATCAGATTCTTCTTGAGATACAAAATTCTATAAATAATGAAGTTGTAATAGATGAATAGATATATTCTTCAGGCACTAACTTTATTGGCATTCGTACCTCTTATAATCTTGGCTGGGAGTATTTTTATTGTTGTTCTTCCAATCATTCTCTCTGGCATGACCTACAATGCTTTTAACTACAATAGGATGAAAGAATTCTATATTTTTCTTGTTTTAACTTTTGTAAGCATTTTGATAGCTCTTAGCCTTTTAGGAGTGCTTTAGAGTATGAATTCAGAAAGAATAACTTTGATTGGAGCTCCTCCATCTCCTTACACGAGAAAAATGATTTCTTTACTAAGATACAGACATATAAATTATGAAATTATTTGGGGTGATCCAGGAACTATTCTTGATAGCGATGAGATTTTTACAAAATTTAACATTGAAAAACCAAAACCAGCCTTACTTCCAACATTTATTCTTCCAAATAAAGATGGAGAAATGGAGGCAGTTACTGACTCTACACCGATACTAAGACGCTTTGAAAAAGAGTATTTAGAAAGGAGCGTAATTCCAGATAATCCCGTTTTATCTTTTTTAAATTTTTTATTGGAAGATTTTGGAGATGAGTGGGCTACAAAATATATGTTCCATTACCGATGGCATTTTAAAGAGGATGCTGAAAACGCTGCTTCCTTGTTACCCCTTAATCATAATGCAAGCCTTCCAGATGAGCATTGGAAACAATTTAGTGACTATATAGGACCAAGACAGATTGAAAGGTTGTGGGTGGTTGGTTCTAACGAGAAGACAGCACCAGTTATTGAAGAAAGTTATAAACGTTTTCTGGCAATTATGGAAAAACATCTTGCTAATAGTCCATTCATTCTGGGACAAAAACCAAGCTCCTCAGACTTTGCAATATTTGGTCAACTTACTCAATTAATTGGATTCGATCCAACATCTAGAAATATAGCTCATGAAATTTCTAAGAGAACAGTTGCTTGGATAAACTCAATGGAGGATTTATCAGGTCTAAAGATTGAGAATAAAGAGTGGTTAGATGTTGATTCTGTTCCAAGTAGCCTCAAAGAACTTTTTGCAGAAGTCGGTAAAGTTTATGCACCAGCATTGATAGCAAATGCCAAAGCGTTAGAAAATGGAGATGAAACTTGGGAAACGGAAATAGATGGTGTTGTATGGAGTCAAAAAGCTTTTCCATATCAGGCCAAGTGCCTAAAGTGGATAAGAGAAGAATTTGAAAATCTCTCTGAAGAGGATAGGGCGAAGGTATTAGAAATACTCGATGGTTCTGGTTGTGAAAGATTGGTAAAAAGTTAATATGAAAATTTTGAGAACCCCAGATGAATGTTTTGATAATCTAGAAGATTATCCTTTTGAGCCAAATTATATTGATATAGAGCATGACGATCAGACTTTAAGGATGCACTTTCTTGATGAAAACTCTGAATCTGAAGAAATTGTTTTATTGATGCATGGTGAGCCTACATGGTCATACCTATATAGAAAAATTATCCCTATCTTAGTTTCCAATGGCAAAAGAGTTATTGCTCCTGATCTAATTGGATTTGGAAAATCTGATAAGCCCGCATCAAGAGAGGATTATTCTTATGCAAACCACATTATGTGGGTTGAAACATTAATAAAGAAACTAGATTTAAAAAACATCATTTTTTTTGCGCAAGATTGGGGTGGCCTCATTGGTCTTAGG
>CAXGZN010000057.1:0-2026 GCA_964014565.1 uncultured Gammaproteobacteria bacterium
CAATCTGTGTATCAATGTCATCATGTAATACTAAAATGTACTCAGGTTTAGCATTCAGGTATCTTTTGAGCAAGGAGGCAACCTTACCACTTTCATTTACATAGACATCTGGCGCCACCAAATAAACATGAGGTTTTACCTCACAGATACTGCATTTTAATTTTGATTTTTTTACAAAACTTAGTTCGTGATCTTTGGCAATTTTTTCAACCCAATCTTTACCAATGTTATGCCTGGTGTTGTTATATTTTTCCTCTGGATTTCCGATACCAAGAATAAATACCTTTTGCACAGGAAAATTATTCTGTAGCTTCTTCTTTTTCTTCTGATCCTTCAGAGCCTTCGTCAGAAGCTCCATCAGTGGCCTCATCACCATCTTCGTCTCCTTCAAGAGCTTCATCTTCAAGAGGCTCTTCTTCAACCACAGCTTTTGGAGCACTCACAGAAACTATCATTTGATCAGTCTCTTCTGTCAGCCCCGGAATTTCTGAACCCTCTGGAAGAGACAGGTCAGTAAGTCTAATAGAGTCTCCTAAATTAAGTTCAGCAATATCAACTTCAATAATTTCAGGAATATTTTCTGCAGAACATAGAATTTCAATATCTCTCATTGTTTTTGTAACAACTCCACCCTCTGTCTTAACTCCTAAACAGTCTTCCTCATTTAAAAAGTTAAAAGGAATTGTGACTTTAAGCATAGTTTTCCTCGAAACTCTCATAAAATCAGCATGAAGCAACTTTCCTTTCATAGGCTCCCTTTGAAGTTCTTTGAGTACAACTTTTTCATCATTTTCACCTACTTTAATGATTAGAACCTGAGTAAAAAATAGATCATTTTGTGATGCTTTTGTAAGCTCATTTAGAGGGATGTTTACATTTAAAAGCTCTTTTTCATTTCCATAAATTACAGCTGGAACCATATTGTCACTTCTAATATTTCTAGCTCTATTGGAGCCAAGCTCGGACCTTGTAACTGCATTTATCATTATTTGTTCTGACATAAAAACCTCTTATAAAAAAACCGCACTCAAGGATTCCTCATTAGAAAGCCTTTTAATACACTCTGATATTATTGGTGCGATCGATATCACGCGTATTTTACTGCATTTTTGACCATCTTGGGTAAGAGGTATTGAATTAGTTACAACAAGTTCATCAATCTCAGAATTACTTATTCTTTCAATAGCCGGACCCGATAAAACAGGATGAGTTATATATGCGCTTACCTTACTTGCTCCAGCATTTTTTAAAGCCTTAGCTGCATTGCATAATGTTCCTGCTGTATCGATAATGTCATCAGGAACAATACATTCTTTTCCAGCAACATCACCAATTATATTCATTACTTCTGACTTATTGGCCATATCTCTTCGCTTATCTATAATTGCAAGATCAAGACCGTCTAGATATTTTGCCAAAGCTCTAGATCTAACAACACCTCCTACATCGGGTGAAACAATAACCAAATTATCTTGAGAATAATTTTTAGATATATCTTCAACCATTAGTTTTGTTGCATAAACATTATCAGCTGGCATATCAAAAAAACCTTGAATTGTTTCAGAATGAAGATCTAGTGTTAGCACTCTATTAATGCCTACAGAACTAAACATATCAGATACAACTTTTGCACTAATTGGAACTCTTGAAGATCTCACTCTTCGATCTTGTCTAGCATAGCCAAAATATGGAACAACAGCAGTAATTTTAGAGGCAGAAGATCTCTTTAGGGCATCAGCTAGCAACATTAGTTCCATGAGATGTTTATCAGCTGGAAAGCAGGTGGACTGAATTATAAAAGTATCATGACCTCTTACATTTTCGTTAATTTCTAATTGGATTTCGCCATCTGAAAAGGTTCCCAATTCAATAGAAGAAAGCTCACTATTTAAGAGTTTTGCGACCTCATTTGAAAGATCAACACAAGATGACCCTGAAAAGATATCTATTGTTCCGTTACTCATATTTATATGGCTGGGGTGGTAGGATTCGAACCTACGCATGACGGGATCAAAACCCGTTGCCT
>CAXGZN010000058.1:0-2017 GCA_964014565.1 uncultured Gammaproteobacteria bacterium
GAAATGGGGATATAGTTGTAGCGAGGATAGATGATGAAGTAACGCTAAAATACTTTCAATCATCTGGCAATCAAATAAAACTTATTCCAGCAAACGATGATTTTGAAGAAATATATATTAGTAAAGAAACAGAAGGATTCTTCATAGAAGGAAAAAGTGTAGGTTTAATTCGAGAAAATTAGTGAAGAGTAACTTCTTTTTTCTTTATATTGTCTAACTGCGAGTCAAAAAATTCATCAAAATCAGAGACATTCCCACTTATTGATTCAATGCCGGCTCTTATCATTTCTTTAGCAATGTGAAGTTCTTGCCCTTGAAGGAGCTGCTTTGACTCACCAGAAAACTTAATTTTTACCAAAGGATTTTCCTTATCATCGGACCTTCTGAGGACAATAGTGCCATCTGATAATTGGGCTAATTCGAGGTAATTATTCATTTTTTTTGATTTAGTTCAGCGTAACACCAACTTTATAAAAAGCAAGTTACTATTCTTATTTAATGAGTTTTAATAAGATTTCAAGTGGTTATTTTTCTTTTCTCTGCCAACTACCTTCCTCAAAGAAGTAGTTGTTTCCTGTTCTCTTACCATCTTTTTCTGCAGATAAATAATGAATGTCTAAATTTTTGTTATATCTAATGACCAAGGGTGATCCATCTAGGTCACTATCAGGACCATCTATAAGGTAATGATGCTTTTCAGGCAGGAGTTCCTTCACCTCATCAATAACTTTTAATTCAGCTGACTTTATTGCTCTTGTTTCCCTATTTTTTGGAAATTGGCTAGCTGCCAAGAAAAGTCCTTTTAAGCTATCTCTTAGGAGGAATATATCTTCAACCTTCTCACATGCAATGTTTGTATTTATTGGATCCATAACAATTGGTTTTGGTTCACCGTTTCTCATTAACTGTCTTGTTGCTCCACAATTATCATTTTGACAAAGGAAATATTTACCAAACCTTCCAGTTTGTAACTGCATTTCTGCTCCGCACTTATGACACTCGAGAGTTGGACCGTCGTACCCTCTAATCTTAAATTTACCATCCTCTAAAAGAAACCCTGAGCATTCAGGATTATTTGCACATACATGCATCTTTCTATTTTCATCTATTAAATAGTTATCCATGCTTGTTTCGCATATATGACATCGTTTTTTGATAAAAAGATTTGAGGCTTCCTCTTGGTCATCAACACTTATCGCCTCATCTCCACTGATAAGATTCATGGTGTGCTTGCATTGCTCATCACCAGACTTGTGATAACCTTCACAACCCAAGAAGACTCCATTAGCCGAGTTTCTTATGAGCATATTACTTTTTTCACAGGAAGAACAAACAATATCTGTCTTAGTTGGATCATTTGGCTTCATGCCATCTTCAGTCGATCCTGCACTCTTTAGATCATCTTGGAATGTCTGATAAAACTTATTTAAAACTGATTTCCACTCAAGATTCCCAGACGCTATTTCATCAAGTTCATTTTCTAAATTGGCTGTAAAATCATAATCCATAATTTCATTGAAACTTTCTATAAGTCTGTCAGAAACAATCAAGCCAATTTTATTTACAAAGAACCTTTTATTTTCAAGTTTCACATAACCTCTAGCCTGAATTGTAGAAATAATTGCTGCATATGTTGATGGTCTACCTATTCCTTTGCTCTCAAGCTCCTTTACAAGTGCTGCCTCGGAGAATCTAGCAGGAGGTTTTGTAAATTTTTTCTCATTCTTTACTTCTACCAATTTTAAAACCTGGCCCTCTTCTAAACTTGGAAGGTTTTCTTCTTCTGCTTTTTTAGCATTTTGTTTAGATATTTTTGTATAACCATCAAAAATTACCTCTCTTCCTCTTGCGCTGAAAACATAATCGTCAAGAACAACTTTTGCATTAATTGATAAATATTTTGCGTCTGGCATTTGACATGCAATAAACTGTCTCCAAATTAAGTCATATAATTTAACTTCTTCTTCTGAGTGACCGTTAAGCTTTTCGGGTGTTAAGCTTGCGCTTGTTGGTCTTA
>CAXGZN010000059.1:0-1620 GCA_964014565.1 uncultured Gammaproteobacteria bacterium
CATAACCACAGGGATTAATATTTTTAAAAGGATCTAGATCCATATCAACATTGATGCTTATGCCGTGATAGGAATAACCTTTTGAAAAACGGAGTCCAATTGAAGCTATCTTCTTTGAATCTACATAGACTCCGGGTGAGCCTTCTATAGTATTGCTTTTAATCTGAAAATCTAAAAGCGTCTTCTGCACTAAGTTCTCTAATTGTTTTACAAACTTCTTTGGTCCAAGATTCCTTTTTTTTATATTTAATAAAAAATATATGACGAGCTGACCTGGTCCGTGATAGGTAACCTCTCCTCCTCTATCTGCTTGGAATATATCAATATTTGTTCTTTTTAAAATGTGTTTTTGGTCTGCAGCGGTTCCGAGCGTGAAGACTGGATCATGCTCAAGCATCCAAATAGATTCATCTTCACCCTTTACTACAAAATCTTTCATTGCAGAAAAGGTTTCTTGATATTGCTTTTTACCTAAATCTTTAATCACTATTTGATCTAGCTTCAACAAAGGCATCTTCTGCAATTGAATGATAGTCTGAGACCTCATCTAAAAAATCTTGAAAAGAGGTATGAACCTTTCTTATTGTCTCGTCGTTAAGACTTTCCGCAATAATCTCATCAGAGATTTTTTTAAATTCCATAATTACTTCTTCCGGAAGTTTTCTTAACTCAACTCCATGTGTCTCAATAAGTTCTTTAAGAGCCTTATTGTTTGAGGCTGTGTATTCATCTAATAAATCTTGATTAACCGCTTTAGCTGCAGTTTCAATAATTGCTTGTAAGTCAGACGGGAGTGAGTTCCAAGCATCATCATTTACTAATAATTCAAGCATAGATCCAGGTTCATGCCACCCTGGATAATAGTAATATTTTGCAACTTGCTGAAAACCAAAAGCTAAATCATTGTATGGGCCAACCCACTCAACTGCATCTATAGTTCCGGTCTGCATAGCTGTATATAATTCACCGCCAGGGATATTAACTGGATTACCGCCGGCTCTTTTAAAAACCTCTCCTCCAACTCCTGGTATCCTCATTTTTAGTCCCTTCAAATCATCTAATGAGTTAATTTCCTTATTGAACCAACCAAACATCTGTGTTCCAGTATTGCCACAAGGTATCGGATAAATATTAAAGGGCTTATAAAGCTCTCTCCATATTTCTAATCCACCGCCTCTATTTACCCAAGCATTCATTTCTTTGGCATTTAGTCCAAACGGAACTCCAGCAAAGAATTGTGCTGCAGGAATCTTGCCTTTCCAATAATAAGCGCCGCTATGTCCCATTTGAACTGATCCTGAGGATACAGCATCGAAAACCCCCATTGCTGGAACAATTTCGCCAGCTCCATAGACTGTTATATTCATTCTCCCATCACTCATTTCTTTAACAAGCTTTGCTAGCCTTTCTGGAGCCATACCTAAACCTGGATAATTTTTGGGCCATGTCGTTACAAGAGACCAGTTATAGGTTTTTTGCTTATCTATTTTTTGTTCAGTGTTAGAAGAATCTGAGCAGCTTATTGCAAACAATAAAGTAAAGAATACGAAATTACTCTTAATTATATTTTTTCTAATTTTGCGAATGCTAAAACTAACCATTTTGTTCCCTCTTGTTCAA